>JACZVJ010000067.1 GCA_022572725.1 Nitrospinota bacterium | reverse complement strand
CGATAGCTGGCACGCCTTTGGAACACTGTCGAAATCTTACCCCTCACCGGTGTTTGACCGTCCTCTCACTGTTCCGATTTGTTCACCCCCGAAGGGAACTTCGCGCGGCAGGAGGCCGAGAATTCAATCTTCGCTCTCTCCAGCCACTGGCTCTCTATATCGCCGATTCCCTGTTTGTGGATGGCTACTTAACAACCCCAGGCCAACCTGCTCCGGAAGTCCGGCAAATGATCGCGGATATGGGTTTTGAGATCCAGGCTGAGTACCAACCCGCCCTCACCTGATCCGAAATAGCGGTCAGCACTCAGCCATCAGCCGTCAGGAACAGAGCTGTCAGGTCTTAGCCCAGCACGTGATTGACGGCTTGTGAAATGTGTGGAAGGTGGGCATTGCCCACCCTACATTCTCTCACCCCCCACTCCACCAAATTTGCAACTGATCCGACCACAGGAAGGCCTCTCTTGACAATTCCCCCCTTTAGAACATGACGGGGTCCCTCCTGAACATCCCCCCTTTAAAAAAGGGGGGCATGGGGGGATTTGGCCCAGAAGGTCACTCCTCCCACCCAACGGTTGGGGTGTTTCCAGACCCTTTGGCTTATTCATAGCGCAGTCCCTGGGCAATAGGTCGGTTGGTCGCCCAGCGAGCCGGGAAATACCCTGCCGCCAACGCGGCGCCCAAGGCCACTCCCACCGCCTCCACAAGGGTGACTCCAGATAGTGTGAACTGAATGGTCCACCCGAATGATTGCTTGTTGATCACCTCAATGAGTAAGACGGCCAGCAGCAGGCCACCGATCAAACCCAGGAGGCCTCCAAGGATTCCCAGAAACATCGATTCCCACACCACCATCGCACGCACTTGCCCTGCCCCACCTCCTATGGCTCGCAACGTTGAGAACTCCCGCTGTCGCTCGACGATGGAGGTCACTAACGAATTGACGATTCCCAAGAATCCTACAAACACCGCAATGAGTTCTAATCCATAGGTGACTCGAAACGTCCGATCGAAAATTTCCAGGATTTCCGCCCGGAGCTCCCGGTTGCTGATGATGTAGACCAATCGTTTTGGGCCCAAGACCCGTTGGAGTTCCGCCTTCACCGTTTCCACCTTAGCCCCGGGCTCCAGGTACAGGGCCAAGACCGTCGCCGAAGGATCCTCCCATATTTGCTGATAGAGGGAATGATCCATCACCACTTTTCCCCCATCGGTTGCATAGTCGTAAAAGACCCCCATCACCGGGAAAGATCGCCAGCCGGCTGCCGTGGGAAGTTTGATCCGATCTCCCTCTCTCACTTCCAGCGTTTCCGACAAGACTTCCGACACAATCACCCCTTCCTCCAAGATGGCCCGCTGGAGGATTTTGGATGAATCCCCACTGACAAAGAGGTACCGGCTCCGCGCGGCGTGAGTCTGAAAATCTCTCGCCACTAACGTGATTTCGTGTGGTCCCACTTCCACCCGGATTTGTCGGTAGGGATCAACCGCCGCCACGCCGGGCAGCGCGCGCGCCTCAGCGACCATCGTCAACGGCAGGCGATTGGCGAGCACCCCCTCATCTGCGTCATGCAGCCAGGAGTGCGGAGCCACAATTAAGTCGGCCATCATGGTTTGATCGATCCACACTTCCACAGTGTCACGAAAACTTCTCACCATGATTCCCACCCCAATCATGATGGCGATTCCAACCATCAACGCGGACAGGGTGACACTGTTCCGCCCAGGCGCTCGGATCACTTGATCAGCCGCCAGACGCACGACCAGCCCCGTCCGGCTCATCCATGGCATCCGGATCATTCCCTTTAACAGCAGCAAGCTCAAGGGTCCCAGAAAGGTGCACCCCAGGAGCAAGCAAAACGCTGACGCGTACCCGAATACTGGAATTCCATCGATCGGTCCTTGAAGCATCAACACCCCGGCTATGGCGAACATCGCCAACGACATCCACGCGAAACGACCATTCCGCATCTGGCGTTCATTTTCATAATCTCCGGGGGCCAGCGCCCGCGCCGGAGAGGTTGCACCGGCCTCCCAGCAAGGACCGGCTGCCCCCACCATCGCCACCATCATTCCCAGGACGGGTCCCCAGACAAAGGAATACGGTGGAATTCTCAGCGTACTCACGGTGACCGCGGCATACAGTTCAGACACGCTTTCACTCTCAAGGGAAACGAGGAAGCTTGCCAGGACCATGCCCAGCCCTGTCCCAACCAGCCCTCCCAGCAGGCCCACGACCGCCGCTTCACCCAGGAACAACGTACTGACCTGGCTCCGAAGCATCCCCAGCGCCCGAAGGATCCCTATTTCCCGACGATACTGCACAACCGTGAAGGCCACGGTGTTATAGGCCAGGAACACACCCACCAGAAGACCAACAGTGCTGAGGGTCAACAAATTCAATTGAAATACCCGAAGCATTCTCTCCACCTGCCGATTCCGTTGGGATGGTCGGCTGACCTTCACAGCAGGGCCTAGCGAATCCCGTAACTCTCTGATCACCTGGTCCACGGACGCACCAGGGTAGGTGACAATGTCGATCTGATCCAAACGGCCGACAAGACCAAACACTGCCTGCGCCGCAGCCACATCCATGACCGCCAGGGATTCCCACCGCCTTCCGCGAGTGCCAGATTCGATTGCCCCCCCAACCACCACTTCATATATTTGGGAACCGATCAACAGACTGAGCGACTCCCCAACTGTCAGTCCCCACTCGCCCATGAGATCTTTTCCAAAAAAAACGGCATTAGGGGCCAACAGGTGGTCGAAGGGAAGGGTCCCGTCGTTATCTTGGGGTACCTGAACATCAAGCGCTCCCATCATCTCTACCAAATCCATTCCCCAAATCATCACAGGCTTGCCCTGATGGGTCTCGTCAAAGATCACAGCCGACTCGCGAATGATGGGGCTGGCTGAACGAACAGCCGGATGGTGCCGAATACTCGTGATGAGACGCTCATCGACTCCCATATCACCACCCGACACCTGAACCGTGGCCTCACCCACCACCTCTGTGACCGAGTCCTCAAAGGCCCGAAAGACCTCCACATTGGCGATACGAATGGCCATCGGCGCCGAGACCCCCACCGCGATTCCAAGGACCGTCAAGAGGGTGCGGATAGGGTGATGCGCCAGGTGCTGACCGGCAAGGACCAAAAGAGGATTACGCATAATTCAGCAGGTAGTTGTTTCCAGGAATCCACCTATGGTAATTTAGGAAAAAACGATGGGTGAATAGGGTTCAGGAGTCTGAGGAGGGAGTATGGCCAAGGCCAAGAACATGCCACGAGAATCCAAAGTCAATTTCCGTAGTAAGACCAACGAGGCGTTGTCGTTAACGGTCCGGCAGAAGCAAATTCTCCGACTGGTCGCCCAGGGCCATACCAACCGAGAAATCGGAGAGCAGTTGGATATCAGTGTCCGGACCGTTGAGGTTCACCGGTTTAACCTCATGCGGCGACTGAGGGTCAGAAATGTCGCCCAGCTCCTGCGGCAGGGTCTTATACTCCGACTCCTTCCTAAAAACTTTGTCTCGAGGTAGGCTCTCTCCTTGACGGTGGGCCGCTCCTATTCAGGATCAACGCGTCTACAATTCCCTTAAAGCTCCTCGACAGTCCACCGGAGACTGGTACCCTTTTTTCTCAAAAATCCCCTGAAGCTCCTTCTCGATCCTTTCGAAAGCCCCCAGTCCTTCTTCCACAAGTGTTGTCCCAATCTGAACTGCTGACGCGCCGCACAATAGGTGTTCAAACACGTCGGTCCCGGTGACCACTCCTCCCGTTCCTATTATAGGCACTTGGCCCTGGAACAGTTTCCAAAATGCCCGGACATTGGCGAGCGCGACCGGCTTGATGATTTTTCCGCCTATGCCCCCGAATCCCCCTTTGGGTTTAATGACCACCAGCTCTTTCTCGGGATCCACGACCAAGCCATTCCCTAGTGAATTAATCACCGACACAAAGGCCACACCCACCTGATTGAGCACTTCTGCCATCGCCTCATGATGAGCCGGATCAAAATACGGTGGAAGCTTGACCCCCATCGGGACCTGGACAATGCTTCGAAGTTCTTTGAGGAGTCGTTTTGACCCTTCAAAGTCATACCCGATTTGGGGCTCTCCGGGGATATTGGGGCAGGAGAGGTTAATCTCCATAAGGTCGGGGTTGGCCGTGTTAATCACCTGAGCCGCCTCAACAAAATCCTGACTTCGAAACCCAGCGATGCTGGCGATGATCGGTTTGCCAAACCGCTTGAGTTCAGGGATCAGTCGGGCGTACGCAGGGTACCCCAAGTTGGGAAGCCCCATTGAATTGATCGACCCCCCTTCAAAGCTATAATACCGAGGGCTAGGATTCCCGGTTCGGGGATGAGGGGTCATGGATTTGGTGACGATCGCCCCGGCGGAGGATCGGCCAAGCGCTTCCAACTCTTCTTGGGTGACACAGCAAGCACCTGCTGCATTCATCAGGCAGCTAGGAAATCGGACTCCAGCAATGACGGTGGATAGGTTTATGGACATTCGCCTCAGACCGTATACCTACGGGGGTGTTGGAAGAGGGGAAGGAGCCAACAGCTCTCCGTCCCTTAATAGATACCGTCGATCAGCCTCTCGGGCGGCAGCCTCCGAATGGGTGGCTAAAATGACCGTTTGCCCCCACTCCCGAGAAACCCGACGCAACAAGGCCACCACTTCGGCGGCATTATGCGAA
The DNA here is from genome assembly GCA_022572725.1 of Nitrospinota bacterium. Taxonomy (GTDB): domain Bacteria; phylum Nitrospirota; class Nitrospiria; order Nitrospirales; family UBA8639; genus JACZVJ01. The sequence continues at coordinate 11,780 of JACZVJ010000067.1, read as the reverse complement.
TCCAAATTTCCCGTCGGCTCATCGGCAAGGACTAACCGCGGCCGATGAACCACTGCCCGCGCTATGGCCACACGCTGTTGCTCCCCGCCGGAGAGCTCACCAGGTCGATGTTGTGCTCTGTGCTGCATGCCAACCGCTTCCAAGGTCTCCGCCACTCGCTGCCACACCATGTTGGGAGCCTTGCCGCTGAGAAGCAAGGGAAGACCCACATTTTCTGCCGCGGTGAGCCCAGGAACCAGGTGAAAGGCCTGAAAAACCATCCCGATGAATTCCCTTCTCCGTTTGGTCCAGTCAGCATCTGAAAACCCAGTGGTGGACTTCCCCTCCAGAAGAATATCCCCCGCCGTGATCTGGTCAAGACCTGCAATGACGTTGAGGAAGGTGCTTTTTCCACTGCCGCTCGGCCCCATGAGAGCACAAAACTCACCTTGGTCAATGTGAAACGAGACATCCCGCAACGCAGGAATGACAATGTTCCCACGCCGATACTCCTTCCAAACATGAACAAATGTCACCACTGCGCTTTCTCGCGCCCTCAGTCATGCACAATCATCAAGAGGATTTATTCGTCGCCACCCGGAGGAATGCAAGAAGGGTAACTACCTATATCACAACATCGAGAGTCCCCACAACAGACCAAGAGATCATCCACGGCGGTGCATGTAACAGGGCAAACTGTTTCACGTCCTTGACAGAAACGAGGGTATTGCCTAGATTGCCATCGCCTAGCAGGTGAAACAGCTCAAAGAATGGGGAAGTCACGAGTCCACGATGACTCCTGCCCAGCTCATCAACCGTGTTGTTCACACTCTCCTCCCGGTTGATTGTACAAGCTGTGGGGAAGCTCTGTGGGATGATCCAATACCTTTTTTCTGTCAACCGTGTTGGTCGCAAATCGCTTCTTTTCAAGGCCCCGTTTGTCCCCGGTGCAGTTTTCCCTTCCCCTCACCGGTTGCTTTAGCCCACAGCCCCTTCCACCTGTGCGGGCCCTGCCGGAGGCGTCCCCCCGCTTATACCAAAGCCTGGACTCTCTACGCATACAAGCCTCCGTTGAGGGAGGCCATCAGCAAATTCAAATACCATGGTAAGGTCACCCTTGCGCGGCCGCTCGCCGATCTCATGATTGCAGCGTTTGCCCATCCCCCCGAGATCGACTGTATTCTCCCCGTTCCCCTTCACCCCCTTCGCTTAAGAGAACGAGAGTACAACCAGTCGTTGTTGTTGGCTGACTGCCTGAGCCGACACTACAAAGTCCCGGTTTTATGCAACGTCCTTCTCAGGACCCGCCATACCTTACCTCAGACCGGGTTAAACAGGGCCGCACGATTAAAAAATCTCCGCCGGAGCTTTACGGTCACACAACCCGCCCGGATCACCGGCAAACATCTGCTGTTGGTTGATGACGTCTTCACCACAGGAACCACGGTCAACGAATGCGCGAAGACTCTTCGTAAAGCAGGAGCGGCCGAAGTATATGTTGAAACCTTGGCAAGGATGGTTTAGATAACTCCTGTAGGCCTTTGGTTTGGAAAACCCCTAGGTCCAACATTCCCCACAAGACCAGACACGGAGCAATCGCATGCCGATCTATGAATACCGTTGCCTTCAATGCCGAAAACGAAACACGATCCTGATCCTGAACCCTAACCAAGAGGTGTCCTGCTCTCACTGCCAAAGTAAAAACCTTGAACGTCTCATGTCACGATTTGCCGCACCCAAGTCAGAAGAAGCCAGAATGGAGGCTTTAGCGGATCCGAGCAAATTTGGGGATCTCGATGAAAACGATCCGAAAAGTATGACTCGGTTCATGAAGAGAATGGGCAAAGAAATGGGGGAAGACCTGGGCGAAGATTTTGACCAAGCGCTTGAGGAAGCCGGGGGCGGAGAGGAAGAGCCTTCCATTTCCGAATGAGGGAGATGTTCCAACTTCTTGAGAATACCTTGACATTCGTAGGTAATTTTTCTAGTCTAGTTTTCCCTAAGTAGGAAAGGGTGAGTTTTCTTTGGAGTGGATCACGAAGGAAACTGGAAAAGCGGATCACGGGAGCGCATCGATGTTTGCAGGCCAGTACCAGTGCAAATTAGACGAGAAGGGGAGATTTATTGTCCCCAGTCCCATCCGAGAGCACATTGAGGCCGATGGGGAGAGCGTGATTTTTGTGAAGGGTCAGGACCTTCCCCTTTCAGCGTATTCCGCCAAAGAGTGGGAGAAAGTCCTAGAGCGAGCAAAAGAAACCTTCGACGAAGACCAAAGCCGCCTCTTCATGCACTATGTCGTGTCCGAGGCGGCCTCCTCGGATATTGATAAAGCCGGGCGCATTTTAATTCCCGGTCGACTCCGGAAGGAAATTCCGATCGATGATGACCAGGAGATCGTCCTGGTGGGCATGTACAACAAGCTGGAAATCTGGAACCCGTCCAATTGGCGTCGCTATGTGATGAAGTATGACGAAAAATATGAGCAGAATCTGGGGAAAATGCTCAACCTCCTCTGAGCCCTTTCTGCCGTGGCAGGGTCACCCTCTCCAATTCTTCACCAAGAACTCACCAAGAAAGACCCTCTTAAAATCCCTCAACTCTGGATTCATCCCCGCCAAAGGGTAAGGGGGGGCTCAGCCTCAGGTTTCGCTGAATTCACAAAACCGCCAACGATGAGGGACACAGGGCGGACCAAGGTTTCAACGGATCGGGAATTTCCCTCCCTGACAAGGATTTCAATTTCCCACAACCACCTTGCATTGGCCCTTCCAATTCCTCCCAGCATTAACCAACAATACGCCACGGTCAATGGCCGGCGGGTTCTCTCTTCACTCAGCCGCCGGTACAAAGCCTCGATTGCCCAATTCGTTCTTGCCACCCTGGCTCAATTTCCACAACGTCAGACACTCCTTCACTCGCTACAAACACACTATCTCGCCCTTTCCATTCACTTTTACCTCCCCTCCCTCTTAAAACGTGACCTGGACGGCGGATTAAAAATCGCACAAGACGCCCTCTGCCAAGCATTAGACATTAACGACAACCGAATTTTTGAGATCCATCTCTACAAGGATATTGATTCATCCTTCCCTAGAATGGAATGTACATTGTCAACCCAAAACCCCATCAAGAAGAAAAACCTACCCAACCGCCGGAACCAAAATCCTCAGCGCCATTAAGTTGCTTCAATCTTCACCAGCTTCCACACCTCCTTCCCACCCGACCGATTTTTCCCCACCTGTCATTCCCACGAAAGTGGGAATCTAGGGTTCCATTTTTTTATAAGCCGGGTTTCGCCCCGGCGGACGAGAGCCTTTTGTTTCGGCAAAAGGCCCCAAAGCCATTTCCACCCAGGCGTGGCCAAGAGGCGGGAAAACAGAGAAAAACAAGAGAGACCTTCTTCTCCTGAGAAGAAGGCCCTCGGAAGTGTGAATAGAGTGGGAAAGGTGGCGGGAGGCTGAGTCCGTTGCCGTCCAGCAGGCAACTTGTGATAAAAAACTCCTGGCGCCTTTTTCTCCCTTAAACCGGGACAAGATCAGTGGTCACCTTTGACCACTAGATCATGAACGCATTCTGGAACGGAAATTTTGAGGAAGAAAAAGGGGATGGAAAGGGAAAGGGGTTAAATTACGTGGACCTTTTCCCTAAGATTGATGGGGGAAGAAGGGAAACGGTTACGCGGCCTGTGGTCTTCTCCTTCTTCGTTCTGGATTTCCCAAAATTCGGTTGAGGATAAGCCCTAACTGTTTGGGACCTCCAATACTGCGATGGAAAGACACTCCCACCCGAGCGGCATGGCGATGCCTGACCACCCCGGCGAACCACATGACATCCCGGCCTAGATGGAGCTTGATGGAAACTTTTTCATTGACTCGAACAAAAGGAGATTGATGTCGAGAAAACTCCAGAAGCGTCCCCTGGGAATTCAGATTCACCACCTTGGCCGAGTAGGTCTTGGTAGAACCAATGCGCACCTCTGCATCCAGCTTGGAATCTTTTAATGTTCCGATTCGGGGGCTTGACCGCCGCTCCTTCTCTACCCTTCGCCGCTCATGTCCCTTCAAAAAGCCCATTGAAAAACAGTGCCGTTTAACCACCTCAGGCTCAAGCTACTGAGACTGTCGTGGCGCTAATGGCTTCCTCCTGGGTAGAAAAAATTGGAATCCACTCGGAGATTTCTGTGAGTTCTAGGATATCCCGAATAAATCCGTGCCGGGCCACTAAGCTCAGCCTCCCCCGAATGTCTTGAAATCTTCGCTGCGAAAGAACCAACCAACCACGCGCAGTACTATCAATAAACGAGACCTCTGTCACATCCAAAATAACCTGCCGATACCCGGCCTGAATAGCCAGATCCATGCTCCCTTTGTATGCTTGACGTGCCGTTTGGTCAAATCGCCCAACGAGTTTCTCAATGACCACTTCATCGTTGACCTTTCGCTCTGAAATAACCACGGGACTGAGTCCCCCCTTTTTCTCAACAACACGTAAAGATCATTTCTTGTTTCGGCGGATTGCCCCTCACACTTGAAACTCCAAGGGTGGCAGATATTCCCGCGCATACGCTTGACAAGGAAGGATGGTCTTTTCTCTTTGTTGTTGAGGCTAGTCGGGTTTTTGGAGAACAACCACGTTGTCCACATACTGAAACGGCGCTGCCATGGAGGCAAACGGCCGGGTGATTCGGATTCGAATTTGATGGACCCCAGCCGTAATAGGTGAGGAAGCCCTTAGGGTCCCGCGTTTGGTTGTGCCCTTATGAATCGGACCAATGTGGAAACGATTGAGCGTTTCCCCATCCAACAGTAATTCAAAAAGGCCGCCATCCAAATTTCTTCGCTTAGTGTTGGATGAAAAGGCGCAGGCGACATCCACCGAAATCTCGAGAATCCCGGCCTTCCCCGTAAAATGGGTGTAGAGCCCACCTCCCTGCCTGGTGTCGCCGGCGGTTTCGAACTTGTGCTGCCCTACCTGGAACCGTGCACTGTTGGTCGCCTTTCCATTCCCATTGGTATCAAACTCCATGATATTCGGGAACCCAACTTGACCGACCGTCCCATTTTCCGTGGTAAAGACTTCCCACCCAGAAAAATCTCCTGTCTCAAAAGAACCATTCTCCAAGAGATTGGCCCTACCGTCGTCTGCACCTACAAGACCAGCGAAGATGGCGACTGCCAAGAACCATCTCACCTTTTTGGAGCAAGAATATTTCATAGGGACAAATTCCTCCCGTTCCCAACCATTCCCCAATCTCACTGAAGGGGTAACGATATCGCTCCGGCACCCATGCCGGCTGCGTGATCCATCACACGTGGCTCTCGGCTTTCCTAAACCAGAGATTAAGGAAGATTTTCCCCTCAGAGGAGAAGAGCCTGAAGGATGGGCCGGAATTTCCTCCCCTTAGACCCGATTCCCTGGTAAGGCTACAATTGACTGCCCTATTCTCTCGCCCTATGGTAGGGTTTGCAGGCCAGGGGTTTTTCCCCCTGTACTTCTTTGGCTTCTGCCAGGGGCTGGTTACAACCCCATGACTCTTTCCCATTGTCCAGTCCATTTCTATGCTATTGTTCCGAGTCTTTTCAGGGAGGGGGAAGGATTGTCCACCCAACCCTTTAACCAATCCTGTGGAACTCCGCTGGATTCGCGATGACTTATGCTAATCCAGGGGGTTGAAAGAAAAGCAGGAAGAAGGAGGTCGGACGGAGGGTAAGAAAGTCCCTCATTCCTCTGTATCCCGTCCTGCCCCTGGCATAGTTCAAAAAAAGGAAAACGCATGCGGTTTCGTTGGGCTTCCATTTTTTTAACTTTTATGATCTCTCTCAATCCTCTCGACGAGGCGAATGCTGGCGGGGCAGCCCTGGAGTCGGAGCAAAAGAATCGGTTACGAAACACCCAAGTTATTATACTCAAAGCCCTTTCCCTCACAGAAAAGGGGCTGGTTGACCCAAAGCCTCTCTTTCAGGTCGTGTCCGAACGCCTTCGAGAAGTGGGATACACGGTTCTTCAAACGGTGAGTAAGCCTCATGATGTCACGCTGAAGGTGAAATGCGAGGAACGGAAAACTGGGGTCGGGATCACGAAGTTCGGTGGGGATGCAGGCCGGCCTGGTTCCCCATCTCGCCTTTGGAAAGGACCTGCCTGCCAGTTGACTTACTGGATCGATAGCCAACCCGGACCTTGGCGACATGAAGTCCGGACAGACTTTGAAGAGGCCTGGACAGCGGCTGAACATACTCACGCTCACAACTCCGGAGCTTTTGCACTCAGCCACCTCTACACCAAGCTTGAGGAAAGCGATTTCCACCTGGCCCTGGCTGCCGAATGGGAACAATCCGACCGTTTGGCGAATATTCTGACCTCCCCTCAAACCGATCGGGCCACGAGATTGAAAATAATGTCTTTGGCAGGCCATCTTTCAGGACCTTCCATGCTGGAGGCCATCCAACAAACCATGACGGATCCACGCCTGACTACGGAAGCCATCCTCGCACTCGGTCGCCAGGGAGAGCGAGCTACACCCATCCTTATGAACCTTGTAAAAACCTCACAGTCTGTAGAGGCCAAGGCTACCGCGGTCCAAGCACTGGGGGAAATTGGAGCGCAAAATGGAGGTGCGCAGATTATTCCCCACCTCTTGACCATGGTCCAGACCCCGGACCTCGACCTCAAGGTCCAAACTGAAGTTGTGAAAGCCCTGGGTAAGATGCCCGATCAGCGATCCGTCGAACCTCTTGAAAAACTAGGCCTACAGGCTTGGACTACCCGATCTAATGACCCCCAGCTCCAGAAACTCCGAGAAGCCGTGGATTGGAGTTTGTGGCAAATCACTCCAAGCGCACATACCGAGGAATAATCGGTTCGGTCCCTTTCAAAACCCTCCATCGTCTATCCTGTGTGCCCCAGCAACGGTGGGCCATACCCGGAACTACTCCATCACTCGAATAGAAAAGGAAATTATCGTTCATGGGTAGAGGGGCCCGAACCTGCGACACGACATCTGGAAGGAAATTTTGGGATAAAGGCCCCCGACTTTTTGGGGGTGTCAGTAGGAAGCACGAGGGGTGTAAACCGGCTGAGAGGGGGAGAGCGAGACAGACTGGGCATAGGAGGCCCGGGAATTGGCTTCTTTATAATCCTGAATAAACCTGTTCATCAGAAACCTGATCCGCTCACGCAATTTCAGCATACTTCCGGTCGAGAGGGCTCCTTCACGCCAAGTCACAACGGATGGTCTGCTCAAATTTTGCAAGAGGGTGGCCCGCTGGTAAAGTTCCACGAAAATGCTATAGGCATAGTAATTTTTCGCGATTTGACTGATGGCACCCTGAATTTGAAGGAACGGCAATTCAACTGAATTCGGGTACCCGCCCTCATCCAGAATAAGAATGCCGGCTTGAGACAGTTGGCCCTCCACTTCAGTGCGGATTTCCTGAACGACCAGTTTTCCCGCGAGGTTCGCCGGCTGGGAGTTGAAATCCACTCGCTTAACCAACACCCCCTGTAATCCCCGGAGTGAATCCCTTTCATTGGAAGTAGCAGCGAGCGCTTCAGTTCCCATTAACAGCAGAAGGGAGAAAGAAGCCACCGACAACTTGAAAATATTCAGTTTCATGGACCTCCACATGAATCTAGTTTTCCCGAGGGGAATTTATCCCTTTCGAGAGAAATGCACCAGAGAACCTCTTTGCTCCCCGCCCTTCCTGACGAGGAGACGCGAAGCAACAAGCAACCATGCAAAATGTAACCTAACGAGATTCAGGGTAAAAAAACAAGCCGCTCAAAAGAGGGATACATCTTGAGTCGGCCAACAATCATGACCAGGGCCTTGATTTCTGAAACTTAGGCGAGTAGCCAAAATTAACCCCAGTCCATAATTTCTCGCCGGTGAAATTAAAAAATTCTCAACCATCTCCTAACCAGGGGAAATTTCCCTACGTCAGGATGTCTTCCAGTCTTCCAGCATCCTTCCAGATTCAAAAGCCCAAAAACCATGTTCTCCCACCAAGTTCTTGTATGGGGGCTAGGGCAGACCATTTATCAAGGAATCCAATAATTCAAGGGGTGTCGGAAAAGTTTCCACTCTTGGAATTTCGCAGTTCTTCGGTCTAGCATGCTGTTTCTGCACGTTTTTACACCCAAGATCCATGAATTTTTCAAACTGCTCCTTCAACCATGTCTGGAATTTTTACAATTATGGATTTTTCTGTAAGTCTTTGACCTTCCTCGCTTCTTTTCAATTTTCGGGAAAGAACTCGAAAACCCCGTAAATTTTTTTTACACTTTTGGTCCCCCTTTCACTCAACCCCGCAAGGGCTGCATGTCCGACCCGAACCAAAAAAGTCTATAAAAAACAAATGGTTGGAAACTTTTTCTCGACTTCCCATGGCCGCCATCCCATTCTGGCCCGCAAGTTGCCAATTAACAACTTCAAAAGGTTTTTGTAACCCAACAAAAGAAAACCTGGTTCCCCGTTTCAATTCAGGCGGGTGAAGAGGAAAGGTGCTGAATATGGGTATGGTGGGTATTTTTGAAAGCTTAGGCGGGATGGATGCTCTGGCTGCTCTAAAGCAAAAAGGGCTCACTCGTCGAGAAGTGGAAGTCCTCGAGTGGGTGGCCAGGGGAAAGACTAACAACGAGATTGGATTGATCCTTCAGATCAGCCCTCGAACTGCCTCCAAGCACCTTGAGCACATTTATACCAAGCTTGGGGTGGAATCACGGACTGCAGCTGTCGTTCAATTTTTAGAAATGATGCAACAAATCCGCCAGGACAGGGAAGTCAGGAATGGATATGAAATCGCCATGCATCATCCTTATTCTCCCTGAAGATACCGGTTAAAGTCCTGCCTGGTAAAGCCAATACGTTAGGAGTCTCTGGTGATTGGGGTAATGTTCAGACGTATGTCCCTTTGGTGGAGATTCAAGAAACTCGATCGAACCTATCAACCACTCCTTGAAAAAGCCCTTGGATTCGGTAACCGAGACACCCTCTTAAAACTTGAAGAACAGTATTGGTATCAAACAGCCTGCTTGCTGGAGGAACGCCGAGAAATCCGCCAAGCCAAAATCCTAAGCAGGAACCAGCAAAAAGCTCGAGCCACTCACTCGAATGGGAACCCACATCATAGAGGCACGTCCCACCCCCCCTATTTTGGATCTGAGAGGGAACTGGTTTATCCTCAGTCGACCACCCACTGGGGGACGGTCATCCTGATCATTCTCGTCGGAATGGTGCTCATCGTCCTGACCACATGGCTGGTGATAGGGGCTCCCCCAATGGTCATCACCTTGTAAATCTAAAGACCCACCCCAACTTTAAGCGAAACACCCAAACCAACACTAGCAGGATGTTGAAAAAGTCCGCCAGCTTTGTTCTCGCGGCGCTTGGAGGCTCAACGTACCGAAAAGAGTACGGGCGGGGCTCTCCCCTCCTCCGCCTCCTCGCTTGCTGCGGCCGCGCTGGACGACGGCCTTTTGGGCCATCCTGCGGGCTGTTCTGATGCCGTCCCTGATCTCCTGGAGTGCGATGTTGCCCCTGTGCCAAAATGGTTTTTCAACAACCTGCTAGACAAGCGACCCGCGTAGATAGTTGGTTTAGGATACGCGACTCAAAGCAAGGGGGCATTCCCTTCAGTACCCCACCGTCTTGAGCCTTGAGGATAGAATCCCGAGGCCAACTAGGAAGGCTCTCCACCTAAGCCCGTCGAGCTCCTGGAACGAGGGGGAGGTCATTGTTCATTCCAAAAATGGAGAGCCGGCTCATGGAGGCGGAGAGGAAATGTATGGCGGGTTTAGTGGTCCTCCAAGACCTTCCAAAGGGTCTTACAAGCCGCCGTTGAGCACCTCAACTCAATGGTCGTGGCCGTGGAGCACATGGCCGAGATACTTTGTGAAACAACCGTAAAACGACCGACTAGGTTGTCCTTGCGAAGGAGACGGACTGTTGTGTGACCAGGACCCAAATTGACTACCGTCACACAGAGGTCTTTAGCCACAGCGCTACGGAACACTGAAAAAGGGAGAGTATGCTCGGGGGGAGAAACCCTGCTTCCCCTCAGAGGTTGGGGAATCATGATTTCGGAAGTGTAACCCGCCTGAGCCCCAAATGGTGCAAGGGCCCCCAATCCCAAAGACACCACACAAAAAAAAGCCAAAACCAAAGAGGGAGGGGCTGGACGGAGGAGAGCCAGGCCTCGGACTCCTATTCGATTCTTCTGGGTCGCGCTGCGCATAATTCAGAAAACCATGCCTTCAACAAACAGAACTACACATAACCAAATCCTAAATTTCATGAAAGGCCGGAACCTGAGTTTTGGCCGTATTCAAGAGAAACTCACCTTAGGCCTCATGCCTGGGAAAAGTAAATTCCTCGTGTGAGGGGGGGGAAACAACGAACAACCTAAAAGTCTAAAAAGTGGGGACCCCTTAAAAGCACAGGCCGGAACCGGACTCATTTAGGCCAAGAAAGCCGGCCTTGACTAACGGCCGACAAAATAAGGGAAGAATGAGCAAAGGGAACGGAACCATCTTTTCATGGTGGCCCTATTCTGATTGGTCCAAGGACAAAGAAAGCCAGGCCTTGAGCCCGCTTCACGGGAAGGGTATTGCAGCTTGGGGGGCAAGACTTTGGGTTGTGAAAGTTCCAAGCAACCAGCCAAAACCACCTGACGGATTCTCCCAGAATAGTCAGGAATTTGTTCACCAATGACCCACCAATGACATCCCTCAAAGGGGGAAAGTCACCGAAGCAGGAAGTGATACTGGGAGAGAGTAGGGCGAGCCTGTCTCCGCTTCCACCACATTGGTATGCCCACTCCACAGCACAACAAGGCAACCCACAACAGAGCGGACAAAGGGTTATCCAAGAAAGTCGGTTGGGTCACCGTGGTGTAGGCATTGGTCAGGATGCGTTCGGCTGTCGCCGGCCCATCGGCTGCCAAAATAGCCATCATCGACCCAATGATCATCCCTACAAATAATCGTAACATGGCGAGCCCTCCTTTTTAGGTAACTCATGACGTGCACCCCAACGGACCTCGTTGGGTATAAGAAGACCTTTCAAGAATGGTGCCTACTGGATTGGAAGCCTGGGATCAATATGTATGTCATTGGTTTTAGACGATTTTTGACCCACCCAGCGAAGCGGGAGGGGAACCAAAGATTCAGGGGACTGTAAAGGATTCAAACGGTGGGTGAGACACCAATAAAAAGAGAGGGAACAAAACCTGAAAAATTAAAATGCAACCGAAGGGATCGCCCCCGAATTCATCCAATGAAAATATGGCAAACTTTCCGACAGGGGTTGGGCTGCAATTTGCTCAAGAAGCACAAAGGAATCCCATCCAAATCCCAAAAAAAGAAGAAAGAACTCCCCCTTCCAGACTGGGCTTTCCAAACCCAGGAACGGGTGGCCTCCACTCGGGGCTGCCATTCATCCCGCTTTTCTGATAGGAGGACCCGGCAGCTTGCGTCCTGCCGGAGAGGGACAGGTGGAAAACGGACTTGGGAGGCCATCTTCCGACAAAGAGAAATGGACCGGCTCGCGTCCGCGCCTCGGAAAGGCTCGTGGGGGGGGGTCGGACCATCGATCCCCTTCCACTTAAAATAGCGGCTATGCACCTCTCCCTACCTTACCCTTTGCTCCTGTCGCGCAGGTCGGCTAGGAGCCTGTCCGAGATTAGACTGATCTACTGCGGTTGCGCTGGATTTGGCCAGATCTTCCGATCCTTTTCGTTCAATAGGCCCCACTATTCGCCTCAAACGATCGAAACATCTGACTCAAACCAGCACACCCTCGCGAC
>JACZVJ010000165.1 GCA_022572725.1 Nitrospinota bacterium | reverse complement strand
GGGTGTCGGTTTCATACTCGCTGCCCTCAGGTCATGGAAAAATGTAAGACCGAAGACCCACACCTTATTCAAGTCGGCCGGCCTGGAGAAGAGGAGCACAAGGTCTGGTGCCATTTGTACACTTAGAAGCCCCTCGGAAAATCGGTCTAATCTGAAAATCCAGATTCCTCCTCCTCCCGTCTTACAGATTTTCGTTTCTTCTGCGGTTAAAATTGGCTGGACCGGTCAAGCATGCTCACACTTGGGGTAGCCAATAAGCGAGCGAGGGTGGGAAATGAGCGATGGTCTCGGCAAGTATTTCAGTGGAGAGAAAGGTGATCGATAAAGAGACCCGGTTAGATCAGATCCAAAACGCCGATGGAGCGGGCCGCTCTTTTTGTGGTGCTTGGCTATCGGACTGAGCCCTAGATCCCTCAACGCCTGGGGCGCTGGGCATCCCAGCCGAATCCGCGGTGAACCAAATCAAGGCCATCGAACGGATTGCCGAGCAAGACGGACTACTCCATGTCCACCTGTTCGAGGTCAATTCGCTCACCCAAGTCCTTACGCAAACAATTCCCCGCATCTTTCGGAACCAGGCCAGGTGGAACCTCCTCATTCTGACCGGCACCTTGTAGGTGAACGACCCTCGCATCCTCAAAGCCATCACGGACGACCTGAAGCAATCGCTTTTTCAGGAGCGACAGGCTCCGGCAGGCCCGAGCCCTCATGGGATACACGCCAGCGGATCGGTCCCTGGACACCTCTCTTTGGCCCCGTTTCTTGAGGATTTTCAAAAGGGAGAGGATCTGGTAAGATAAAACGATGGGTGTAATGATCGGACAGGATGCCGGAAGGGGCCAACTGTGAAGAGGTTGGCCCCTTTTTTATTTCGGCACACGAGAGCGGGGTGGGTTGCTTGCGAGTGACTGCCATCTCAGTTTTATCACGGTTCCAAAAGGAAATGAGGTTTACCAGGATACCACGAGGTTAACAGATTGCTTGTCCTACCGCAGGTCTTGTGATCCCGGATACACAAAATGACCCATCATGAAACTACGTATGGTCCCTTGTAATCGGCTGGTCTCAGGTTCACGTCCTGGTGGGCCCACGAGTCTTGGTCCCTCATGAATGCTCGAACAGACCAAATCGCTGTCCACTTGGTGAAGATCGTGTTGTTCAATTCACAGAGGCGTCCTTGAATTCTCAACTTTCCCTCCTTGTGGAGCTTCAAAAGCTCGATCTCAAGAACCACTCCCTTCAAGACCAACAACGAAAACTTCCTGAACGGATTAAGGCGGCTCAGTCTCCCTTAGACGAGGCGACCAAGTGCTTAAAGGAAGTCACCGCTGCCGTGGCGGCGATTGCGGCTGAGCGGCGTAGTAGCGAGCAAGACCTGAGCATACAAGAAGCGCACATTCAAAAACTTCGGGCCCGGTTAACAGAATTGAAAACCAACAGGGAGTATCAAGCCCATTTGTTCGAAATCGAGCTCGCGAACAAGAAAAATGATGCGCTGGAAGAGAAAGTTTTGCTCATTCTTGAGCGAGGTGAGCAAAAGGAGAAAGAGTTGGAAGAGGTCCAGGTTCAGGTGGCGGAGGCTGAAAAGACTTTCACGCGAGAGAAGGCTCGGCTCGAATCGCTGACCAGTACGTTGGCAGCCGAGTTGACCCAACTGGAACAACAGCAGAAAGCCATTCTGGCCTTGCTGGACAAGTCTGTCTATAGCCGCTATACCACTCTCAAGTCCAATTTTAAGGTATTGGTGGTCGTGCCAATACGGGAAGGTGCTTGCCAGGGATGCCAGCTTCAATTGCCACCCCAGCTCTTTACCCAGGTGAAACGGTCGGATGAATTGTTGGGCTGCCCCTATTGTCACCGCATTCTTTATTGGGAGCAGGCCATTGGGGATTATAACAATCTACCCACGGAGTCCGGGGAGAAGGTTGAAGAATAAAAGGCCCCCCAATAACCCTGCGTGGTGATGACTTGCATCCTCCGGTGGAGACCTTTATCATTTCCTTGGGGCGAGGGGAGTGGATCGGGTGGTCGCTCATCTCTCCAAGGAAAGGGATGAGAGGAAAGTCCGGACTCCAGAGGGCAGGGTGCTGGGTAACGCCCAGGCGGAGTGATCCGACATCAGCGCCACAGAAAACACACCGCCGAAGGGTAGAGCCCATTCTATGGTCCCCCCATAGAATCGGATTCTGCGCTGGTAAGGGTGAAAAGGCGGGGTAAGAGCCCACCGCATCCATGGTGACATGGGTGGCATGGTAAGCATCACCCGGAGCAAAACCAAATAGGAGAACGCACCGAATCGCCTGGTCCCTAGGAGGAAGTTTCGGCAAACCTCACATGGGGGATGGCGTCAATTCGGGAGAGGCTGGCCCGGCCAATGTTCTCGGGTAGGTTGCTAGAAGCTCGGGGCGACCCGAGTTCCAGAGAGATGATCACCCCCGTTTTGGTAGATCCAGGCGGGACAGAATCCGGCTTATAGGTCCACTCCATCGCCCCTTCCCTCCCGTACGTACCTTTTGTCCATTGTGTTTCACAGATCGCAATGTCCCATGCCCCTCGAATTTGCGACCCCTTCTCTTTTGAGGGTGAGACAATCCCCAGGCTGTATGCTGGCCCTCACTTGCCCTTGTGCTCCTCATTCAATTTCTGATGGTCAAGAGATGGAGGGCAACCCAAGGCCCGGTGACTTTTTCTCTTGAAGGTGTGGTCCGAGGGCTTACTCCTTCCACCAAAGTTTTGGGTCGGGGGCCTTTTACCCGCAAAGAGCTACGGGTGCCCGTCCTCCGCCGTAGTCTGCTACGGAGGGTGGATAAAGCCGTGGGGCTCCACGAAACTTTGTCGCGTTTTTGAGAGCATGGTGGTCTCGAGTTATTACGTATTTTCCAGCAATAGTATGTCAGTAAGGTGTTTGACTCAAAATACCCCCTTTGTTACCATCAAAACTTGTCGTTCAGCTTTTGACGTCTCGTCCCCATCGTCTAGCCTGGCCTAGGACACCGGCCTTTCAAGCCGACAACACGGGTTCAAATCCCGTTGGGGACGCCAACGTTTTTGCACCAACCAATCCTGCCAGTAGGCGGCCAGGGGTTCCCTGGCCGCTGAAGGCGTAACCTCCCGATTTTCCATCACTTTTTGCCGCAAACACGAGTCGTCCCACCAATAGCTTTCTGAGGATCTGCCTTGCTTGAGGCACGTGGCGTGTGAGTAATTCCTTCCAGTCGTCCAGCCTTTCTCGGAGGTGGTTCTCAAGACGGCGCAGATCCAATTGATCGACCTCCCCCAAGCCATCCAATTGACCTAGAGATTCCAGAAGGCTCGCTTTCCGGTGTTCCCGATCTTGGTTCGCTTCCAAGAGTGATGGCACATCGCCACCCGCTGCAATGGCAGTGGTGAGGTTGACCTGCCCCCTTTAAACCGCTCCTGAGTCTATGTTACAGGCTTGGGGCAATTTAAAGGAGGGGCCTATGCCACGCGTGAAATTCTCCGTTGAACACATCATTCACACACTTCGCGAAGCGGAAGTGCTGTTCGCCCAAGGGCAAACGATCAAGGGCATCTGTCGGAAGTGGCGTAGTCCCGACCCCACCTCCTCTCGCTAGCGGCATGAGTATGGGGGGCTCACACTCGATCCGGCGAAGCGACTCAAGGACTTGGAATGGGAGAATATCCGGTTGAAGCGAGCCGTCGCCGAGCTGACCCTGGACAAGTTGAGTGTGAAGGAAGCTGCGGAGGGAAACTTCTACGCCCCACCCGACGACGGCGTGCGGTCCGCACGATCGGTCACCGATTAGGCGTGGCCGAACGACACACGTGTCAGGTGCTGGGGCAACCCCGGTTCACCCAACGGGATCAGGTGCATCCCCGTGGTGATGAGGAAGCCTGAACGAAGGCAATTGTAGGACTGGCCAGGAAGTATGGGCGATATGGGTATCGGCGGATCACCGCCTTACTTCAGACAGAAGGCTGGCGCGTCACTCATAAGCGAGTAGAGCGGATGTGGCGGCAAGAGGGGTTGAAAGTGCCGAAGAAGCAACCCACACGCCTCGCCGCTGGGTGAATGATGGTTCCTGTGTGCGGCTGCGCCCAGACCGTCGTCATCATGTGTGGGCTTATGATTGCGTCGTGGTTCGTACCCACGAGGGCCGTCCCTTGCATTTGCTGACCATTGTGGATGAGGACACCCGCGAATGTCTGGCCATCGAGGTCGCGCGTTCCCTACGCACTGATGCTGTGATCTTTCGACTGACTGACTTGTGTGTGGAACATGGCCAGCCGGACTCTATTCGTTCAGACAATGGGCCAGAATACACGGCGAAGGCGGTCCGTCAGTGGCTGACCCGACTTGGGGTAGGACCCTTGTTGATCGAACCAGACAGCCCCTGGGAGAATGGCTATCATGAGAGGTTCAATGGAACATGACGAGATGGCCTGTTGAATGGCGAAATCTTCTCTACGGTCAGAGAGGCTCAAGTGCTGATCGAAGGGTGGCGGCAAGAGTACAAGCCCATTCGCCCTCACAGTTCCTTGGGCTACAAACCACCGGCCCCAGAGGCTAGAACCCCGGTGGTTGCTCTCCCACAAGGCGC
>JACZVJ010000007.1 GCA_022572725.1 Nitrospinota bacterium | reverse complement strand
GTAATTGGGTGGAACATGGAGTCGGGCGGTGCCCATCCTCCTTTTTCTCTACAGTTTTCTTAGGATTAGCCGATAGAGATCGCAAGCCCCACTTTTCCCTGGTCCTGCTTTTGACCAACAGGAAGGCCACGGATGAGCTTGTCAGGAATAGCCCCAAATGTTTCTATAACCGTGACCACTCAAATTGCTGCCACCGCATTCCATGACCGCAAGAACCAACCGAACCCTGTGGAGCAGGCCCAAGGCCGCAAGAACCCACCAAGCTCTGTGGAACAGACCCAAGGCCCCAAGAACCAATCGAACTCTGTGGAGCAGACCCAGCCCAAACAGCTTGACCCAATATCCTTCACCGGGTTAGGCCCGGTAGAAGATATCGTCACTCTTTCCAGTCTATCCAAATTGTTATCCCAGAAAACTCCTCCCGATTCATCCCTCAGCAAATAGTAACCCCAAACACTGTTCCTGCAAGGGAAATGAGCCTGTTTCATTAAGACCCTTTTTCGATCTTTCTGCCCTCACGTTCCTCCACGGCCCTCCCGTCAAAAACTTTGACATCTGTGACCACGAGTGGTCTCTCCTTTTTCGTCGCCGTCTTGTGCCCTTAGAATCTGGAGTACAAGTTATTTGAAAATCCGCCATAATCCCCGTCAGCAAATTTGCCACTTTTCGGCCCTGTCACTTGGCCCGGTTTGTTCTCCCTTCCAACAACAATTTTTGGGGTTTTGTAACTTTCGTCAATTGGCACTTCGATCCCCTGTCTGAATTTTTTCCACCTGCGAGCGAGGGGTTGACAGGAACCCCTGACTCTTCCACCTCAAAAACCGAATAGATTTCCTGATTATTCATTCCGTTCTGTCACTATCGTGGGCGTTTCTCTTGTGGATCCTCCCACTGGCCTGGATCGTGCTTCGTAAAGTGGCGTACGTACGATTCGTAATGTAGCGTACGAACTATTTCAACCATTAACCTTAACAACACAGGAGGTCGAGCCATGGACAGCACAAATCAACAATTTTCTCATGGGCAGACGGGGGTCCAAGTGAATTTAGGTAAGAGGGACGGGGCTGGCGTAGGGGTGCCGCAGGATTACGAACACATAGCCCGGGGGTATGTCCAAGCTGCGGAACAGGGACTTGCCACAAGCCAGTATAACTTGGGGGTCCTTTACGAGGAGGGCCTGGGAGTGTCCCAAGATTATGGAAAGGCAGCACAATGGTATCGCCTTGCTGCCAAGCAGGGCCTCGCACAAGCTCAACACAACCTGGGGGTTTTATATGACAACGGCAGTGGGGTGGCTCAGGATTATGGGGAAGCCGTCCGGTGGTATGTCCTCGCCGCGGACCAGGGACTTGCCCAGGCCCAATACAACCTGGGTGCGATGCTTTACAACGGGGATGGGGTACCGCAAGACTCTATTAAAGCGTATCTGTGGGTAACCCTTGCCGCGTGGCAGGGAATTGAGGACGCGGCTACCAAACAGAACTACTTGGAGGAATCATTTACTCCAGGCAAATTGGCTGAAGCCCAACGGTTGGCCAGGGAGTGGAAGCCGAAGGGGGAGTGAGGGAGGTTGCTGATTCGGGGGGAGTGTCGGCTCAGGGAGTGAACCGGATCGAGATCGGTGTCGGTCAGGTCGCACATCCCCGCTCTTCCATCGGTCACCATCTCTGCACTGGGTGGACTTAGTTTCACACTGGACACCCTGAGATATTCCCCCGACACGATTATGAACCCAGAACCCAGCACGATACTCCTCTTGGGTTCTGGTCTGGCAGGCTTAGTGGCCTGGCGGATGCGAAAGGGTCGAGCCTAAGGCCATCACCTTCAGTTCCATCATTGCCAGCTCGATGAACGAGCCCCTACCTTCGGGTGTGGGGCTCGTGGTGTTTTTGGAGTTGAACTGGTGGATCAAATACAATGACACCCCGTCGCAAGCTAGGGAGAAACGTCGAGTTGAACTTTTTGGAAAATCCAAGGGTCAGGATTACTCTGTTCTTCATCACGCTTTACGGGGTATCCCTAGCTTGTGAACAATGGTATCCTTGCACCTAGTAAGCAGACCTTAGATAATGAAAAATTGAGCTTTGGCTCTGTGCTATGATGGTGCTTCCATGAGCGATCACCGACTCGATCAAGAACCGGAATCCCCGTCGGAGACGCCGAACGATTCCGCTCCGCATGGAGACAAGGATCCGCTGGTGTTGGTTGACCAATGCCTGGCTTCCCTTCCCCAAGAAACCCCGGAGCACAAGCTTCTCTACAAGATCCGCCATCTCCTGCTGCAAGAAGGGGCTACGCGCCAACAACGCGAGGCTGAGCTGAAAAAGCTGGCCACGGCCGTAGAAAAACTCACGGCCCCTGCCAACCGGATTGGGACGCTTCTGGATCTCCCTGAAGAAGGCATCGCCCGCATCGCGGTCGGTGGGAGTGAGTTTTACGCCAACATCGATCCCCGCCTTCAGAAGGACGACCTCAAGCTCGGGACGCAAATCCTCGTCAACGAAGCGTATGTGGTCATCAACACGCTTGGCTACGACCGTAACGGCCCCATCATTAAAGTCAAAGAAGTTCTCAAGGATGGCCGCATTCGCCTGGATTCCGAGCCTGGCCGGCCGGGGATGCTCCTTGATCGTGGGAGTGATCTCCAGGATATCGAACTCAAATCGGGTGATGAGGTTCGGCTCGATCCACACCACCGGCTGGCTCTCGAACGCCTTGAACCCGATCACGCCACACGGCATGACCTTGATCGCATTCCCACGGTGACCTGGGAGCAAATCGGGGGGCAAAAGCCTGCCATTGATTCCATACGCCGGGCGATTGAATATCCCCTCCTCCACGCAAAGACGTTCAAAGATTACCAATTCACCCAGCCCAAGGGTTTCCTCCTGCATGGCCCACCCGGCTGCGGAAAGACCCTCATTGGGCAGGCGACCGCCGCAAGTTTGGCCAGACTGGTCAGTGAGCAGGGAACGACACCCTCTGGATCACCGGCGACCCCTGAACAGGGCCGTGACCTGCCCCCGATTTCAGGGGGAACGTTTCTCCACGTCAAAGGACCGGAAATTTTAAATATGTGGGTGGGCGAATCAGAACGCATTATCCGGGAGCTGTTTGCCCAAGCCAAAGAGCGTCGGAAGGCCGGGTTCCTCCCCTTTCTGTTCATCGACGAGGCTGAGTCGGTGTTAGGGACCCGACGGGCCTTGCGCTCGTACAATATTTCCAACACGCTGGTTCCGATGTTTTGTGCTGAACTGGACGGGATTGAGTCTCTTCAGGACGTGGTCGTCATCCTGGCCTCAAACCGCCCGGACTTGATTGACCCGGCTGTGTTACGGCCAGGACGAATCGACCGCAAAATCAAAGTCACCCGACCTGGCCGAGATGAGGCCATGGACATTTTGCGGATTTATTTGCATGCGGATCTTCCCTTTGATGAAGCGTTTCTGGCCCAGCATAAGGGGGACCGGCATTCGGCATGTGACGCTTTGATTGGGGAAACCATCGGCAACCTCTTTCGTCGCACCGAGGACACCCGTGTGTTAGGAATTCGCCTTCGGAACGGCAAACGAGTCACCCTGTATCAAAGCGACATGCTCAGCGGTGCGATTCTGTCCTCCATCGTCCAACGGGCGAAAGAACGGGCGATTGAACGGACCATCCAGGGTACCGGAGCGGGCCTGACCATGGATGATCTTTTGACCTCCACTCAAGATGAATTCCGAGAAGGGGAAATTTTACCACCGGATGACTCCGCCGAGGAATGGCTGAAACTTCTCGATCACCACCCGGATCAAGTAATCGGCATCTCCTCCTTGAGAAAAGGGCGCACCGAGGAAGAACGCCTCATCACCGCTATTATTTAACGGACGTGTGAGTATTCCGTGTTCTTCAATCTCTTGGGATTAGATTCCCCGCAGCTTGCTCCGTTTGTCATACCCGCGAAAGCGGGTATCCAGTTCTCATGTCTGGATTCCAGCCTACGCGGGAATGACGACTGAGAAACCCCACTGCTTGCGGCGGGGTAGTACATTCTGTTTTAAACCCTCACGGGTTTTGGGTGTGGTAAAGCTGATTTCTTTACCTTTCCGCTTCGGGTAACATTTATTCGTCTAATCCTCATTTCCGGGTCACCCAAACCGCTGCCAAAACTCGTAAACAATTAGAAGACTACCTTATTTGACGGGTGAATCCTAATGAATACCCCCCGCCTTTTTGGAATCGAAACCGAATACGGGATCACCCGTGAGGATATCCAGGACCTAGACCCGGTGGTGGAATCCATGGAATTGGTTCGCGCTCATCTGTCCGGGAAGTTTGAACAGGCCTGGGATTACAAAGGGGAGGATCCACACGAGGACCAGCGAGGATTTCGCGTGACCGGACTTCAACAAGATCGTGAGGAGGAAGCGTTCTCCAAACTCGATGCCAAGCGGCCCCTTTCGTTTTACGAATTGAAAAGCGACTTGGTCCTGGAAAATGGGGCTCGCTTTTACAATGACCATACTCATCCCGAATACTCAACTCCGGAATGCCGGTCTCTTCAGGACCTCGTGGCCCATGACCGAGCCGGTGAGCGCATCGTTCAACACGCGACCAACCGGCGCAACCGGGCGCTGGGCACCTCGGCCGTCCAAGTGTATAAAAACAACACCGACCTCCACGGCCATAGCTACGGGTGTCATGATAATTATCTGATCCCTCGGGCTCTTCCCTTTGAGCAGATTGCCAAAGGGTTGCTGCCGTTTCTTGTCAGTCGGCAGCTTTTTGCCGGCTCCGGCAAAGTGGGGATTGAGGGTCAAGACAGCCCCTGTCAACACGGCCGGTTCCAAATTTCCCAGCGGGCGGATTTTATGGAAACCGACATGAGCGTAGACACCATGCATAATCGTCCCATCCTCAACACGCGGGATGAGCCGCATGCCGATCGAGTGAAGTACCGTCGCCTCCATTTAATCGTCGGGGACGCCAATATGTGCGAGTATGCGACTGCGCTGAAGGTGGGGACCACCAGGGTTGTTTTCGATCTGATCGGCCTGGGGGCGGCCCCTGACCTCGAACTCCACCATCCGGTTTCAGCAATAAAAACTCTTTCCCGGGATCCTGACCTCAAGGCGGTGGTGTCCCTCAAAACGGGTGGGACCCTTTCCGGCATAGATATTCAAGCCGAATATCTCCTCGCCGCCCAAAAGCACCTCTCTGGGCAAGATGAAGAAACAGACTGGGTTTTGCGACAATGGGAAAAAACCTTGGACCTGCTACAGCGTGATCGGAGTGCTTTGGTTGGCCGGGTTGATTGGGTGACGAAGTATTGGCTCTTGGAATCCTTTGTTCAAGAGGAGTGTCTGGAGTGGAGCGACCCATGGCTAGCCAGCTTGGATCTGGAGTATCATAACCTGAACCCCGACCGGGGGTTATACCTCGGGTTGGAAGCCGAGGGACGGGTGGAACGTTTGTGTACCGAGGCCGCCATTGAAGCGGCGATGACATCCGGACCCCGCGATACCCGTGGTGGCATTCGAGGGTTATGCGTCAAGCATTTTCGCGACCAGATCAAGTCGGTACAATGGGAACACATTCAATTTAAGGGTTGGCTGAAACCGCGGTTTCTTGATATGAATGATATGTTTGAACCCAACCGCATCCACCAGCTTTGGCAAAACATTGAAGAGGGCCGAACACTTTCCCAAATTTTGGGTTTGTCGCAGGATACGCTGCAGAAAAAGGAGCCTGGGTTATGACTATGAGTTGTCCCCCCATCCCAAACGACCACCCGCTCTGGAAACCTGATATGGTCACCCTCCAAAGGCGCGAGCGGCCTCTGGATCCACTCCCTAAGCCACCCTCCCCAACTGAAGAAGGGGGCGGCCCAAGACGGCCTGATCCGGGATCACCCGAGAAAGATAATCTCCTCAAGCGGATGCGCAAGGTCGATCCTAAGCAGGCTGAGCGATACCGTCAACGCACAGGGGAATAAACAGCATGGGCGCACAAGGTGATTTCCTCCAACTTCTTCATGAGCATGGGTATAAACTGGATTTCTTCCCCTCTCATGCCTCGGGGGTGACTGATCCGAATCTCTCCTTGATCACCCGGGGAACCACTGTTCTGGCGATGAAATATGGCGATGGAGTCTTGGTGGCGGGGGACCGACGCGCCACGGCAGGAAACACCGTGATGTACGATCGCACCGATAAGGTGCTGGAACTCGACCGCTATTGCGTGATGGCCATTGCGGGTGTCCCGGCCACCGCGTTTGAAATGGCGCGAATTCTCGAACACTCCTTTAAATATTTCCGGCGAAGCCAGCTCCAGGATTTGAGCTTTGAGGGGAAACTCCGCGCCCTTTCGAACCTCCTGAAAGAAAACGTCCCTGCTGCCCTAGCAGGCACGGGCGCGGTGGCTCCCGTCTTTGCAGGGTTTGATCCCCAGCAAGGATGTGGAAAGATTTATTTTTACGACATTCTCGGGGCTGAGTTTGAAGGGGTTGAGCATGCTGTTTCCGGATCGGGATCCCCCACGATTCGCGGGATTCTGCACTATCTCAACCGCTGGGGGGATCGACCCTTGGCCACCCTTGATGAAGAACAGGCTATCATCATCGTCCTGAGGCTGCTCACCAGCGCCGCCGAATTTGATTCGGCCACGGGTGGGGTGAATTACGAGGCCAATCTCTATCCCATCGTCAAGCGAATCACGGACAAAGGAGTCCAAAATATCTCCTCGGAACAATTAAAGGACTTGTTCGCCACACAGGTCGCTCACTATGTATGAGGAACCCTATCGATGGGTTGAGGCGGTGGGCAACCGCCGCCAGTACCTTGATGACCAATTACGCCAGGGAAGCCCCGTTGTCGCCCTTTCCTACG
Organism: Nitrospinota bacterium; assembly: GCA_022572725.1. Taxonomy (GTDB): domain Bacteria; phylum Nitrospirota; class Nitrospiria; order Nitrospirales; family UBA8639; genus JACZVJ01. The sequence continues at coordinate 42,863 of JACZVJ010000007.1, read as the reverse complement.
CCGAGGGCACGGTGCTTCTGACCTTTAGCAAAGGCACGCCCAAACTCTATGAAATCTATGACCGCATCGGATTAGCTGGAATGGGACATCCGGCCGATTTGGAAAAGCTCCGCTTTACCCTCTTGGATATGGCCCACATGGAAGGGTTTCAGCGTTCTCCCGGCGACGTAACCGGCTCGCGGTTGGTGAAGTATGGGCTGGCCCCTGTCATCAAGCAGGCCTTTGAAGAAATTTTCCGGGCTCCATTTATCATAAAAATTCTCCTGGCTGAATTGGGAGCTAAACCGGAGCAAGACCATTTCCTCACGGTTGACTACGACGGAGCCTTTGAAGAGACCCCTGGGTGGGCCGTTCTCGGCGCAACCCCGGAGATTCAGCGCCACATGATGGCCTACGTAAAAAGTCAAATCCCACAGCCGCCCCCTACCCTCCAGGTTTCTGTGGAAACGGCCTTACAGACCTGGGCCATAGGCTCCCTGCACCAAACCCAAGAGGAGCTCAAGCCGGACGAGCCAAACAAGTCCGGCCCGGCGACAACTGTGCAAAATGACCCCGCCTTTGACGAAACGAAAATCCTGGACCACCTTCGGGACACCCTTTCCGAGAAAACCCTGGAATGTGCGGTCTTGGAACGGAATGCTCCTGGTAGCTCCAAATACCGATCCCTTTCACCAGAGGAAACCCGGTCGCTGCTTCCGACAGTGCTTCAGGAGGTTAGGTAGTTTTAAACGGCCTCAGGGTGTATCGCCTTCCTACCCATGTTAAACCGCATTTTCGGTCTTGAGACAGAATACGGTCTCCTGATTAACAGCGACGATCCTGATCACTCCCCATCCTGGCTGGCCCACCGGGTCATCGACCACCTATTCCGTACCCAACACCAAGGGGTGCTCGACCAGCATTACCGCGGTTACGATGAGCCACCTGGGAATGGAGGATTTCTCCTCAACGCCGGCCGTCTCTATGTGGACATGGGTCATGTGGAGTTCGCCTCTCCCGAATGCAACACCCTTTTTGATCTTGTCGCCTCGGATCGAGCCGGTGACCGGTTAATTCAACAGGCGTTGGAAGAGTTGGGTTTGGGCGAGAAGGTCTCGTTCATCAAAAACAACATCGATCACGGAACTGATGCCACCTTCGGGTCACACGAAAACTATTTGGTTACCCGACGCTTTCCCTTCAACCTTAAGGGACTGAATTATTTGATCCCTTTCCTTGTCACCCGGCAGATTTTCACGGGCTCTGGCCGGATCGGTGCGGCGGAAAACTCAGAAAGCTGGATCCCATTGCACCAGGGTGACAGCAAAATCCCGGGATCCCACGACGCCTCAGGCCGATTGACGATTCCCTATCAAATCTCCCAGAGGGCTGACCACATCGTGAATGATTTTTTTGAATGGGTGCAACACAACCGGTCGATTGTGAATACCCGCGATGAGCCCTTGGCGGATCCCAATCAATACCGCCGGATTCACCTCCTCCTGGGAGACTCCAACATGGCGGAAACAGCCACGGCTCTCAAAATGGGCACCACGGGTCTGGTGCTACAGCTCATTGAAGAGGGCCATATGCCAACGGGACTTGATTTGGATGATCCCGTCCTCGCCCTGAAAGAGATTTCCCGGGACCCCGACCGCAAGTGGATCGTTCGGCTGGCCTCTGGCGCAAGAGCCTCGGCTTTCGATATCCAAGAACAGTTCCTTAAGGCCGCACAAAAGCACTGCCGCGGTCAAGATGAAGAAACCGATTGGGTGTTGGAAGAGTGGGAAGCGGTATTAACTGATTTACATGGGCCCTATGACAAGCTTATCGGCCGTGTTGATTGGGCCTCCAAGCTTTGGCTCCTGGAGTCCTTCCGCGAAGAGGAACACCTGACTTGGGAAGATCCGTGGTTGAGAAGCCTCGACTTGGAGTATCACAACGTCCATCCACAACGCGGTTTATTTTATGGTTTGGAGGAAGAAGGCCGTGCCCCTCGACTCACCACTGAAACAGCAGTCGAGCTGGCCATTCAGAACCCACCACGCAATACTCGAGCCTTTGGCCGTGGGGAACTCGTGCGGCACCTGATAGGTAAAGACTGGTCAAAGGATCCTCCTCTTGACTCCTCCAAGGACCGGCGGTTTCCCCACTACGTGATCAACTGGTCCATTTTTCAGCTTCGAGGCTACCCGCCATTCCCGATGCCCGATCCCTTCAAGACGTACGTCCAGCAAGTGCGTTCGCACCTGACCGCACAGCAAAATCAGGGTGCCTTGAATCCCTGACCCCCGCCTACGCAACATATTGTCTGTTCGAGCATATCCCCTAACCCGGGCGAGCCGGAACCGAACAAGCGAAGGAATCGTCAGACGGGAGGCGTAAAGCGGGAGACGAAAAAAAAGAATAATCGCACCTCAGACTGGTTGGATGCAGAAGTCGGGGTTTGCGAAATCTGGCAGGCGAATGAGGTCCTCCGTGAGGGAACACATGAAAAAGATCGACCTCTTTCGGCTTGGGTGCGGTACTGCCGGGGGGACCGGCCTCCTTAAAGGTGACAGTTCCAAGAGCAATGCGTGTGAAACTTCTCTGTTCGGCTCCTCCAGCTTGGGAAATCATCTGGTTGATGGTGAGGTAAAAAAACTCCCCACCCCTTTTATCTTTTCATTTGTCCCCATTCAAAAAACCAGAATGTCCCCTTTATCCCCATTTTGGGGTTGGCAAACTCCCGATTGACGGCACACCCTATGTGGAATAGTATAGCTATAATAATCAACATGGTTGGAGGATACCCATGAGGACCATTCAAATGACACTTGATGAAAACCTCGTCAAGGCCGTGGACCGGATGGTCAAGCGTCTGCGAACCACACGATCCGCATTTACACGAGACGCGTTGCGGGATGCACTGAGCAGGCACACCATCGCTCGCCTCGAACAGAGACACCGCGCTGGATACGCTAAAAGACCTGTTGAAGAGACTGAGTTTAATGTCTGGGAAAACGAGCAGGCTTGGGGTGGTCAATGAACCGGGGGGAGGTGCGATGGTACCAATTCACCCAACCAGACAAAAAACGTCCCGTTCTGATCTTGACCCGGGATTCCATTCTCGAATTTCTGGGCGACGTCACAATCGCACCAATCACGAGCACCGTACGGGACATCCCCAGTGAAGTCTCCCTGTCCAAGCAGGACGGGATGACCCGCGAATGTGCCGTTAACTGCGATCACATTCAAACCGTATCAAAAAGAAAAATCGGTGCCCTCCTCACTTCACTACCTCCCCAAAAGATGCAGGATGTTTCTCGGGCTTTACGTTTTGCCTTGAATCTTTGACCGGATCCTGTCCCTCAACCAACACAAAAAAAGGAGGTCAGATTCGGCCTTCAAGGCTAATTCCATTTACCGGAATATTTTCCTTTGTGTGAAAACGTGCCACGCACCGCAAGGTGCGAAGTGCGTTGAAGCATCACGGAAAGGTCCCTCATCTTTCCATTTTGCCAAACGGATGGCTGATTGAGTTTTAAAGGAAGAACCACGGGATGAAACCAGTAGCGCGTGTGTCATGATCACCCCGGAGGAGCGAGTCGAGTGGTCGACCAGACTACAGCCGCTCTGGTCTCATCTATAAAGATAGGGTTGTTTAAATAATTTTCCTGAAGTACTCAGTCGCTTTCTCTAGCCCCGCCTCAAGGTCCACAGACGGTTCCCACCTAATTACCCTTTTGGCTCGAGTAATATCGGGACGCCGAACTTTTGGATCATCCACCGGCAGAGGTTGGTATTGGATACCACTCGGTGAATTGGTAATGCGTAAAACCAGCTTGGCAATCTCTAATACCGTGGTCTCACGAGGATTTCCAAGATTCACGGGGTAATGAATATTCCCTGAATCTCCTTCGCGCCGACCAAATCGGACATCGGCAAGATATTGAGGGTCCATCGCCTTCGAATCGGAGGGTGTGGTGAGCAAGCTCACAATGCCTCGGACAAGGTCGTCAACATAACAGAAACTCCGTGTTTGGGAACCATCACCGTACACCGTTAGGGGTTTCTTCTTTAAGGCCTGGACAATGAAGTTAGATACCACCCGTCCATCGTTGACTCGCATGCGAGGGCCAAAGGTATTAAAAATTCTGGCGATCCGGGTATCCAACCCGTGAAACCGGTGGTAGGCCATGGTGATCGCCTCCCCAAATCGCTTGGCTTCATCATAGACCCCACGGGGGCTTAATGGGTTGACATTCCCCCAATAAGACTCGTCTTGGGGATTCACCAATGGGTCCCCGTAGACTTCAGAGGTGCTGGCCAGAAAAAACCTGGCCCGTTTCCCCTTCGCCAGCCCTAAGGCCTTATGAGTTCCTATCGCTCCAACTTTCAGGGTGGCAATGGGCAACTCGAGATAGTCTTGCGGGCTGGCCGGAGAGGCAAAGTGCATCACCGCATCGAGTGTTCCATCGACATGGAGGTAATCACACACATTGTATTTTATGAGAGTGAACCGCTCATGGCCCAGGAGATGGGCAATGTTCTCTGGGCGCCCCGTGACAAAGTTATCCATGCAGACAACTTCATGGCCCTCACCCACTAATGCCTCGCAAAGGTGGCTGCCTAAAAACCCTGCTCCTCCCGTAATGAGCACTCTCATGAGATGCCTTTGTTCACGAGGCCTTCAAGAATCATTCTCTCGCCCTGAGAATGTCGTTTCCACTCACCATTCTTGCAGAACACATGCTACTATAAGATAATGAATGAGGATTGTTGTTTTCCCTTCTTACCCGTCTTGAAAGTCTACCTTTAGGTTGCCTGCAAGGGCGGTTATGGAATTAACCCGTCGCAAATTCTTAACACTCAGTGGCTTGGGGGCCCTCACCGGTCTCAGCGGCCTTCAAATGGGCTGTGACCTTGGCAGCATGTTTGCCGTGCCACCGAGGGAGACGATGTATTTTACACCGAATGCCAAATTCTATGTCGTGAATTATATGGACTCTCCCTACAACCTGACTCGGGACGTGGATCAAGAACAATGGCGCCTGCTCATTAAAGGGGAAGTGGCCCATCCCACTTCTCTTGGGTGGCGCGACATTTTAAATCGCAAACCCTTCGACCAGGTTTCCACGCTCATGTGCATCGACACCCTTCCTGGTGGAACAAGCCTGGGCAATGCCATTTGGCGAGGTATTTCCCTAAAAACCCTCCTGAAAGAGGTTGGTGCTGATGAGGACACCGCCCGTGACGTCATTTTCCGAGGAACCGATGGATACGACGATAGCATTCCATTCACCAGGGCTATGCAAGATGATGTCATGCTGGCCTATTTGATGAATGGTGAAAAACTACCTAAGGAGCACGGCTTTCCCTTGCGTCTCATCGTTCCAGGCCTCTACGGAATCAAGAATGTGAAATGGATCACAGAAATTGAAGTGTACAATGGTGACTACCACGGGTATTGGCAGCGGAAAGGATGGACGGACGACGGAACCATTCACATTTTCTCCAGAATGGATAGTCCTGGCCATCATCAATTAGTCCCCGGGCCGAACGTCCACTTTCGGGGAATCGCCTTTGGGGGTCCTCATACCATTCGTCAGGTCCAACTCAGTTTTGATGGAGAAAAAAGCTGGCAGGATGCCGAGATTGAGCCCCCCCAGTCCCCCTATTCATGGGTCGTTTGGAATTACCCCTGGAAACCACCTCAGCCGGGAAAGGCTATGGTCGCTGTTCGGGCGGTCGATGCGACCGGGAAAATCCAAACCTCGAACATCACCCGCCCACAACCATCCGGCGCCACGGGGCTTCATAATATCGTGGTAGAAATCAAGCAGATCTAGCCCTCTGAGGCCTGCTCAACTCTCCACATCCAATTTAATCCGGAGTTCTTTGAGTTGATCTTGATTGACTTGAGAAGGGGCTTCGGTCATCAGGCATTGCGCCCTTTGCGTTTTGGGGAAGGCAATCACGTCCCGAATTGATTCCGTGGCTCCCAGTAGCATCACCAACCGGTCAAGCCCTAACGCAATTCCTCCATGCGGTGGGGCCCCATATTCCAAGGCTTCGAGAAGAAACCCAAATTTCTCCTGGGCTGCATCCTTCTTGATTCCCAATAAATCAAAAACCTGCTGTTGAACATCACTGCGATGAATTCGAATGCTCCCTCCCCCCAACTCAAATCCATTCAACACAAGGTCATAGGCTTGGGCCTGAACCTGTAAGGGGTTGGAGTCGAGGAGAGGAAGATCCTCTCCACGAGGGGCGGTAAACGGATGGTGAATGGCCACATAACGCCGGGCGTCCTGGTCATATTCGAGGAGGGGGAAGTCGAGCACCCATAGGGGTTCCCACCGTTCCCGGTCAATTAAGTTCAATTCTCCGGCTAGATGAACACGTAACCGTCCAAGCACGCTATACACGACCTTGGCTTGGTCGGCGACGAACAGAAGTAAGTCACCCGGTCCCGCCTCCGGCAAGGCCTGTTGCAACAAGGCTGGATCAAGGTACTTGGCTATGACGGAATCGAGTTTCCAATCTTTGATGACTTTGACCCAGGCTAACCCTTTGGCCCCAAATCCCTTGGCGACCTCAATCAGCCCATCCACTTTACTTCGAGAGAGCCTCGCTCCGTCTTTCACCACCAGAGCCATCACCAAGCCTCCTGCCTCCACGGCTTCTCGAAATACCTGGAAATTGACCCGCCTGGCAACGTCACTCAGGTCGTGAAGCTGCAATCCAAATCGACGGTCAGGCTTATCGGTTCCATATTGGGACTGGGCTTGCTCAAAACTCATCCGAGGGAAGGGAGTTGGGAGCGTTATGCCTGCCGCTTCTTTAAAGACCGTGGCCAGCAGGTTTTCCACAAGGGTCAATACCGAGTCCCTCTCGACAAATGACATCTCCAGATCGATCTGCGTAAACTCCGGTTGTCGGTCAAGGCGAAGATCCTCGTCCCGGAAGCATCTGGCAATCTGATAGTAACGGTCGGTTCCCCCGATCATGAGAATCTGTTTAAACAGTTGTGGCGATTGAGGAAGCGCGAAAAACTCGCCTGGGTTGACCCGACTGGGAACTAAATAATCCCGGGCCCCCTCGGGCGTGCTCCTGGTCAAGATCGGGGTCTCAATCTCAAGAAACCCCTGCCGGTGAAGGAACTGGCGTATTTGATGGACGACCTCATGGCGGAGACGCAGCAGTTGCTGCATTTTCGGTCGCCGGAGATCTAAATATCGATGCTTCAGACGAAGGGCTTCGGTGGCCTGAACTTGATCCTCAATCACAAACGGAGAGGTTTTTGCTTGGTTGAGAACTTCAAGGGTTGAGACCTCCAGCTCAATTTCTCCAGTGGGGAGGAGAGGGTTGATGGAGTCTTCTGGCCTCAACCGGACCACGCCAGTCACCGCGACGACAAACTCGTTTCTGAGCTCCCAAGCTTGCTCCTGAGCGGAAGGATTTCGTTCAGAGTCAAAGAGTATTTGAGTGATACCATAACGGTCACGCAAATCCACAAAGAGCACCCCTCCATGGTCGCGACGCCCATGGACCCAGCCCATGAGGGTGACGGTTTGTCCGACATGACCCCGAGTCAGCTCTCCACATTGGTGGCTTCTCGTCACGTGTACCTCTGACTCCTTTTCAGAAGGGTAAAAGTTGAGCCCCGCAGCTTTATCTATCCTCCGCAGCAGGCTACGGCAGAGGATGGCAACTTTGGCTTTTGCGAAGGTGAGTCAAATTCAGAATATCAGACCACGTTCAACAAAAGGCGATCAATGAGGACAACTCCCTTTAGGCCAGAAATCAAGCAAAATCTTCTTCCCCCCCATTTTGAAAGTGAGCACCTCGCCTCACCAACTGAGGAAAGAGTTTTTTTCCCCTATTGGTTTCACACGCGGGTTTGGCTACCTCGATAAGCTCGGGTACGACGACCCTTTCGATTTGGCTGCAATGCTTGGGGCCGAGCCTGTCCCTTAAATGGGATGGACCCTTTCTTAAAGAAACGGCGAGTATCCACACCTCTCATAGGATTTTTCAAGTCGTTCCTGAGCAAAATTTTGTCCTTTGATGGTGGCGGGGAATGCCGATGAAAAACCTCCCGAAGCGCATTCGCTTCCGAATCCGTCAAATAGCGATACGACCCTGCGCGCAAATCACCGAGTGAGAGGGGACCAAACCGCGTGCGTTTCAACCGGACGACGCGGTGGCCAAGAGCTTCTACCATTCGCTTTATTTGATGCTTTCGACCTTCGTAAATCGTGATTTCGATCCATGAGTTCACTCGGGCTATTCCAGCTTTCTTCACCATCGCGGGAGCCGTCGGCCCATCCTCAAGCTGTATACCCCGTCGCAACGCGTGGATCTCTTCCCCACTCAGTACCCCTGAAACCTTCACCAGATAGGTCTTGGGAACATGGTAGCGCGGATGCAAACAGGCCTGCGCGACCTGACCGTTGTTGGTCAGAAGCAGAAGGCCTTCGGCGTCGTAGTCCAACCGTCCAACAGGAAAAACTCGGAGACTGACTTGCTCCAGCAAGCTGGCTATTGTCGGTCGACCGAGGGGATCCTTCATTGTCGTGACATAACCAGGCGGTTTATGAAGGAGAAGAAACACTTCAGGTGCTGCCGGTTTGAGATGCCGGCCGTTGACTTTCACATGATCGGAAGCCGGATCAACGTTGGACCCCAGGGTCTGCACCACCCGGCCATTGACCGTCACCTGCCCTGCTTTAATGAGAGATTCCGCCTGGCGCCTGGAAGTCAGGCCACTCGCCGCGATCACCTTGTGAAGCCGAACGTTCATGGATGGCCTTTTCCCTTTATTCCCATTCGATCGTGCCAGGTGGTTTCGAACTGATGTCGTAGACGACGCGATTCACTCCATTCACTTCGTTAATGATCCGATTCGCCAAGGTCTCCAGGAGTTCATGAGGAAGCTTCGCCCAATCTGCCGTCATGCCGTCCACACTCTTTACGGCTCGGACAGCCACGACATGTTCATAGGTCCGCTGATCCCCCATCACCCCGACAGTACGAATGGGCAAGAGTACCGCAAAGGCCTGCCATAAATCTCGATACAGCCCAAACTGCCTGATCTCCTGGAGAACAATCGCATCAGCCTCACGAAGCATGGCCAACCGCTCAGGAGTGACTGCGCCAAGAATTCGAATTGCCAAACCAGGCCCCGGAAAGGGATGCCGGAACAACAGGTCGTCCGGGAGGCTGAGTTCTTTCCCCAAGGCCCGTACCTCATCCTTAAACAGCTCGCGAAGGGGCTCAATCAATTTGAGTTTCATTCGAGACGGAAGCCCACCGACATTGTGATGAGTTTTAATGGTGGCGGAGGGACCTTTGAAACTCACACTTTCTATGACGTCCGGGTAGAGGGTCCCTTGAACTAAAAACGAGACATCGCCCATCCTTTTGGCTTCGGCTTCAAAGAGTTTGATGAATTGGCGCCCGATAATCTTTCGTTTTCTTTCCGGGTCCACCACACGCGCCAAGGCGGTAAGGAATTCCGACGAGGCATCCACCATTCGAAAATTCAGGCCGTCGTAGGAAGCAAACGCTTTTTGGAGCTGTGCAGCTTCCTCTTTCCTCAGGAGTCCGTTGTCAATACACACACACGTGAGCTGCTTTCCGACGGCTCTGTAGGTCATCGCCGCCGCCACTGCTGAATCCACCCCTCCACTCAAGGCACAAAGAACTCGGCCGGTTCCAACTCTTTTTTGAATGTCCTCCACAGTCGCCTTGAGGAACGAGCCCATAGTCCACGTAGGCTGACATCCACAAATGTCATACACGAAATTTTTGAGAATCCTGGTCCCATTCGTCGTATGGACCACCTCGGGATGAAACTGCAGACAGTAAAACCGTTTGGAGCCATTCACAAGCTTCATCGCGGCAATTGGAGAGTTGGCTGTTTGGGCAATAATCGTAAATCCAGGCGGAAGGGTCTCAATTCGGTCCCCATGCGACATCCACACCGGAAACGGCCTTTCAACAGCAATTCCCTGAAACAGGTCTGAAGGGTCCAGCACCGTCAACTCAGCGCGCCCAAATTCTCTTCGGGCCGCTTTCCCCACCTGCCCCCCCATATGGTGAGCCACCAGTTGCATGCCATAACAAATCCCTAAAACCGGGACGCCCTCGGTCAGCACTTCGCTCGACCAAGATGGGGTCACAGTCTCAGTTACACTGGCAGGTCCACCAGAGAAAACAATACCCTTTGGCTGGCAGGCCCGAATAGTTTCTAGGGTAGCGGAAGCGGGAAGGATAATTGAATGGACGTGACTCTCACGGATTCGACGGGCAATGAGTTGTGTGTACTGAGAGCCAAAATCGAGAATGATGATGCTATCGTGGCAGGACTCCATCTTCGGTTGGATTTTGAGGATTCACGTGGCGTCCTGTGCCTGAGGATCTACTGCTAGTCCACCTCAGCCCTGTAGTTGGGAGCCTCCTTGGTAATGACCACATCGTGGACATGGCTTTCTCTAAGACCAGCCTGCGTCAGTCGAAGGAACTTCGCTTTTTTCTGGAATTCAGGAATCGACCGGCATCCACAATACCCCATCCCTGCTTTCAATCCTCCTACTAACTGATACACAATTCCTGACAGAGAACCCTTATAGGGAACACGGGCTTCGATGCCTTCGGGAACCAGTTTGGGACCGAAGCGCCCTTCTTGTTGGTACCGGTCTTTACCACCCCGCTCCAACGCCCCAAGCGAACCCATTCCACGATATTCCTTATACGTACGCCCCTGGTACAAAACGGTATCTCCTGGCGACTCTTCCGTGCCGGCAAATAAGGACCCGATCATGACCGCCGAAGCGCCCATAGCCACGGCTTTACTGATGTCTCCTGAATACTTAATGCCTCCATCGGCAATCACGGGAATGCCACTACCCGCAAGGGCCCCTGCACAGTCCCCAATCGCCGTGAGTTGGGGCACCCCGGCTCCGGACACCACCCGCGTCGTACAAATAGACCCCGGGCCCACGCCGACTTTTACTGCATCGGCCCCGCAATCCGCTAAATCTTTGGCCGCTTCCGCCGTCCCAATATTGCCAGCCACAACATCCAAGGAAGGGTACTGCCGTTTAATCGTCTTCACGACGTCAAGCACGGCCTGGGAATGACCATGAGCCGTGTCCACAACAATGATATCCACGCCAGCCTTCACTAACCGGCTGACGCGTTCTTCCACATCAGGGCCGACTCCAACCGCGGCCCCTACCCGCAAGCGACCATGCACGTCCTTGCAAGCGATCGGATATTGAATTTGCTTTTGAATGTCTTTAATAGTGATCAACCCCTTAAGTTCAAATTCCTCATTCACGACGGGGAGTTTCTCAATGCGGTGTTCATGCAAAATTTCACGCGCCTTCGCTAAACTGGTTCCTTCGGGAACAGTGACCAATTTTCCCGTCGTCATGGCCTGCGAGACAGGGAGATCCATCCGGGTCTCGAAGCGAAGATCCCGGTTCGTGAGGATTCCCACAAGCTTCTTGCCTTGAGTCACTGGGATGCCGGAGATTCGATAGGTGGACATAATGTGATGGGCTTCTCGAATCGTCTGATGAGGGGATATGGTGATGGGATCCAAAATCATCCCACTTTCGGACTTTTTCACCTTGTCCACTTCCAGAGCTTGCGCTTCTGGGGAAATGGCCCGGTGAATGACACCCATTCCACCTTCACGGGCCAAGGCGATGGCCAACCGCCCTTCAGTCACCGTGTCCATCGCAGCGCTGAGAAGGGGAACATTGACTTTGATATTGCGGGTGAGGAGCGTTTGGGTATCGACTTCTGATGGCATGACCTCAGACTTCGCCGGTACCAACACCACATCATCAAAGGTCAATCCAATGCGGGTAGAATCCAACACCACGAAGCCCTACCTTAGGAGAATCATTCTTTTTTTCTGATGCACCAATCTCCAGTGACTACACAATTCAAGAACTCAACTGTTCACAAGGTATCCCGAGCAATTGCTCGCTGGGGGACGACCATTTGGAGCAAAAGGTGATTTACAGGCGCTCACCTTATCAATTTTTCAAGAAAAAATCGATGGGGCCAAAGAAGTGAGGTGTCCAATGGAGGAGAAAGACTCCAGGCGCCATCCCCTTTCACCCCCTGCGCCCACACATCTCATGATGGTGTGTGGTCGATGGTTACTTTTGCAGGCTTTCTGGAAGAGCAGTTAAGGTCTCCGTGCCCTCCAGGAGGTGTTCTTCAGCTTCCTCGGCCGCGACGAATTGCTGAAGGCGCATATTTCCGCTATCCACAATAAAAACCTTTCCTCGGACGTCAACAGCAACACCATAGGGAAAATTGAAATGTCCCCCGCTGTTCCCAAAGCCTCCCCACTGAGTGATAAAATTGCCCTCTCGGTCAAATTTTTGGACCCGCTGATTGGCCGTATCCGTGACAAACACGTCACTGTTTCCATCAACAGCAATCCCCCAGGGTGATCGAAACTGGCCGGGTTCCTGGGCTTGGACACTACTGGCATGCCCTGGGCCGATTCCTCCACCCCACTTGGCAAGTAACTGCGGGAGCACATTGGTACTGGTGTCGAATTTCTGGACCCGGTGGTTGCCCATGTCCACAACATAGACCGACCCATCGGCCTGGTCGACGGCAATCCCACGAGCAAAATAAAACTGGCCGTCATTGTTTCCAAAACTCCCCCACTGCATGATAAACTCGCCATCTTCCTCGAATTTTTGAATACGGAAATTCCCGCTGTCCACGACGTAGATATACCCGCGTACACGGTCCACTGCAACTCCCCAAGGCGAGTTAAATTGCCCCTCCCCATTCCCCCGTCCGCCCATCTTCAAAAGGTAATGGCCAAGTTTGCCGTCAAATTTTTGGATACGGTGGTTGTTCGAATCTGCCACGTACACATCACCCTTCGCATCACACGCGATTCCGGAGGGGTTGTGGAAATTGCCGTTGCCTGCACCGAAATTCCCCCAAAGAAGGATGAAATTCCCAGTATTCTCAAACTTCTGAATGCGGTTATTCCCATTATCCACGACGAAAACAGAGCCTTGACGGTCAATGGCAACTCCGTACAGGGGACTTATAAATTCCCCCCCGTGAAGAAGGGAGGCTCCCCTTCCGGGTTTTCCCCATGTGCCGGTAAAGACATACCCCGAAGTATTAAGAAGGATATTCGCACTGGCCGGAACCGAAACATTGTTTCCGACATCTTTAAACCACACATAAATGGTCTTGGTGCCATCACCCGGAGAGACCGTAAAGGGAATAGTCGCTCCAAATTTGTATTCAGGCTCCACTTCAATCCAACCTGGCAGGGTGGCACTGGGAGTCAAGGGGTTTTCCGAAATAAAGTAGCCCGCTACCCCGGTATCCAGGTCCTTGGCTGAAATGGTGGCTACGACATCCAGTGAATTGGTCATGAACGCCCCGTGATTCACGACAAGATCGGGATTTTGGGGAGCGGCCAAATCGATAAGAATTGGAGTGACAACTTGTTCCGCAGAAAGCGGGCCTTCCTCTGCATTCTCATCGACACTGGTCAACGCATAATAATAGGGCGTGTTATTGGTCAGCCCTGTGTGCGTATAGGGGCTCGTAACCCCTTCCATTTTCGTTGACGTTTGAGTCGTGAGTTCGGGACTCGTGCTAAAGTATAAATTGTAGGCAACAGCTCCAGGGATCTCTAGCCAACTGAGTATGGCTTCAGTATCACCCGGTTTCACTGCAAGAGTTGCTGCGATGGGGCCTGTCGCGCTTTCTTCGGCTTTCTTTTGCTGCTCCCTTCCCCGAGCGAGTTCTTCTTCTGTTGGAACATACTTCACCACGCGATAGTTACCACTATCGACCACATAGACTCGGCCTTCTTTGTCGATGGCAATGCCGGATGGGAAGTTCACCTGCCCTTCGGTCAGCCCACGATTCCCCCATGAACAGAGATACGTTCCATTGGAATCAAACTTTTGAATTCGGTGATTCCCGCTATCGACGATATACACATTCCCGAGCGGATCACAGGCCACCCCCCAAGGAGATTTAAATTGCCCAGGCCCAGTGCCTTCTTTCCCCCACTTGATCAAAAAATTACCCCGGGAATCGAACTTCTGAATGCGATGGTTTCCCTCATCCGCAACGTAAATATTCCCGACAAAATCCACGGCCAGGCCACGGGGGTAAAAGAATGCCCCGTCAAAGCTCCCATCCCGACCCCATTTTATGAGTGGGGTCCCATCCGGCTGGAATTTTTGCACTCGCGCATTGCTGGTATCCGAAACGTAGAGATTTCCCTGCTGATCCGTGGTTACTCCCCAGGGCACATCGAACTTTCCGGCCTCCGCTCCTCGCCAGGCAAAACCAAATTTCCCCCAGGCATGGATAAAGTTCCCATCGGGATCGAATTTTTGCACCCGATTGTTGCCACTATCAGCCACATACACATGGCCCTCTGGAGAAATCGCCAGCCCACGGGGATAGTAGAATGTGCCTTCTTCAGAATCAGGATCCCCGCCCCAACGGGCAAGAAACTTTCCATCCTTATCAAACTTTTGAATGGAGTGGTTATCCGTGTCAGCCACGTAAATATTCCCCTCTGCATCCAGGGCGATTCCAGTCGGGGATTTGAATTCCCCGTCATCAACCCCCTCGACCCCAAACTCCATGATGGGAAGGTAGGGCGAGGGAATCGTCATGGCCTCTTCAGATTCAGGGCTCTCCCCGTCAGCCGTCACGGCCGTGACCACATAGTGGTAACACGTTCCGTTAGCGAGGTCATTATGCACATATGGGCAGGAAGCACCCTCGATACAATTGCCCTTTTCCTTGGTCACACCAATAACCGGGATAAAATCTTCGGGACCGGCAGAGGGACGGGTTAGTTCGGAGGGTTTGATCACCACGCCTTTGGTGGTTAAAAAGTATAGGTTGTAGTACAAGACATCCGGAACAGCGTTCCACGAGACTGTGATAAACCCATTCCCAGGAACAGCCCTTACACTCATAGGCGCGGGGGGTAGTTTTTCTTCTCCAGCCCCTTCACCTGCACCCCACTCCTCCTCCGAGCCAGAAGCGGTGCAGCGGTGGCTGAGCCAATCAGACACGAGATCGCCATCTATGCGCATAAAGTCCTTCATAAACCTCCTTACCACATTCTAAATTTTCTTACAGATAAGACATTGCCACGAAATTCCCGACCAAATTTTGACGGCGTGATGGTAAGATTATCAAATAAAACCAGATACTTAGGTATGAAAGTCTATCAAGCGGAATTTTCTGAAGTCAAGGTTCACGAGCCCTGTGAGCAGAAGAAAAACGCGCAATTGACCAACCGGGCCTACGCAAAATTACGAAAGCCTTAGAACCCCTCCTCCTAAAGGTTTCCCCATTAGGTAACGTTTTTATTCCAGGAAAGTCTTATTACTCGAAACACAAGAAAACGACCACGCTCTTCTGCCGGTTCCTTGCTCCCTGGAAGCTTTGGCCCCTTTTATTAAAATGACGAGAGGAGCTTAGGGAGATCGTGTAGGCTGCGGATCGTCGACTCAGGATCACCCGCTGTTTCTCCCTCCCGATCAAGAAGGACCCCGATAAGCTTTGCATTGCTCGACCCTTCTACATCCTCGCGAAGACTATCCCCCACATGAACGGCTTCTCCTGGGTCAACGGCGTGGTGATCGAGGGCATATTGAAAAATTTTTTGTGAAGGTTTCGCAGAACCCGCTAGGCTAGAGATAGTGATGGAATCAAAATAACGCTTGAGGCCAAGGGCTTGAAGAATGCCAAAAAAGCGGGTGTCGAAATTGGAAATGATCCCTAATTCATAGCCCTCACTCCGGAGTTGTTCAAGGGCCCCTGGTACGTCTGGGTAAACCTGCCAGGGCTCCGGACCGCCGAAGGCTTCATACACCTCCTCAAAATAATCATCGAATCCCTCAAACATCCCTACCCGGTAGAAGACGGCATGGACAATATCAAACCACCACAGCCGCTCACATTGCTTGAGTTTTTCCGGCTGTTCCACCGCAAATATGGGTGGCGGCGCTTCGGCGAAAGCCACTCGAAAAGCCTGATTGACAGCCCTCCTTTGATCGGCCGTCGATTTGACTCCATACTTTTCAGCATATCGCAGGTATGTTTCACCGACAGATCCCTTAACATGAAAAAGGGTCCCTACAGCATCAAAGAATACGACTGTGATGGATGAACTTTTCATCGAAGAGTCATTACAGTTGCCATGCCCAAGAAGCTGCACGTACAAGAATGTTAGAGAGGGAACTCAGCGGCCAACAACCATGACCCCTTGGGATTCTGAGAGCCCCCTAGAGCCCACGGTGGTGGATCACAAATTGGGAGGAAGGAATCGCAGGGAAAGGTCAATATCCGCCAAAAAACTGGACAGGATGGAAAGCAAAAATGGAATAGGGTGTTAAAAACCGAGGAGCAGCCTTCGGGGGGATGGTTGAAGGCTAGTTTACTTTTTAGTCTTCGCCGCCCGTCGAGCACCCTCTAGAGCTTTCATCCGTCGCTGGTTTTTCCGGTGCTTCCGCCGAAGTTCCCGATTTTTCTCTCGTCCTTTGGGCATCACATTCCTTGTACTGGATCTCTTTTGTCCAATGGAAATTGTTTGTGTTCATGCCAAACAAGATGAGCGTTTCTAGCACATTTTTTCCTTGAAACACAAGGGCTTTGGCGGTTGCGAGGGTGTGAGGTGCATGCTAAGATCCCATGGTTCAACTCGCCAAGTTCCTACGGATGCCCACTCGCAAACTGGAAAAAATCTACGCGCCTCATCAAGTGGAAGCACGGTGGGGGCAGTTCTGGATTGATCAGGGCTATTTCAGAGCCAAGGTTGATCCCTCCGCGCAAACCTATACCATAGTCATTCCGCCCCCCAACGTGACCGGCTCCCTCCACATCGGTCATGCCCTTAACAACACCCTGCAAGACATCCTCATACGCTGGCGGCGTATGCAAGGCCAAAACACACTCTGGATTCCGGGAACCGATCATGCTGGAATTGCCACCCAAAACGTGGTCGAGCGACAACTGGTAGATGAAGGGACCTCACGGGAGCAGTTAGGCCGAGAGGCCTTTATCGATCGAGTATGGGCCTGGAAGCAGCAATCGGGGAACACGATCATCGAACAACTCAAACGATTGGGCGCCTCCTGTGACTGGACCCGGCTCCGGTTCACCATGGACGAGGGTTTGTCCACAGCCGTGCAAGAGGTGTTCGTCCGTTTGTATGAGGAAGGCCTGATTTACCGAGGTGAGCGACTGATCAACTGGTGCCCTCGATGCCTGACTGCCCTCTCCGACATCGAAGTCGAACATGAGCAATTTAACGGAAAGCTGTATCATGTTCGCTATCCTTTGGTTGATGATCCCCACACCTCTCTCATTGTCGCAACTACCCGTCCAGAAACTATGCTTGGGGACACCGCGGTAGCCGTCCATCCGGAAGACCCTCGCCACAATCACCTGATCGGAAAACGAGTTCAGCTTCCACTTACAACTCGTTCTATCCAAATTGTGGGTGATTCAATACTCGTCGATCGTGAATTCGGAACTGGTGCCGTTAAGATTACCCCTGCCCATGACTTTAACGATTTTGAAGCAGGCGAACGACATCACCTGCTTCGAATTCCAATCCTGGATCATCGGGCTCACCTTGATCCCTTTGCTCTTAAATTTAAGTCCCAGGTTGAAAATTCACTCCTTGCCAATCTATCAGGGGTTTCTGCTCCCAAAGCAAGGACCATCGTTGTTGAGGAGCTAAAGGCCAGGAATTTTTTGGTGAAAACCGAAGATCACAAAATGGCCCTAGGTAAATGCTATCGGTGCAAAACCGTGGTCGAGCCTTATTTGTCCCCTCAGTGGTTCGTCAAGATTCAACCGCTTGCCGACCCTGCCATCGAGGCGGTAGAAACCGGACGGATTCGAATCATTCCAGAAGGTTGGGCTAATAATTATTTAGGTTGGATGCGAGGGATCAAAGACTGGTGCATTTCTCGCCAAATATGGTGGGGTCATCGTATTCCTGCCTGGTACTGCCGTTCTTGCCAACCAGACGTGTTTCCCACGGTAAAACCCGATCGTATTGGACTCATTTCCCATCAGGCTAACCCCATCGTTGCCCGAACCTCACCCGGAAAGTGTCCTAAGTGTAGCAGTGGGGACATCATTCAGGATCCGGACGTGCTCGACACCTGGTTTTCCTCTGCATTGTGGCCTTTTTCAACCCTGGGGTGGCCCGAGCAAACTCAGGATTTCAAAACGTTTTACCCTACTTCCACCCTGGTCACGGGAGGGGACATTCTCTTCTTCTGGGTTGCCCGCATGATCATGATGGGCCTCAAATTTACGGGCGAGGTTCCCTTCCGAGATGTTTACATCCACGCCATGGTGCGTGATGCCGAAGGCCAGAAGATGAGTAAATCCAAGGGAAATGTGATTGATCCCTTGACAAAAATGTCCCAATACGGAACTGACGCCTTGCGCTTTACCCTGGCTTCGATGGCCTCACCTGGGCGAGACATTAAATTAGCTGAGGAACGGATCGAGGGTTACCGTAATTTTACGAACAAGATCTGGAATGCCGCTCGTTTCATTTTGATGCACGCGGATGGGCGAACCGAAGACACCGCCATCAAGGATCGTCCATTGGGAGACCGCTGGATTTTAAGCCGACTCAATCGAGTCATCCGACTGGTGAATAAGTCACTGGAAGAGTATCGGTTTGATCAGGCTGCCAATCAGTTGTACCACTTTACCTGGCATGCATACTGCGATTGGTATTTGGAATTGATTAAACCGGTTTTGCAATCTGAGGATGGGGATAAAAGCCATGGCACGCGGCACATCATGTTGCTTTCCTTTGAGACTCTCCTGCGTCTTTTACATCCGTTTATGCCATTTGTGACCGAGGAAATTTGGCAGTCTCTTCCCCACCAAGGGGAAAGCTTGGTGATCCAACCTTTCCCTACTCCTTGTGAAAAATGGCATGCAAAAGATGCCGAGGATGCCTTTAATACATTGGAGCAATTCGTGACCACAGCCCGTACCGGCCGTTCTCTCCTGGAGTACCCACCCTCAAAGAATCTAACGCTATATGGGAGCACCACGGAGCCCATGGAACGAGAAACCCTTCGGAAGCTCCACGACCACCTGGAGCATTTGAGTAGAGGGACTATCACCCTCACTGACCAAGATGAGTGGCCCGTTAACCACATTCTTCGTCTGGTCGTGGGGAAGACCACCGTGGGTCTCCAGGTTGAGGGCGAGGTGGATCTTAAGAAAGCCCTAGGTCGACTTCAGAAACAAATACAGGCAAAACAAAAGGAAGCCTCCCGCCTGGAGAGTCGTCTTTCATCCTCCGACTTCACCGCGAAAGCTTCCCCAGACGTCATTCAAGAATCAGAAACCCGGCTCCGCTCTCTATCCCAAGAACTTTCGCTATTGTCCAGCAGCGAATATCAACTTCAAGGGATGGTTTAAGTTTACCCCATGTCAGCCATTCCGGTACCCTATTCCCACCTTCGGTCTGCCGTCAAAGCTGCTCTACGCGAGGACCTCTATGCCGGCGATGTGACGACCGCAGCTCTTTTCCCTCAAGACTTTCCCGCCCATGCCAGAATCCTGGCTCAAGAGGACCTTACGGTTGCAGGAATGGAGGTGGCTCGGTGTGTTTTTACTGAAATTGACTCCTCCATCTCTTTCAACCCCCGCTACACCGACAGCGATGTTGTCCAGACTGGTAGTGTGCTGCTCATCCTGAAGGGCAGCGCCCGGTCCCTCCTCATGGGCGAACGGGTTGCTCTAAATTTTCTCCAGCATCTCTCGGGTATCGCCACCTTGACCACCCGCTTTTGCCAAGCTGTGGGAGGATACACCACTAAAATCCTCGATACCCGGAAGACTACCCCTGGTCTCCGAATGCTCGAGAAATGGGCTGTTCGACTTGGAGGGGGATTGAACCATCGCTCCTCCTTGGGTGATGGAATTTTAATCAAAGACAACCACCTCGACCTCCTTCAATCTCGTGGGATAACCCTTACACAAGCCTGTCGAACGGCGAGAGAGCAGGGCCCTCACGGCCTGCGGGTCTGCGTAGAGATTCGGTCCCTCGATCAGGTCCGCCAGGCCTTGGAAGGAAAAGCTGATGTGATTTTACTAGACAACATGGGCCCACTCCTTGTCCGTCAAGCCGCCGCTATGGTTAAAGGTCACGCAGTTCTTGAGGTTTCTGGAGGGGTCACTCTGGAAAATGTCCGAGAGATGGCCAGCGCCGGTGCCGATTTTATCTCCATCGGGGCTTTGACTCATTCCGCACCGGCTGTGGACATCAACATGGAATTTTTCATTCCTCCCAACCCAAAACAGAAAACCCCGCCACGAGCCGCCTAATGAAGTTCTGCGCTGATCCGTCTCCCCTTTCAGTTTCAGCGATTCAATCTGCTCTTGGGCTTTGTTCTTTGGGAAGGGACATGCATATCCACGACGAGGTGCTCTCGACCAATACCATGGCCCTCGCTCTGGTTGACTCGGGCGCGAACCATGGCACAATAGTTCTGGCCGAGCAGCAAACGGCAGGCCGTGGACGGTGGGGGCGTTCCTGGTTCTCACCCCCCAAGAAAAACCTTTATTGTTCAGTCATTCTGAAAGAGGTCTATCCTAAAGACCGCCTATCCTGGATTCCCCTTATCACCGGTCTGGCCATTACCCAAGCCATTGAGGAGCTCGCCAATCTTCGCCCCTCGCTTAAGTGGCCCAATGATATCCTCGTTGGGGATCGAAAGCTAGGTGGCGTGCTTTGCGAAAGCACTCCCCAGGGAACTCGGCGACGGGCTATCGTAGTAGGATTCGGGATCAACGTGAATTCCAGAATAGAAGAATTTCCCGAGGATCTTCACCTATCTTCCACTACTCTCGCCGCTGAAACTGGAAGACTCTATGACCGTAACCATTTGGCTGCGAGAATTCTCTCAAACCTTGAGGTTCACTATGAACGTCTGCGGTCACAGAGCTTACAAGAAGTGAGGGGCCCCTATCTCGCTTCTTGTTCAACAATTGGCCGACAGATTTGCATCCGTCTGGTGAATGGGGAAGACATCAAGGGGCTCGCTTTGGATATTGGGCGTGATGGGGCATTGCGACTGGCTCCGTCCATTGAATTCCCTCATGCCCAAAAATCAAGCAAAGAGGTCATGGAGATTCGATCCGGTGAGGTGGTTCATGTTCGATAACTAATCTTTTCACTAGACCAACCCTAGACCGACCTAGAAGATGGCTTTATAATTCTCCCGCGTGAAGCCGGACTACCCATCCAACAGGTGACACGATGCTTCTTACGATTGATATCGGGAATTCTCACATAGCTTGGGGGGTTTTTGACCACCAGACACTCCGGGGGTCTTGGCGCTTGGCTACCGAGACCACAAAGACTTCTGATGAGTATGGCATTTTATTTGTCTCCCTTTTGGGAAGCACCGGCATTCATCCAGAGGACATTGAAGGGAGCATCATCTCGAGTGTTGTGCCACCCGCCACCCCAATTTTAGAACAAGTTGCTGAAACCTTCTTCCACCACTGTCCACTTCTCGTCACTTCAGAATTTCCCTTGGGCCTCACCTTGCGCTATGATAACCCCCAAGAAATCGGGACCGACCGTTTGGTTAACGCCGCTGCCGCGTATCATCGGTATAAAACCTCCTTGATCATCGTGGATTTTGGTACTGCAACTACTTTTTGTACCGTGACTCGACAAGGTGAATATTTAGGGGGTGCGATTGCTCCAGGGCTCAAAAGTTCCGCAAATACTCTCCATTTCCAGACCGCTAAGCTTCCCAATGTGGAATTAGTCCGGCCCAAAGGGGTAATCGGCACGGATACTGTCAGCAGTATCCAATCCGGTTTAATTTTTGGGTTTACCGGTCTGGTTGACGAACTGGTGACCCGGATCCAACGAGAAATTGCACAACCTGCTACCGTCATTGCTACCGGGGGCTTGGCCTCTGTCATTGCTCCCATTTCTCGAACAATCCAAGAAGTTAGACCATTTTTAACCCTTGAAGGCTTGGAGTTGTTGTACCGTCGAGTCAAGGGTTCCTAGTTGCCTTCCTGAAGGATCCTCACCCACTCAGGCCGCCAGCCATTTTTTACCACAAATTTTGAAGTCTGGGTTGACTTCACTCCTCTCCATGACTATCTGGGACTATCTGGTTAGGGTAAACCCGGGATCCGTATGGGCAAAAACGACAAGCAAGCAAACAAAGCGATAGCATCTGAGCCCATTTCGGGCACTCAGGATGACAAAACTCCTGAACCTGATAGGGAGGATCCCGTAGACCATCCCGAGGAACCTTCTCAACCCGTCGATGAGGTTGAACGGTTACGAGGTGAACTAGAGAGCAAAACCGACGAAGTTCAGAAAGTGAATGATAAATATTTGCGGGTAGCAGCCGAATTTGAGAACTACAAGCGTCGAGCACAGAGGGACCAAAATGATACGGTGCGTTTTGCTACCCAGAAGCTAGCACAGGACCTACTACCGACGCTTGATAGTCTTGAACGAGCTATTCAATGCGGTCAGGAACCATCAGGCAGCGATGGTCTCCTTCAGGGGGTTGAGCTGACTCTTAAGCAGCTCCTTGACACCCTGACTAAAATGGGCGTGAACAAAATCTCAAGCGTGGGTGAGCCCTTCGACCCATCAAAGCACCAAGCCATTGGCCAAGTGGAGTCAGGGACTGTCCCGCCCAATTCTGTTGTTGACGAGCTTCAGAAAGGGTATTTTCTCCACGACCGAATCTTGCGACCGGCGATGGTCCTTGTTGCAAAGCCGGAGTCTGAGAGCAAGGCGGCCTGCGATGGCGAAGACACCCGTGAGGAGGGAGGAGAAAACTCATGAGTAAAATCATAGGTATTGATCTTGGAACGACCAATTCTTGCGTAGCCATTATGAGTGGGGGGGACCCCGAAGTCATTGCCAATTCAGAGGGAGGGCGTACCACCCCTTCCGTTGTGGCCCTGACCGATAAGGATGAGCGCCTTGTTGGCCAGATTGCAAAACGGCAGGCCATCACCAACCCCGTCAACACGATTTACTCCGTTAAGCGGCTTATGGGCCGGAGATTTTCAGCCCAAGAGGTGAAAGATGCGATCACACACTTGCCTTACAAAATCCTAGAGGCGGCAAATGGTGATGCGCATGTTGAGATTCGGGGGAAAGGATATAGCCCGCCTGAAGTCTCGGCCATGATCCTCCAAAAAATCAGGCAGACGGCAGAAGATTACTTGGGAGAAAAGGTCACGGATGCGGTGATTACCGTTCCGGCCTATTTCGACGACAGCCAACGGCAAGCCACAAAGGACGCTGGGCAAATTGCCGGGTTGAACGTTCTCCGGATCATTAACGAACCCACAGCCGCCTCCCTCGCGTATGGACTTGAGAAGAAGAAGGAGGAGCGAATCGCCGTCTATGATTTAGGTGGTGGAACCTTCGACATTTCCATTCTTGAAATCGGCGAAGGGGTCTTTGAGGTAAAGGCCACAAATGGAAACACCTTCCTAGGTGGTGATGACTTTGACCTTCGAGTCATGGACTGGCTGGTCGACGAATTCAAAAAAGATCAAGGCATCGACCTCAAGAAAGACCGCATGGCCTTGCAACGGCTTAAGGAAGCCGCCGAACGAGCGAAAATCGAACTGTCCTCCTCCCAAGAAACTGAAATTAATCTCCCCTTCATTACGGCGGATGCCAGTGGCCCGAAGCACATGGTCATCAAACTGAGCCGATCCAAATTGGAACAGTTGATCGACGACCTGGTTGAACGAACGATGGAGCCCTGCAAAAAAGCTCTGGCCGATGCAGGTGTTTCCGCCAGTGAGGTGAACGAAATCGTTCTGGTCGGCGGTATGACCAGAATGCCCAAGGTCATTCAACGGGTCAAAGATTTTTTTGGGAAGGAGCCCCACCGGGGAGTCAATCCCGACGAAGTGGTGGCCATCGGGGCTGCCATTCAAGGCGGTGTTCTCAAAGGCGACGTGAAGGACGTCCTTCTTTTGGATGTGACCCCTTTGTCGCTGGGCATTGAAACCCTCGGGGGAGTGTTTTCCCGGCTCATTGATCGGAATACCACTATCCCCACGAAAAAAAGTCAGATTTTCTCAACTGCGGCCGACAATCAAACAGCCGTCACCATTCGCGTGCTTCAAGGTGAACGCGAAATGGTCAATGACAACAAACTGCTTGGCCAATTCGACCTCATCGGGCTGCCACCTGCACCCAGGGGGATGCCACAGATTGAGGTCAGTTTTGACATTGATGCCAACGGGATTGTCCATGTCTCGGCCAAAGACATGGCTACCCAAAAAGAGCAGTCCATAAAAATCACCGCGTCAAGCGGACTGAACAAGGATGAAGTCGAGAGTCTGGTTAAGGAGGCGCAAGCACATTCCGAAGAGGATAAGAAGCGTAGGGAGGTTGTGGAGGTCCGGAACCAGGCCGACAACCTCATCTATGGCACCGAAAAGAATCTCAAGGAGAACGGCGATAAGATTCCCGAGGAGGATAAAACAAAGATCACCGAGGCTATTGCCACCATGCGAAAAGCCATGGAAGGCGATGATCCAGAAGCCATGAAGTCGGCTATGCAGACCTTGACCACGGCTTCCCATAAGTTGGCTGAAGAAATGTACAAAAATGCCTCGGCGGAAGCTGCGACCGGAGCAGCCACAGAAGCGGGTAGTTCTACTGACGGTGGAGCTAGCCCCTCCGGAACAGAAGAGGAAAAAGTTGTGGATGCCGAGTTCGAGGAAGTGGATAAGGATAAAAAATAACCCCAGGGGGCACCAGTCAAGGCTACTTGACCGTTTTCAGGTTGGTTTGATTTGGCTTGACCAGTAACCCGTATCTAAAGATGGCTACAGTGGCCAAACGAGACTATTACGAAATCCTTGGCGTTGACCGTAACGCCTCCGACGACGAAATCAAAAAAGCCTTCAGAAAGCTGGCCCGACAGCACCATCCTGATCTTCAAAGTGATCCCCAGCAAAAGAAAAAATCTGAAGAAAAATTCAAAGAGGCCAATGAAGCTTACGAGGTTCTGAGCAATGGTGATCACCGGAAAAAATACGACATGTTTGGCCATGCCGGGGGACCTCAGGGGTTCAGTGGCCCTGAGGGCTTTGGTGGGGGATTTGGGGACGTTTTTGGGGACATCTTTGAGGATTTTTTTGGAGGTGGACGTGGAAGGACAAGAGCTGAAGAGGGGTCAGACCTCCAATACAATCTGGAATTGTCCTTTGAAGAAGCTATCTCCGGGAAAGAGGCCAAATTAAAAATTCCCCGTTGGGAAGTGTGTGGTAGCTGCCATGGCACAGGTGCCCGGTCCTCCAACGCGGTTAAGACCTGTTCCAGTTGCCGAGGAACAGGGCAAATTCGATTGCAACAGGGATTTTTTACGATCAAGCGGGCCTGTATGCAGTGCCAGGGGGCAGGGCAAATTATTTCAGAGCTTTGCACCACCTGTCGTGGACAGAAGCGCCTGTACAAGGAACGGACTCTCTCTGTGACAATTCCCGCCGGCATCGAAACCGGTATGCGTTTGCGCCTAGCCCATGAGGGAGAGCACGGGGTAAACGGGGGACCTCCTGGAGATCTTTTTGTCGCCATTAGCGTCAGACCCCACCCCATCTTTACCAGAAAAGGTAATGACATCCTGATGGATCTCCCGGTCCAGTTCGTCACCGCCACACTTGGAGGAAAAGTTGAGTTGCCGACTCTAAAAGGGACCACCACCGTGAAGATTCCTGAGGGCACCCAACCCGACCGGGTTCTTCGGTTAAAAGGCCTGGGGGCACTGGCAATCAAAGGCCACCACACAGGGGATCAACTGGTTCGCATCAAGATTAACATCCCCACGGAGCTCACGAGTCGACAAAGAGAGCTGCTGACCGCTTTTGCAAAAGAAAGTGGTGTTCCAAGTGAAGGCAGCGGGGAGGGCTTGTTCGACAAAGTGAAAAATATGTTTGAATAACCTTCCCCTTTCTTCGTACCTCCCCTCCCGTCCTCCATGCCTGTTTTCTTTATCCAATCAAGCGCCATTCAGGATAACACTCTCTCCATTCACGAACCCCTGTTTAGCCATTTGCACAAGAGCTTGCGAATTCGACAAGGACACATCCTTCGAGTGGGGGATGAACGGAGGCAACGCTATGTGATCCGAATTGCTCGAATCGGCGACCGACACCTTGTAGGCACCATTCTCGAGAGACAAACCGGCCCCCCACCCTTGGCACACAACCTGGTATTGGGGCAAGCCATTCTCAAGGGCCAGCGAATGAGTTGGGTCATTCAAAAAGCCACAGAGCTTGGTGTGTCAGTTATTGTGCCGTTGATTTCCGCTCGCGTGGTGGTTCGTCCAAAAATGAACCACCTACTCGCCTATCAGGAGCGGTGGCAACACATTGCGGAAGAGGCTGCCCAACAGTCCGAACGGTGGGAAATTCCCAAGGTGGTCTTGCCGCGCACGACGACGGAGTTTTGGAAAGAATACCGGGTTTCCTGCTTGAGTAGCATTTTGATTGAACGGGAGGACAAGGAAGGGATTACATCCCTTCGGCTCCCCAACGATCCATTAGGGAGGATCGTCTTGACTGTTGGACCGGAGGGAGGCTGGACTCAGGAAGAATTGGATGAAGCCCAGAACAATAATTTTCAACCCATCACGTTGGGTCCCCATATATTGCGAGGAGAAACCGCCGCTTTAGCCGCCCTCAGCATTTTACAGAGCCGTTTGGGATACTTGAGATAAACGCGGTTAGAGTCCTTCAAGAAGGCGGCCCGATAATTTTGATGATGGTACCCTGCTCACCAACCGCCCATCCCTCACGGGAAGTGGGGAAGGCAAGTCCATAAAGAGAAATAGGATTGGGCAATTCCGGCTCAAGCCAGGTAAACCCAGCATCAGATGTGTAGAGAAAGGCTCCCCGCTCTCCGACAACCCATCCCGACTGCTGATTGGTAAAACGCACTCTGAGTAAATCGGCAGGCCTGATGCAAGGTGATCCACATGGACGAGTCCGATCAATCCATTTTTCACCGCCGGTAATCGTGTGAAACATAGCTCCTTGGGTCCCCACGACCCATCCGGTCTGCCCATCCGTTAAGAACACGTCCAAAAAAGTGGCGAAACTGTCCGTTTTTTGCTGAGACCAGTGTACTCCACCATCCCGAGTTGCCAGAATGACACCAAGCGCACCAACGGCCCAGCCCTGCTGTTGGTCAAGAAATTGGATTCCGAAGAGATCCGCACTCGTTCCACTGTGTTGGTCTTCCCAGATGCGCCCACCATCTACGGTTCGCAGAATGGTTCCTCGAGTACCAACAGTCCAGCCATGGGACGGATCGAAAAAAAAGAGACCGAACAGAGCCGAGGCCGTTCCACTCACCTGAGGCCTCCACTTCCTTCCCCCATCCTGGGAATGCAGAATGGTTCCGTTTTGCCCCACCACCCATCCTTGATCGTTACTCGCAAAGAAGACGCCAGTCAGTAAGGCATTAGTTCGACGGGGAACAGACTTCCAGGTTTTTCCTCCATCTTGTGTATGAAGGATCGTTCCCCCGGCCCCTACCGTCCAACCTCTTTCTGAATTGAGGAAAAAGGTGTCCAAAAGCGTCACTTTTGTGCCGCTCTGCTGCTCAGAAGATGTCAGGATGAAATCAGTGGCCTGGAGGGTTTCCGGAAGGGAAAGCCATCCCGCTAAGGATAGCCCGAGCACCCAGGCCGCAATCCCGAGGGAGCCAAGTGGAGAGGAATTCACTGTCAATGCTGTTTAATCACCGAATGGATAGTGTCCAGGCTCTCGAGGGTTAGGATCATTAAAATAGTCAGGGTCCGGTAACCCTCGACGCAAAATGGTAAACGGACCGGCCACCGCGCTGACCCACTGCTTGGGCGCACAGCATTTTCCATTCTCCAACAAATCCCAGGAACCACGCCGGACGACGAGTTCCCCGATGGTTGGATCCAAAGCAAATCCACCCGGGAACCCAAATCCAAATACATGCCTTCTCGGAACCCGAACCTGGATTTCTGTATCCGTCCAGGAAACCACTTGAACCGCAGATCCGTTGATTAACACCTCGCTCCGTGAAACATCAGCACCTAGACGATAATTCTTCCAAACATGGGCCTTTTGAACCAAGCTAAACCGTGTAGGCTCGGCGGTTTTAAGAAAATCTCCAAAGCCGGACCCCTTGATGGTCACGATTTCGTCCAACCCCGCAGAGGTTGGGGAATAGGAGGTCACTTTTAGGGTTTGGACCGTAAAGGAGCCCACTTCCACGCTCACCACACCTTGGCGGGCGCAGCAAGTCCCATCTGATTTGGGAATAGTGGCACCCCGCTTAAGCACAATAGGCCCGCTTTTGGCGCTAAAAGGAACCCAAACGTTGATTTCGTCATCTTGCCACCGGTGAATCACACCAGGAACGCCCCCAATTTCCACCGCATTTTCCCCGGTGTTAAAGTCCGCAAAGTACGCTGTAGACCCGCTCTCCGAATAGACGCCGAAATGTTTCCCTTTGATGCGAATCATGGTTCCGATAGGACCCTGGAGAGGAAACACGTCCTTCACCTGGCTTTCCACCACTGTAAACCGGCCGAGATCACGCTCACGGCCATTCTGCAGCAAAGTCAGCGGACCGCTTGTTGCACTCAAAGGCACATGGACCACAATGATGCGCTGAGACCACTCCCCGATTGTCGCCGGGTGCCCATTAAAAAAAACCGCATGACCGGCGGGTTTTTCCTTTCCGAAATCCTGCCCGCTCAGGACTACCTTGCTCCCTATCGGTCCGTGGGTGGGTTGAAAGTCAATATGGGGGATGAGTTCTAGTCTCAAGGGATTACTCACCGCATAATCGACAGGGGCGCAACAGGAGCCATCGGGCAAGGGGTCTGAGGATGCAAGTTGCACCACCACCTCCCCCGAAGTAGCATTGGCTGGAATCAGAACTTCAATTTTGGTTGGACGCCACCTCTGAACTTGGGCGAGAATTCCATTCACCAACACCTGATTCACCCCAAACATGGTATTCGGATCTCGGGATCCCGCAGTATTGCCAAAGTTCTCCCCCTCAATCACAAGCACAGACCCAGGCTCAGCCTTGGGAGGCACGAGTCTAGTAATCTGAACCTTCCTTAGGGAAAATTCCCCAACTTCAACCCTTTTCCCACCACTAATCACCAGGACTTTCCCTGTTTTGGCGGCAAGGGGGACTTTCACCATGACCATATCGGGTTCCCATAATTGGATGAGTGCAGGAACCCCATCAAACTCCACTCGATTGACCTCGGTGGATTCGAACTCCCCAAAATCCGCTCCCCCCACCGTGACCGTCATTCCAGGGGGACCGGCTTCGGGAAACAGCTCCGGCCAAGCAGGCGTTGACCAGCCAAGGCTTAAGACAAAAAGTGCGAAAGAGAACCAATGAGTCCCATGCATAGAGGGAATACCTTTCCGTGTTGTCATACAAAAATACCGGACGTAACGGGAGTAATTCGTGGAGGAGGAACCGAGGAACTCACGGCTGGCTAGCGGGTGGCACAACGGGTGAACCACTCACGGCAACGTAGTCCACCTCCCCTTCATGCACTGTAACAAGGCATCTTTTTTTTTGTCAACCAAAGGACTACGGGGGGCTCGGAGAAGGGGTGGTCGTGAAGGCCTCCAAAACGGCCTCGGCGGCTTGACGGACCTCAATATCTGGATCGTTAGAAATTAGATTTTGAAGGAGAGCGAGGGACTCAACAGCTTGAAAGGATCCCAAAGCTTTGACAGCCTGAACCCGAACGTACACATCAGGGTACTCCACAAGATCAAAAAGGACCGGCACGAGGCGCGGATCCTTAGCGTGCACCAACTCCGCAACGGTTCGCCTAATGGCAATCGGGATATAGAGTTCCTGGGAAGGTATCATGTAATGATCCGGCTTCTTAAAACGGGCTAAGGACGGGTCGGCCATCCGATCGGCCTGGCCAGCGGCCACTTTTTCCTTTAAGGCCTCAATGAAAACCGTATGGGCCTCATGATTCTTCTGCATCCGCCACCAAATAAGGTCACCCAAGAAATAATAATAGGGGTTTGTCTGAAAATTCTGTAACGCATCCAAATAAGGTGGTGTTCCCGAAATAGTGGGATGGGAGGTTTCTTGAACAGTGACTTCAAAAACGGGACCAGCCGTGTGGTGGTCAACCCGAAAATCACCCGTCATCACCGTTCCGAATTGATTAGCCCCGTATGGTTCTCCACGCTCCTCCCGATAATTGACGAAAAGCGTCAACGAATGAGGTTCCTGGCTCGTGCGAACCACTGTAAGTCCAACGGAGGCCAATTTCACACGAACCGATCCTTCAATGTCGTACAGGAGTCTCCCCCGGGTTTTCCAGGTAGAGGCAGTGACGTCCACATAAATGGTTTTGGCACTACGAAGGGCTCGGGCTTCCCGGCCCTTCAAAAGCCGAACTTCGGCCCAAGTCACCTGCCCCCAGCACATGACGAGGGTGGCAAGAATGCCAAGAATGAAATTCCTTCTTCCCATTGTGTTAAGAATCTTCTTGCTGCACCTGGACAATGAGCTCAATTTCAATAGGAGCATGGAGCGGTAACTCTGCAGCACCAAGCGCGAGCCGAGCATGTCGACCGGCCTCACCAAAGAGCTCGACCAACAAATCCGATGCCCCGTTTAACACAGCCGGTTGGTCCGCAAAACCAACTCCCGAGGCCACATGCCCCGTCATACGGACGATTTTTTTAACCCGGTTCAAGGACCCTAACTCTTGCCGGACGATGGCCAAAGCGTTCAGCAAGGTCAATTTAGCTGCTTCATACCCGTTTTCCACGGTCAATTCCTCACCAAGTTTTCCGCTGACCACCAACTGTCCATCTCGAATCGGAAGAACCCCGCTGACAAACAAGAGATCCCCGGCCTGTGAAGCAGGAATATAGGTGGCCACGGGTTTTGGAGGCGAGGGCAAAACTATCCCAAGTGCGGTCAGCTTTTCCTCAAAAGACATCGACATGGGGTTTACGAGGAACGACGGGCCCGAGAGAGCTGGTACTTCCGGACAGCGTGATTATGCTCCCTCAAAGTGGCGGAGAACTTATGGCTTCCATCATTTCGAGCCACAAAATACAGAAAGTGCGTGTGGACAGGGTATAAGGCCGCTTCTATAGCCTCTGCACCTGGATTCGCAATTGGCCCGGGGGGAAGTCCCCGAACCCGGTAGGTATTGTATGGGCTGTCAACACCTAAATCCTTCTTTCTCAAATTTCCATCAAAGACTTTTAACGCGTAGATCACAGTAGGATCACTCTGAAGGGGGATTTTTCTTTTCAGTCGATTATGGAACACACCGGAAATGAGCCCCCGCTCTTCTGGCTGTCCCGTCTCCTTTTCAACCACCGAGGCCAGCGTCAGCACCTCGTGAACCGACAGTCCTAGCTCTGCGGCTCGGGAGAGGAGCCGTGGGGTTAAGGCCTGCCTCAATCGGTCAACCATAGTACGGACGATCGTTTCAGTCTTCAGGTTCCTGGGAAAATGGTACGTGTCGGGAAACAGGTACCCCTCCAGGTGGGGAACCTGAAGATTAAATCCACGAATCACCTCGGGATTCTGGACCACCCGGAGAAATTCCTCCCGGTCAGCTAATCCTTTGTGGTGAAGGAGGTCCGCAATCTGAACGACAGAAAATCCCTCGGGAATCATCACAACGTATTGCACCACCTCGCCATTGACGATTTTGGCCAAGATGTCCGAGGGCTTCATTCCCCCACGGAATTCATACTCCCCAGGGATAATTTTCCTCTCCGCACCAGTCAGGCGCCCCAGCCACAAAAAGGCCTCCATGCTTCTAATAAGATGGTGTTCGTGGAGGGTTTGAGCCACCTCAGAAAAAGAGGCCCCTTCAGGGATATCAAGGATCTGACGGACCTGTGGATTTCCAGTAGGCTCAAGCAGGGACAGAGATGTATAGCCTATGACTCCACCTACCACTGCACAAACAATGAAAATAATAAGTCCTTTTTTCATTCACCCTCTCCCAAAAGCGTGGCCCCAAAAACCTGCTTTACGTATAGGGCCATTCGGGACTCCGTGCATTGTAAGTTAAATGTTCGGACGCAACGCCCGTAAACTGATGGCTGAAGAATCGCTTGACGAAAGTGGACCACAGGCTTCTCTAGAAGGTGAAAGAAGGGGAGGTTCTGGTGAATTCCAAGAGTCTTGTCTATCTTTTGCGGAAAAAGGTTATTCAGGTCAGGCGCGATTCAACTAAAGAAAAAACCTTTTCCAATGCCGATTCAAGTCGCTCCGGGAACTTCCCCCCCGCCTGTGCCATATCTGCTCGCCCCCCACCCGAACCTCCAACTTCCAAGGCCATTTCTTTCGCGAGATCACCGGCTTTGATCCGTTGAGTCAAATCCTTGGTCACAATGACCAATATCGAGACTTTTCCATCTTTAGCGGATCCCAGCGCAATGACACCCTGAGGGATTTTGGGTCGCACCTTATCCGATAGCAACCTCAGCTCCTGCATCGTAAAGCCTTCCACTCGCTGAGCATGTACCTGGATTTCATTAATCGCGCGAATCTGCGTTTGGCCCTCCTCCGAATCCCGATCAACCATCTTCAACTTCAGCTGTTCAAGCTCGCGCTCTTTTTCCTTTAACAAGGACAATAATTTCCGTGTTTTTGGGACCAATTCCGCAGGACTGGTTTTCAAAAGCTCAGCTAATTCCCGAATCTCGGATTCCACTTTCCGGCCTTGGTCCAACGCCCCAACCCCCGTGAGAGCTTCAATTCGCCTGACTCCAGCCGCAACCCCTCCTTCCGAAACAATCCGAAACAGGCCAATTTGCCCCGTTTGCCGACAATGGGTCCCGCCACACAACTCCTTGCTGAAGGTGCCAATTTCAACGACCCTGACCTGGCTCTCGTATTTATCATCAAAAAAAGCGAGGGCTCCGGAATTCATCGCCGCTTGAAGCTCCATCACCTCTGTTTGAACAGCTGTATTCTCGCGAACTTGGGAATTCACCAGTGATTCAATCTCTTCAACCTCCCCCGAAGAGAGAGGCTTGAAATGAGCAAAATCAAACCGCAGTCGGTTGGGCGCCACCAAGGACCCATATTGTTTGACATGCGGCCCCAAAATTTCCCGAAGGGCAGCATGAGCCAGATGAGTGGCGGTATGATTTCGAGCAGCATCCTGCCGAGTTGTTGAATTCACGGCCACCTTCAAGTGGTCACCTTTGCGCACCCCCCCGGACAGGACGACCCCTTTATGAAACACGACGTCACCACCGGCTTTGCTGGTAGCCCGAACTTGAAATCGCCCTCTGGGGCCAACCATCACCCCTTGATCCCCAACCTGGCCCCCTCCTTCCGGGTAAAACGGAGTGGCCTCAAGGACCAACTCGACCTCCTCGCCCTCAACAGCTTCCTGGACCAACCGCTTCCCTTTCAGAATGGCCTGGACAAGGCTTTCCCCTTCAAGCGTCTGGTACCCAATGAACCGCGTCGCTCCGACTTCCTTGGTCATTCCTGAAATAACCGGATCGTCCGGCGTCAATCCAAACGAGGCAGACCTCCTTGCTCGCTCCCGCTGGGTTTCAAGCGCCCGTTGAAAACCTTCCAGATCAGTGAGGAGTCCCTGTTCCCTGGCAGCCTCTTCGATGAGATCAAGTGGAAACCCATACGTATCATACAGCTTGAACACGCTTTCCCCATCCAGGGAGGCACGACCCTCGGTCTTAGCCTCCGACACCATCGAGTTCAAAATGGGAAGCCCCTGATCCAAAGTACCAATGAATCGCTCCTCTTCCCCCTGAACCGCTTCCCCAATCACAGAGGAAGCCTCCCGTAACTCGGGGTACACGTTTCCCATTTGGCTGACGACAGAGCCGGTCAATTCATACAAAAAGGGGTCGTGGGTGCCTAGCAACCGGCCGTGCCGGGAAGCTCGGCGAAGAATTCGTCGCACCACATACCCCCGCCCTTCGTTGGATGGCAAAATTCCATCGGCAATTAAGAAGGTCATAGCACGGAGGTGGTCGGCAATAACTCGCATGGAGCGATCTGTATGCGATTCATTTCCATATTGATGGCCGGTCCGGTCCCCAATCACGGACAAAATGGGGAGAAACAGGTCACTGTCGTAATTATTCGACACCCCTTGAACCAGAGCGGCCAGCCGTTCCAAGCCCATTCCGGTGTCGATACTGGGTTTGGGAAGAGGGTGTAGTGTCCCTGCCGCATCACGATCATATTGCATAAAGACGAGGTTCCAGATTTCGAGGTACCGGTCACAATCACACCCCACCGCGCAGGACGGCTTGCCACAAGACAATTCCTGACCTTGGTCGATCAGGATTTCCGAGCAGGGACCACAGGGACCGGTATCCCCCATTTGCCAAAAATTATCTTTTTCACCCATTCGCACGATTCGTGAGGCTGGAACCCCCATCCCGTGTTCCCAAAGACGATGCGCTTCATCATCCTCTCGATAGACTGTGATCCACAGTCGGTCTGCGGGCAGCTTCAAGGTTTTAGTCAAATATTCCCACCCAAACCGAATGGCTTCCTCCTTAAAGTAATCTCCGAAAGAGAAGTTCCCCAACATCTCAAAAAACGTATGGTGCCGCCGGGTGTATCCCACATTTTCCAAATCATTATGCTTACCCCCCGCCCGCATACACTTTTGCACGGACACCGCGCGCGTGTATGAGAAGGTATCCTCCCCAAGGAAAACCCGTTTGAACTGATTCATGCCCGCATTGGTGAACAGGAGGGTGGGATCAGCCTGAGGAATCAACGGAGCGCTGGGAACTGTGGTGTGACCGTTCCGCCCAAAATAGTCCAAAAAAGACTCTCGAAGGTCATTTGCACTCAACGCCATAGTGGAAGAAAAGTTCCTCTCCACGAGGGGCCGAAGTCTGGTGCCTCCATGTTCTACGCTCGGCCCTACTTCTCAAAACAGGCCCATGGCTCAACCCAGGTGTGATGATCCCCCTCCCAGCGTTTGACCAGTTTGCCAAAGAGGCGGACGAACGTCACACAGGGCTTCGGGCTGACGGAGACTTTCTCCCCTCCGTCCGTTCCTCAGATTTTTTCTCAGGGGTTCGAACGCCATATCCCGCCTTTTCCCGGATTTGGCGTTCAATGTCTTGAGCAATGTCCGGGTTGGTCTTGAGAAACGACTTCACGGCCTCACGGCCTTGTCCCAATCGTTCTTCGTTATAAGAATACCACGCTCCGGCCTTTTCGATGATTTTCTTTTCCACGCCTAAATCCACAAGCTCACCAACCTTTGAAATGCCTTCAGCAAACATAATGTCGAATTCAGCTTGTTTAAAGGGGGGCGCGGTCTTGTTCTTGACCACCTTCACTCGCACCCGACTGCCGGTGACCTCCTGTCCATCTTTAATAGCCTCAATTCGACGAATGTCCAATCGAACCGAGGCATAAAATTTTAAGGCGTTACCTCCAGTCGTGGTCTCAGGGTTTCCAAACACGACCCCGATTTTCATCCGGATTTGGTTAATGAAAATCAAGGTGGTTTGAGATTTCGAGATGGCGCCAGTGAGTTTCCGAAGAGCTTGGGACATAAGCCGGGCTTGGAGACCCATATGGGCATCACCCATTTCTCCCTCAATTTCCGCTCGGGGAACCAAGGCCGCAACCGAATCCACGACAATGACGTCTACGGCCCCGCTCCGAATCAGGGTTTCGGCAATTTCCAGGGCCTGCTCCCCTGTGTCGGGCTGGGCCACAAGCAAATCATCCGTCGAAACGCCTAATTTTTTGGCGTAAGTCGTATCCAAGGCATGCTCTGCGTCAATAAAGGCAGCCGCGCCTCCATTCTTTTGCGCCTCGGCAATCACATGAAGACACAAGGTGGTTTTGCCAGAGGACTCAGGTCCATATATTTCAACCACACGACCACGAGGAAGGCCTCCTACTCCCAAGGCCAGATCCAGCGACAAGGACCCTGTGGAGGTAACCGGGATCTCCGTCTGCACATCTGCCGCCCCTAGCTTCATGATTGCCCCTTTGCCGTATTGTTTTTCAATTTGGGTCAGGGCCAACTCCAACGCCCGCTTTTTCCCATCCTTGTCACTGGCTCGTTCACTCATAAAACCTCCTGAAGGAATGAATTCAAAATAGAAACCCTATCATACTGGATAAAGGGAGTCAGGCCAACAATCCCTTCACCACTATGTCAGGAGTTTGGGCATCCCTCAACAAGCGGAAGTACCCATAATTGCGTATACACCGAACCTGTTGGTTGTAAATCGCTTTTGAAAAGGCAGACTTGCTTAACTGGAAGGAGTCCAAAGGTGAACGACTCAGACAAGACCCCTGATTCGCCAATGGCTTGGCCTACCTCTCGCTGATGCCCCTTTATCCGAGCCAGAGTCAAATGAGGGTGGTAGGATTTGGGTTCTCTGGGGAACCCTAAAGGGCTCACGGCGTCTTCGAGACGTTCCACCAAACCAATCAATCGTTCTGTCTCGCCGGTCATTCCCACCCAAAAAATGCGTGGCATTCGAAGGTGAGGGAAAACGCCGAACCCTTGGACTTCAACTGAAAAGCCCGAAAGATCCTTGATGGCTTGGCCAACAGACTGCCGGAGGGGTTCCACGTGGGCTTCATCGGTGTTCCCCAAAAATTTTAACGTCAGGTGGATCGATTCCGGTCGAACCCACGCCATGGGCGGGAACTCAGCCCGAAATTGGCGCTGCTTAGCGCCCAGGGCCTGCCGCACAGCGGAGGTGAGATTGACCGCCAAAAAGGTTCTGATACTCACAGATTCCATCTACTTTCCTTTTGCGATCCCCACCGGGAGCCACCGTCGAACGACATCCAGGGCACCCTGCGAGGCCCGAAGCTTAATGAACGACCGATCGCCATGAAACCGGTATTCCTGAGTGAAGCATCCACGTCCCGTCGCAAGGCCGACATACACCAACCCCACAGGCTTTTGGGGAGACCCTCCGCTAGGGCCGGCGATTCCGGTGACGCTTAATCCAAGATCGGTCCGGCTCCGGCTGCGGATGCCTCGGGCCATCGCCCCTGCAACCTGCGAACTCACCGCACCATAGTTCATGAGGTCTTTCTCCTTCACTCCCAACAGCTCCATTTTGGCACGGTTACTATAACAAACCACTCCCCGCTCCACGTAGGCAGAGCTCCCTGGGACTTGGGTCAGCCGGTGAACGATAAGCCCACCGGTGCAGGATTCCGCCAGGGAAAGGGTCAAACCACGTGCAGTCAAGGTCCGGCCAATGACCTCCTCCATGCTATCCTGGCCCTCGGCAAAAATATAACCGTGTAATCTCCTCCGAATTTTTTCGACTAAGCGATCCTGGCCAGTCGCCGCCTTCCTCGGACCGGAGCTGCCAGAACCTCCTAAGGATTGACCCCAAGAAGTCAGGGAAATGGTGACGCCTAAAGGAGAGGCCAACACCCCAAGGCGAATATGTTTCCCTTGCGTAAAGAGTGACCGAAGCCGTTGATCCACAGCCGACTCGGTTAACCCAAAGGTATGCAATATCCGCCGATCGGCCGGCTCTCTCAACCCGACCTTCTCCGCCAGCATGGGTAGAACAACCTCGGTAAAGAGCTGTTTCGCTTCGTGGGGGACCCCAGGAAGCACAATCACCAGACAGCCCCGCCACTCAAGAGCAAACCCAGGGGCGATGCCAGCAGGATTGGGGAGAACCCGGGCCCCAGCGGGAATCGCTGCTTGGCGTAACTGGAAAGAGGTAGGAGTTCCTCCTCGCGAGGCCAAGGAGGCTTTGATGGCCCGTAGAGCCTGGACCCGTTGGCGCAAGGGACGGCCCGTCACCCGAGCCACGGCTTCCCGAGTGAGATCATCCACAGTGGGCCCTAACCCCCCGGTCAACAGAACGAGATCGGCTCGGCAAGCAGCCTGCTTCACAACCACCCCGATGTCTTCAACGGAATCGCCGACCACGGATTTAAAGCGGACTTCAATCCCTTGCTGGGCAAGAAGGTCGGCAAGAAACACCGAGTTGGTGTCGGTCCGTCCTCCCAGCAGGAGTTCAGAGCCAACCGCAATGATTTCGGCGACTTTCAAGTCACTGGACCACATGGAAGGTCAACAGCCAAGGCAGTGGGAAACCAGGAACTTCGAGTTTGGGGAGAAGGTCCTTTAAGCTTTCTAGGAGCCTGTCCGAGATTAGCGATCGTCACGAGGTTGGGCTGGTTTGAGTCAGATTTTTCGATCGTTTGAGGCGAATAGTGGGGCCTATTGAACGAAAAGGATCGGAAAATCTGGCCAAATCCTGCGCAACCGCAGTAGATCAGTCTAATCTTGGACAGGCTCCTAAGGTACTTGTGAAAAATCCAACTCAAACGAGCGCTCTCCCCCTTCGCTGGGGAACACAATCACCGTCGTGGGAGCCTGAGGATCAAAATCCTCATACCGAAAATTCGCAATCACTTTGGCTGTATAGCGTGGGGAATGAGGCCACATGGACGTTCGATTCGCCACTCCATCGAACCGCACCTTGACCGGCTTCACCAGTTTCTCACTCTGTTTCAACACCAGATAACTATCCTTGGCAAAGGTAGGCGTCGTCCCAAACAGGATCACACTCACCAGCATCGATTCTTCATCAAGAATGCGCGCTACCTCCCCCTGTGAAGGTTCCTCACCCCGCAGGGCAAAATGGGCGGCCAGGACGGTCAAGCCATTCATCTTAGTCATCAGAAAGCCTTTGGGTTCAAATTCCTCAACAGACCCGAACCAGGCATACAACTCGTTGGGCAGGACGCGGGCTTGGGCCGCCACGCGACCTTCTTGCAGGGCGTGCTCAATTTGATCCCGAGTCGGAGAAAGTTCAATAGCCCAAGCAGATCCTGAGCCGCATAATACTAGGAAGAGAATCCAGCAGGTTCTCCCCATTATAGTCATGGGACCCTCATTCCCCTCTTTGTGCCCGCGATAACAGGTTTCTTCCCCAGGTCAAGGAGGCCGTAATGCCGGGGAAGGATTGTACAATTCTCAAGTCCGTTTCTCGACTCCTGTTGCTGCCCAGGAGTCCTCTTTCATTTCGTTGCTCCTCCGGTTTTCTTTTATCTAAATGATCCTTCCGAGTTTGCCGTGGGTCTTTCATGGAAAACTTTGTTCCACTGACTTTTTGCTTTGGGAAGCCGGCTCATGGTCCCTCCCCTTCACCCCTCCTGACAGACGATGTGCTTGCATCGGTGGGAAATGTTAACGCCCATGAACCAAGATCTTGGTGGATGCCTGGAACATGACTTCGATCGTATTGTCGCTCAGGATTTGGGTCACGACGCCGAGCCCAAAGATTTTGTGGTCAACAACGTCCGCCTCCGCAAACAGCGTCGTGGTTTTGTAGTACTCGGCGCCAGATATATCCCGCCCCGCCAGTAGGTTTTGGTACTTAGCCTGCCTGGCCTTGGCTTTGGTGGGACTACGCTTGGTGCCGGTTTTCTTGGCCGATGGCGCTTCTTTTTTGTACGCGTGGACTGCGTGGCAGGTTTTGCATTCGACCATTGCCGGATGGGTACCGCGCATCGCAATGATCACATGGGCCAGAACGAGCTTGCACTTGGTGCAATAAGAGTCGCAATCCTGACCTGCCTCATATGTCGTAGCTGCTGCCATGCAGAATAACCTCCATTCGGAGCGACGTGCCCCAACGAAGTGGAACGCTGATAGTATCCGGATTTTCTGAGGGCCTCAGATACCCGAAAAATTGCGTAAAATGCAAGCCCCGCAGGGCGGAGGGTCTTCGGATAGTTTGCCGTGGTAGAATTTCCGTGGGTTTGCGCAAACCTGTGGAGGAGGGGGACTCACGGACGTTCACCCATCATTTTTTACACACGCTAATTCCGTAAGAACCATCTAAATTAAGCCCTTTCCCTTCTTTTTCACCACAGGGCCCCCTGCCTATCTGAAGCGTTGACACCTTTGAGAACGATTTCTCCACCTTCGGTCACCCTCCTGTGCCTTTCACCTTCTTCAATCAACTTCCCGGAAATTCTCCTACAATCCCCTGTCAGAAACCTTGACAGTTTTTGGGCCTGTTACTAGGCCCCGATTGGTTGTCCTTCCCCCGGTTATTTTTTCGTTCCTGATCCTTTCGTCGTCTTGCAATCTCACTCCCCGTTCGATTTTTTTCCAGTTTTTGGTGAGGGATATTCTTTGAATGGAAAGGAATGTGCCCGCCAGGAAAATTTTTTCTTCAAATCGTTCAAGAACTTACGGAGGTACGCATCCATGATTGGCCAGTGCCAGGTCGGGTGGCATGGATTTCGCAAAGTTTAGCTCAGGAAAAACTTTCTAAACCCACAGGGATAGGAGCTGGAGACGTCGTCTCCCCATACCCTGGTGTCATTAACTCTTAACCTCATGTGGAGGGCAAAGACATGTACGACATCCTTACCAAAGGATTGTTGTTATTGGCCGGTTATGTGTACTGGCTTTTTGTGTAATGATGATGAAAGGTGTCCCGGTTATGCCTTTCACAAGGTCGCAGCACGCCATGGGACGGGATGTTTTTTAACGCACATCTCCAATCCCTGAACCCAGCATCATCCTGCGCTTAGGCTCAGGCGTGGCGGGTCTACTGGCATGGCGGATGCGAAAGGGTCGAGCCTAAGGCCATCACCTTTAGTTTCACCGTCACCATCTCGATGAGCGACCATCCTCCCGTCTCATCCAGATGAGCGAGCCTCACACCTTCGGGTGTGGGGCTCTTCTTGTGTTTCCCTGGGCCAGCTCCCCGTTGCACTAATCCCCCATTCCTGTATGCCATTTCCCTTCAGTGCCACACTGCTTGATCCGAATATATTGTCAAGCTTGAAAAACGCATCATTTCCAGCTTTGAGGGTTCATTCATGAAAACAACACGTCCCTTGACCTTGGCGAAAAAAAGTAGTCATCGGGGGAAAGGGGGAAAGGACCCCGTCCGGCAGCTCACCGAGGCCACGTTAAAATATTTCAAAGAAAAGGGCATGAGGCCCAAAGACATTGAGACGTATATGCGGGAATTGAAAGAAAGAGTTCAGCGGATCAAAAAGAACCGGGACCAGGGCCCGGGAAAATCCCAGAGTGGGAAATAAATCAAATCGTATTGCCGGGCCACTACCGTGCGCTTCATCGCGGCTTTTATAAGAAGGAATGGCTTCTGTGCCGAATCCCCCGATGATACCCTGGCATCTATGCCTCGCCGCCGCCCTGCTGTTAACTGCGCCAGTGGAGGTGGTGTCCGCACAGGTTGGCAATGTCGTCAAACTGCCCGCCACCGCTGACATCTGGCTGTCGGATGCCAATGAAGATGAACGCAATATCAGCCTAGGTAACCGCCGCCGGTTCAAACTCAAATCCATCCAGGAAATGGCCGCCATCCGCTTCGATGCGTCACGCATCCAGGGACGTGAAGTAACAAAAGCCAAGCTGTTCCTGAAGCCCGCTGGTGCCCACCGGATGCGCCATCTCCGTGTCTCCACCGTCAACCAGGACTGGAGGGAAGGCCACGCCACCCCATTCTTTCTGAAAGCTGACGGTGCCACGTGGTGGTATGCCTCCTCAAACCCCCAAAAACACTGGGCCTGGAAAGGCTCACATTTCGCCGATGTAATTATGACTTCCGGGAACACTCTCGCCACGTGGGGGGCGCTGAAGGAAGAACAAGACGGCTGGATTTCAATCAACCTCCCACCCGACCTGGTCTACGCGCTGATAGCCCGGGACACCGATGGCCTTGCAGTCGTTGATGGTGGCAATCTTTCCTATCACAACAACTTCATTTACAGCCGCGAATCTAGGGGCCGGGCACCCTATGTGCAAGTGGAACTGGGCGGTATTCTGGACACGAAACCCGCCGCTCCCACCATCAAGGTCGAACCGGCCATTGAACGCGCACACATTCACAGCGGCGCGCTCAAGGTCACCATTCAGCCTGACCCCAACGTCTTCTGCTGGCGACTGCAATGGAACGGCACACCGATCGACCGCTGGCGAGTGAAACATCCCTCCGCGCAGGGCCCAACCGTCTTCTACCTCGAAGATATGCCGCCGTCTGAGAAAGGGGCCCTTCAAGTCATCGCTGTAGCCCGCAGCGGCCAGACATCCCCACCGGCCAACATCGAAGTGACCACTTCGCCAAAACTTGCGCGTCAGCCAAAACTTCCGGCGTTGCACGCACCGGGTCCGGGGCAGCCTCCCTCGCAGCAGGATAATCTGTTCCGCGTATGGGCGCTGCCAGGCCTCATCAAGATCAGCCCTGAGCAGGCCAAACCCATGTTCGCGGACATTGGCACGGGCAACCATTACAAACAATCCAACGCGGTGTTTAATGGAAAACACATCCGCCTGTTTGGTGCACGCGGGGAATATGTCTCCTTTCAACTATGCGTGGAAAAAATCACCGACGGTAGCCTGCACAACATTATAATCGTCCCGCAGGCACTCAAAGGGCCCGACAAGA
The DNA here is from genome assembly GCA_022572725.1 of Nitrospinota bacterium. Lineage (GTDB taxonomy): Bacteria > Nitrospirota > Nitrospiria > Nitrospirales > UBA8639 > JACZVJ01. The sequence goes on along the minus strand of JACZVJ010000007.1, from coordinate 338 downwards.
CGACGATTCAACTATCCGACATCGAGCTGTACAAAAACTGGTATGCACGGAACAAAAGCGGCAAGTGGCAGCCCGCCTACGCCATCCCCATACAAGCTGGGGAAGCTTTTACCATTCCGGACACCCAACGAGGCATCGCCACGCAAAATAACCAGACCGTCTACGTGGACATCTATATCCCGAAAACTGCCTCGCCCGGCCTGTACCAGGGTGCCATCACGGTTTCTGTGGAAGGGTCCAATGACATCAGCCTGCCGGTGTCCGTCAAAGTCTACGACTTCACCCTGCCGGATCGCCTGACCTTCTGGACGGAACTGAATAGTTACCACGTGCCTCGC
>JACZVJ010000066.1 GCA_022572725.1 Nitrospinota bacterium | reverse complement strand
TACATATTGACATATTATCAAAAATTCTCATCCCTGACAACAATTTTTTTGCCACCTTTTTCCTCACGTGATGTTCTGTGCGCTCAATACGGTTTCAATCCTCGCCCACCTCGAAAGGTGGGCGCTACGGTGCTGGATTGGAAGTCAGGCAAAGGGTGCTCAACCCCTTTCAGCATCAAAGAGGATTTCACTGGAAAAGTGATCGTCGTGGAATACCAGAGGTTCATCCCCCTGATGCGGACTGGGTCGAGGTCCCACACGGCTCATCCCCGCGCTCGCGGGGAACATATCAGCTAGGCTCTCCGCTGTCCCCTTCGTGGCGGTTCATCCCCGCGCTCGCGGGGAACATTGGGTGGACTTGCCTCCCACCAGGACATAGCAACCGCCGCGACATCCAGGCAGTGATACCCCAGGGGATGCCAGTTTGTTGGGCCGACGTATTTCTCGTCGGCTTTGCCCCAATAATGAAAGAAATGGTTTCGCATGGTAGGGATGCTACTCTCGGAAACTCTCACCAGATGAGCCGACAGCCGTTTTATAGCTACCCCGGGAGTAACGTGCTATACGCCGGTGTGAACGCAATCAAAGCTATGTTGCCTTTGTGTATTCAAAATACGCAAAAGGCTGTCCTCGCCTATACGCTATTGAGGAGGAAGCCTGTGTCACGAGTCCCAAGTTCGTGCTGATCGGAATTCCATGTCGCCCTCGATGTGCACCTAAAGATTAAAGCCCCTTCCGTGGGAGGTATAGTTTTGGGAGGCCGAGGAGCATTTACCAAGATCATGCCATAGCTCTGCCAGTTATCCTCAGGGAGAATTCCCAAAGATCGCCGCAAAATCTCCGACCAATTGGCCACCGCATGCAAATGCTCCCCAAGATAATGGGCAATGAAGCTGACTCCATCATTTCGGCGCACGTGGGGCAGATAACGGCTCACAGTTTTAGCTTTTTCACCTGCTTTGCCGGAATCCATTAATGTGCTTTCTCCCCTGGAATCACTTAAACGCTAAATCCTTCAGCCGAAGTACAATGCTATGCCCTTTCATTTTTCGAAGCAGGGCGTCATCCACGGTCACGCAGGGAAAGCCTAGGATCTCAGCCAGGGCAACGTAGACGGCGTCGTACCAGGTGAGGTTGTAGGCCCAGGCCACGGCGTTTGTTTTTCTGAGGATTGTGCTGGTGTGCCGCTCGACCTGTAACTCCAAATCTGTGAGGACGTCCAAGACGTCGGCGAGATCTTTTTCCGTACCTTTTCGGCCGGCTTTAATTGCATTGGGAACTTCCAATAAGAAGAGTTCAGGAACGATCATCTGGGTTTGTCCGGTGATGTGCCGTTGCCGAATGGCTAAAGCGGCATCACGATCTCCCTCGTGTTCCTTGATAAACCATTTCACCCCTACTGAAGCATCGATAATATAGCCGGCATGATACGCCGCAATCATCGCTTCGCCCCGGTCCGCTGGTCACGAAACTGGCGAATGGTCCCTACCCCGTCCCACTTGCCAAACTTGTCTGCCAGTTTGTCCATGTTCGCGGCAGCTTTTTCCATACGTTGTTTCCGCTCGGCGGCTTCTCGCTCGATCCGTCGCGTCTCCAGGTACCGCCGAGCGGCCTCCTGAATCAAGGCACTCCGGCTCAAATTGTCTTCCTCCGCCGCTTGATCGACTTCCGCCAACATCGTTTCCGGGATCATAATATTGACACGAGCCATGTCACACTCCTCATGTTGTTAATAGTGTGTATTATAATGTGTAATTTTAACAAAGTAAAGTGTGTATAAATCATTAAGCGGGAATCCTTTCTGCATGAGCGATGCATGTCCCGGACTTGTGGGTAGCGACCTTCAAACCACAATATCGTGTTTTGACTTTCTGGGAAGCCCCTTACCCCAGCTCTCTTCCCAAAGGGGCGAGGGAGATTTTAGATGTACGAATTGAAAGTTAAAACACTATAGTCCTCAGGGGTGGTGCCTGTGTGGACTTTGGTGAGGTTTGTTTCCCGAATCTTGGGCAGGGTTCAGGGAATCGCGGATTTGTCTTCAGTGCGCTTTTAGGACCGCTCCGATGACCCCCGAGGGGTCACCGCGCTGGGAGGAAGGTCTTGCGCTAACGCCTGCAGTATCTTTGTCTTCGTTTGTGGGTCAAATTCATGTCCATACAACCGAAGGAAGAGCATTTGGCGAAGTTGTGGCGGGGTTGCGTCAGGGGTCTTTTCCAATAAAGAAGCCATGACCAGGGTTCGTGCCATGGCATTCATGGAAAAACCCATTTTGAGTCGTTCTTCTCCAGAACGCGATAGCAGCATGGCGTGATACCGCTGTTGGAGGTCGGCTGGGGTATCGTTCATGTGTTCACTTCTCGATACAAGGTGTCCAAACCCAACTCCCTTACCCACATGGCAAGGTAGTCACGGTCCAGATCGGGGACGGACCTCAGGATATTTCGAACATCGTTCAATTGGATGTCGGAATGTGAGTCTTTTCCCCATTCCAGCTTGGAGAGAATCAAATCCTCCGGCGCCACAATGAACAACGCGTGTCCCTCTACGGCAACCTGCCGCCTTCTTGCAAACTCTTCACGTCGGTATGCCGTGTCTTTGCGAATTATACAATCAACTTTGAGTATTTCCACGTGATGGATGAGGTTAAACATGGATTGCTGCTGAATCGCCATGCGAACCATTTCCGGGTCAACATAAAAATCCCCCTCAAAGATTCCCACGACAGTTTCGGCATCAGACTCCAAAAGCTCTACGACCAAATCGATATCCCTTGTCATGCGAGGCGTCGCATAAAAATTGAGGGCGATGGATCCGGTCACCATATATGGAATTCCAGCTGTCTCAAACCGTTGGGTGACCAATTTCAGAATTTGAAGTTCTTCACTCACGTGTTTTTCTTTCGACCCGGGAACGTTTATCCGCTCCATCATGTTTCTAAAAATTGGAATCTGAGATCGTTTTTGGGTCTTCCGGCTTCTCGGCTAGCGGGAATAATGGATGCAGCAGCTCAGAGAACCAATTTGTTGTACGCATCCAGAGCAGCTACTTTGTAGCATTCCGCCATGGTAGGGTAATTAAAGACGGTCGTCATGAAGTAGTCGAGTCCGCCATTCAACCTGAGAACAGCTTGCCCGATGTGAATGAGCTCGGTTGCTCCCGTTCCAATGATATGGACGCCCAGCACACGCTTGTCTTGTTGATGGAACAGCATCTTCAGTAACCCCGTGTCATCTCCCAGGATTTGCCCCCTGGCAATCTCCCGATACCGAGCCAAGCCGATTTCGTAGGGCACCCTCTTGGTGGTCAGTTCCTGCTCGGTCGCACCGACCATGGATATTTCCGGAATGGAATAGATCCCGATGGGAAAATGTGTCCGCATAGGTTCCGTCGGAACGTCAAAGGCATAGCAAGCGGCCAATCGACCCTGCTCAGCGGAAGTGGCGGCCAAACTGGGAAATCCGATGACATCCCCCGCTGCAAAAATATGCGGAACACCCGTGCGGAATTGGCCATCCACCTTTAGCCGGCCCCGCTTATCCGCTTCGATTCCAGCCGCACCTAGGTTCAACGATTCGGTTGCTCCCAACCTCCCGATCGAAAACAAAACGAGGTCCGAGACCAAACGTTTGCCGGACTCGAGGTGGATAATCGCCCTGGTGGGCGGCCTCTCGGACACATCCAGCCGTTCCACGGCTTCACCGAGACGGAACGTGACATTGTGATTTCGCATTTGGTGGATCAATTCATCAACGATTTCGGTGTCCAAAAACTCCAGGGGCCGTTCTCGTTTATCCACGAGGGTGACTTCAACGCCTAGGGCGGCAAACATGGAGGCATATTCAATTCCGATCACACCCCCACCGACCACAACCATCTCCTTTGGAATTCGTTTGAGATCAAGCAGTCCGTCACTCGTCATCACCACTTCCCCATTCGGTGGAGGACCCGGAGGAGGAGAAGGCACAGTTCCCACGGCAATGAGAAAATTGGATGCGGTGAACTGTTGACTGTCCTGGTCGGCTGCAACCCTCACCGTGTGGGGATCAAGGAAGGAAGCCTCCCCACGGATCACGGCGATGTCATTGCGTACCAGTTGGTGTTCAACAACCTCTCCTTCCCGTTGAATCACGTCGTTCACCCTTCCCAGGAGTTGGTCCACAGTTGGACGTCGGTCTAAGGACAGGCCATGACTTGACCGGAAGCGTTCTGCATGGCTCCCAAAAGCCAAGACCGCTTCACGGAAGGTTTTACTGGGAATGGTCCCCGTATCCACACACACACCACCGACCATCCGTCGCTTCTCCACTACAGCCGCTCGTTTCCCGAGTTTAGCCGCTTGCACGGCGGCTCGTTGCCCAGCCGGACCACTCCCGATACACACTAAATCGAAATCGTAGGATTTATCCATAACATGCCTTTCATTAACATGCCTTTCATTCATAGTAGTGGAAGCCCTGAGGCCCCCATATTATCAAATTTAAACCCATTTCCCCCTTTCTCCTGATTTAACCAAAAAAAGTTCTCACCCAAAGTTGCGGGGATCAAAATTTTCTACAATCCCTTGATTGGCAACTTTGTTCAGGTGTAAAAATTCTCCCACCTCCTTCTGGTACATTTTGGGGGGATTTTCTCTGCTAGAATTAGATGACCCGCCGGGGTTAGTCACCACTCGAAAAAGGCAATTGGCTTTAATTCAGGAAAGGGTTCCACTTACATGAAAGAGGTCGGTATGTCCAAGGGGATTGTCCTCGGGATAGCCATTTTGCTTGTAGGGGGGGTCGTCTATACCTTCATAGCCTCCGAGTCAGCTCCCGAACCCTGCAATCCCAAAGCGGCGGAAGCGAACCTTGCAAACCTTTTGAATCAAGGCATTCGGGGTGTCGGCCGCCCTCCAAGTCTTTCGAACCTTTTATGGGTTCACGTGGGACCTGCATGGCATGCCCTTCCCAAAAAGGAACGAGCGTCCCTCGACAGGATCGTCCGTTGCGCCGCCACCACCATTGATGATCAGGGGCAACCCACGTGGCAAGCAGCATATTATGACCATGAAACGGGAAAACTCGTAGCTTTGACCAGCAGGCAGTATGGCTTCCGATTGAAAAACCCCTGAGAATTCTGCGTAAAAAATCCCCTTCCCTAACTCTTGTTTTTCCTCACCCTACCTTCAGCGTCCTCCTTTGCCAGCCGGGATGAGACATAATCCCTCGGCACCACTACTCCAATGACCCACTCCGTTCCATGTTATAATTCCCCGCCATGCGAATTCTCATTGTCGAAGATGAGCCGAAGGTTGCTTCCTTTATTCGCCGGGCCTTGGAGGAGGAAAACTATGCCGTCGATGTCTCCCCGGATGGGAACCAGGGGTTCGATTTGGCTCGTGAGGTCAACTACGATTTGATTATTTTAGATCTGATGCTTCCGGGACAGCCCGGTCTCGGGGTTCTCAAGGCTCTTCGGACAGCTAAAGTGAAGTCCCCCGTGCTTATTTTGACCGCCCGCTCGGAGGTTGACCAACGCGTGAAAGGCCTTGATGCCGGCGCTGACGATTACTTGACCAAACCCTTCGCCATCGAGGAGCTGCTAGCCCGGACCCGGGCATTACTCCGTCGGGCCGGAGGAGACCCCACCGGGGTCCTTCAAGTGGATGATCTCGTGCTCAACCCCGTGACGCATGAAGTCACTCGGGGTGGACGACGACTCGAATTGACGGCGAAAGAATACGCCCTCCTGGAATATTTCCTGCGGAACGCCGGCCGGGTCCTCACCCGCTCCATGATTTCTGAGCATGTGTGGGACATTGACTTCGACACGTTCACGAACGTGATTGATGTGTATATCAGGTACCTCCGGAATAAAATTGATCGCGAACACGAGCCCAGCCTCATCCACACCGTTCGGGGCAGTGGATATATGCTGAAGGCCAACACATGAGCAACGCTTCCATTAGGGTCCGGCTGACCATTTGGTACGGGAGCGCGCTGGTCCTCATCATGATTCTGTTTACCAGCGCCCTGTATCTCGTGATGTCCCGCGCCTTGCAGGATCAAATCGATCGATCCCTCGAAGAGGCTGCTAAAGCCGCGGCCCGGTCCTTGGAAGAACACCGTTTCGGCCCATTTCTCCTTCTTGATGACCTGGCCCAAGCCTTTCCCGAACTCGCCCTTTTGGATAAGTTCTTTCAAATTTTCGGCCCGGGCGGGCAGGTGACCCTGCAGTCGGCCAATATCTTGACCCAAGAAATTCCTCTCAGCCAAACCGCTCTGAAAGCCGCCCTCGTGGGCCAGGCCACCTTTGAATCCGTCCGATTTCAAGAAGAAATCCCCATTCGGTTATTGTCCTACCCCATTCGCCATGGGGAGAACCTGGTCAATATTCTCCGCGTGGGAACCTCGCTCCGTTCGGTCGAAGAAATGCTCCACCGCCTCATCTTTGTGCTCCTGGTCGCCTCTCCTTTGGCAGTCGCCGCCTCAATGCTCGGCGTATGGTTCCTGGCCGGCCGAGCCCTTAGGCCGGTAGACGCCATTACCCTCACCGCTCAACGGATTGCCGCAGGTGATTTGACTCAGCGGATCCAGACGAGGTCCAAGGACGAAATCGGGCGCCTGGCCTCCACCTTTAATGACATGATCGCCCGCCTGGAGGCTTCCTTTCGCCAGATCAGGCAATTCAGTGCGGATGCTTCCCATGAACTCCGAACCCCATTGACGATCATCAAAGGCGAAACCGAACTGGCCTTGCGGAAGCCACGTTCACCTGAAATGTATCGCGAAGCGTTGGAGAGTAATTTGGAAGAGATCGACCGAATGAACCGTATCGTCGAGGAGCTCTTATTCCTGTCACGAGCCGATCTGGGAGAGATTAAAGTAGCTTCCGACCCTGTTCAACTGGATAGCCTAATCCAAGAAGTCCAACAACAGGCGATTGTCTTGGGACAAGACCGCCAGGTTGAAACGACCTTGGGACGGGTCGAACCGGCCCAGGTTTTGGGCGACGAATGGCGACTTCGGGAGATGCTCTTAAACCTCGTGGATAACGCGGTGAAGTATTCCCGGCACACAGGCACCGTCCAGCTCAGTCTGGTGCGGGATGGCAACATGGCTTGCCTTTCTGTGAGAGACCACGGGATAGGGATTTCTCCAGAGGAGCAAGGGCATATTTTTGACCGGTTTTACCGTACGGATGCCGCACGAGCCCATTTCCAAAAGGGAACCGGCCTGGGGCTTTCTATCTGTAAATGGATCGCCGAAGCCCACCATGGACGGATTCAAGTCGAAAGCATTCTTGGCCAAGGCTCTTGCTTTACCATCCTCCTCCCACTCCTTACCTCCCCAGCCACTTAATCTGTAAAAACTTAGATTCTGTCTCTCAGACACTGTCCGGTGAAGTTCAAGTTCAGTGGACTTGGTTGAGGCCCGTGCATCCTCGTCCCGTCATGCCCGCGGACCTTAGCGGGCATCCATCTTTTCCGACCCCTAGCAGGAACAGCAAGATGGATCCCCGCTACAAACTGCGGGGATGACAGATGGAAAACTACGGGGATGACAGACGGAGGGTTTTCCCTGACAGTGACCGATCACCTTCACAATTTCACCTGACACTGTCTGAAAGAAGAAACACAAGTTTTTACAACTAACCCTTGCCCTTCGCTTTCAACGAGTAGCTCCACGCTGATGGAATAGGGAAAATACACGGGCTTTTGGGGCGAGCCGAAAAGAAGCAACGGGGTGTCAATTACGCCAACCAGCGGTTTTAAAATGGGGGGTGTCGCCTGCGAGAAGGGCCGCACCGGTCCTTGTGCCAAGGGTGTTGCCAAGGATTGCGACATAGTGTGGCGTTTGAGGTGGGTAAAGGCCGAGGGGGAGTGTCGGCTCAGGAGCTGAACCGGACTACGTCGGCTGGCGGCGGACGTACCGCCGACCCCTCGCTTGCATCATGGCCGACACACTGGCACCCTCTCCTGGTGTGACCAAAGGGAGGTTAAGACTGTAAGGGAATGATTTCAAGCACTCTGACCCATTGCTTCCGTGAATCCCAATTCAACCATGAAACACTGGAAAGCAACAAGAATCTATGGTATTATGATTGTAAAGTAATATTTTGCAATCGGAGTGATTACCATGTCCCAAGAAACCGGAAATGTGACCGTAAGAATGTCCATGAAAACCCAAAAAAAGCTTAACCAAATTGCCGCTGGGATTGATCGATCCAGAAATTGGGTTATCAACGAAGCCGTAGAGCAGTATTTGGATGTCTATGACTGGCAGGAAAAGAGGATTCGAGACCGTCTCAAAAAGGCCGAAAAGGGAGGAAAGTTTTATTCGAAGTCTCAGGTTAATGAAATTGTTGAATCGTTCAATTCATGATGAAAGTAGAATGGCTTGAAGAAGCACTTTTTGACCTAAAAGAAATTGGGACATTCATTGCAGAAGATGATCCTGCTGCTGCCTACCGAGTACTCACCAAGATTGAAACCGCCGCACATTCCTTGGAACGCAACCCTCAGATAGGACGACCAGGACGGGTTCCTAAAACCCGTGAGCTAATTGTTGCTGGTCTTCCCTTTATCCTTCCTTACTCTATCAAGCGAAACACAATTCGTATTCTTGCCGTGATGCACACTTCCAGAAAATGGCCGGATGAGTTTACGAATCTTCAATAAAGAAGAGGAAATTCAGGAATGGAAAGTGTAGGGTAGGGTCAGTTCTAACATTCCTACACATGCACGACCCAGTTGAACCGGTCTCAGACCTTGCCAAGGACTTCCACCCAGTATTCTCTATCGTCCTCGGCCCGAGAGATGACCTGGCGCCTGTCTCCTTTTGAGGTGACATGGTACAACGCGCCCGCAAATTCCGGTCGTAACGGTCTGGCCATGGCTTGAGTAGAACAGGGCATGTAGGAATGGTAGAACTAAGCCTAGACCGACTCCCCTTACATCAACGTCTAGGAATAATTCAAATGCTCTTCCCCTTTGTTACGGGAAGAGGGAAGTGAGGGAGAAAGGTTAATACGATTCCAGTTGCAAATTGGGGATTTTCTGGAAGTCTTTGAGGTTCCGTGAAATAAGCGGTTCATCCCAGGCCAAGGCTTGTGAACCAATCAAAAGATCCATCACGCCAATTGGTATTCCCTGGCGTTGGAGATGAGCAAGAACATTCCCGTATATCGGAGCCAGGCGATCATCGGGATACACAACCTCACAATGTTGGCAGAGAAGTTGGATCTGTCCCCGTTCTTTTTTCGAAGCCGATAATGAGACGCCAGCTTCGAGCTCGCATACCACGAACAGGCTCAATCGCACAGGCGTAAAACTGAGCTGTTCCAATTTTTGATGCGCTGGGCCTCTGGTCCTTCGTTTTTCTTCCCGGAGAAGATCAATCAAAAACGACGTGTCAAGGAAACTCATAGGCGGGGGGCTTTTGCCGGATTTTTCCTTCGTCGTGTCACTTGTTCATCGATGCGGTCCAGCGTGTTGTCTTGGACCTTGAGGGAAGATAGCACCTGTAACAGATCTTTGGCGGTGGTTTTACCTCTCAGGTTCTCTTTAATGACAGCAGAAAACGATTGTCCTTCCCGTTTCCGACTCGCAAGAAGGGCATACGCTTCCAGATCTATGGTAATGGTTTTGACAGCCATGCACTTATCATACACTTAGATTGGGTAATACTCAAATCCCCACTGCAGGCCACACTAGAGTGAGAGGTGCCCGTCTACCGTTTCCACCAGGAAATGATAATGGTTGGTCATCTGACAATACGCATGCACGACCCAGTTGAAACGGTCAAGACATTGCCAAGGACTTCCAACCAGTGTTCTCTATTGTCAGCAACCCGATAGATGTCCTCGCGCCTGTCTCCTCTTGAGGTGACACGTTACACCGCGCCCGCAAATCCCAGTCGTAACGGTCAGGCCATGGCTGGCGTATAGAGGAATATTAGAACTGACCCAACACCACAGACCACAGTGGATCGCCGAAGCCCATCGTGGACGAATTCAAGTCGAAAGCATTCTTGGCCAAGGCTCTTGCTTTACCATCCTCCTCCCGCTCCTTATCTCCCCAGCCACCTCATCTGTAAAAACTTAGATTCTATCTCTCAGACACTGTCCGGTGAAGTTCAAGTTCAGTGGACTTGGTTGAGGCCCGTGCATCCTCGTCCCGTCATGCCCGCGTCTACGCGCCATAGCGCTACGACGCGCAGGCGCGGACCTTAGCGGGCATCCATCTTTTCCGCCCCCTCCCCCACTTTCGTGAGGGCAGGCGCAGGAACAGCAAGATGGATCCCCGCTACAAACTGCGGGGATGACAGATGGAAAACTGCGGGGATGACAGACGGAGGTTTTTCCCGGACAGTGACCGATCACCTTCACAATTTCACCTGACACTGTCTGAAAGAAGAAATACAAGTTTTGACAAATAAGGACACGACCTGGATTCCTCGGGAATGATGGAAGGGAGGTGCAGAATCAGAATTGTGTGGACTTACTTATGAAGGTCTTATTTATGAGTGCTCGATAGCGACAAAACAGGTGGTGGGAGTGTAGACCCCGGGCGGGGGTGTAAAGGCATGAAAGGCGAGGCAAATATGGGCGCGGTGGCGGGAACCGCTCAGGGCACGGCTTCCGGCTGCGGTCCTCCGGAGATGCCCCCCGAGACGATAAAGGTCATAACATCTGCGCTTTCCGCCTCCAACCGGCGGACTTGGCTTCTGGGGAATACCAGCAAGTTCCCGGCAAAATTGTACGATTGGGGAAAGTACACCGCCACGTGGTCGTTGAGGCCCAAAAAGTTCAGATCCTGCCGGGTGACAAAGCCGAGGGCTTCCATGTGCCCATTCGGGGTTAGGGTGACGATTACCGGTTGATCAAACCGTTTTTTTTCACCCATGAAGGCCGCGATCAAATCCTTCAGCGAGGTGTACAACAGCTTGATGAACGGCGTGCGGGTTAGGACCCCCTCCACGGTTTCGAACACCCCTTGGAAAAAGACATTAGTGGCCAGCCTGCCGGCTAAAATGATCAGGGCGACCGTGGTCAAAAATCCTACCCCAGGGAAGGGAATATTCAACCATCCATCGACTTTTTCAAACACAAAGAACACGACAGCAATCGTCACGACCAAAGGCACCAAGATGAACAGGCCTTCGAAAAAATTCTTGGCGAGTTCATTCATGTTCCATTTCTTGGGATCGGCCTGATCTTTGATCACATTCCGCAAAACTTGCATCAGTTTCCGGAAACCTTGGAGATCGATTTTCATTGGGAACCTACCTCTCTCAGTGGGTTGTGGATGTGACGGTGCTGCTTTCTTTCCTGTGAAAACATTCGTAGTGCATTTTGACTTTAACGAAGAAGGGGTGACTCAAGTCAAGACTCAGGAATCAGTGGCGGGCAAAAGGAGATCAGGCTGAGGGGGGGACGACCCAAGGCGATTGGGTGAAGCCGTGGAAGGTGACCGTGACAGAAGGATTCAGGTAGAATACACCTTCACCAGACAATACGAGGAGTGCAGATATGGCCTCATCTAACGAGTCTGAACAGCAATCGTCGAGCAGCCAAAGTCAAAAGCCTCCGGAGACGGAGCTCTTAAACGTCATCGTGGATCGCGAGGGCCAAAATGTCAACGCGAAATGGGGGCTTCATCCTAAATTGAAGGAGGACCTTCGCCCGGAGGAATGGCAGGAGCTCACGGATCTGATGCAGAAGGTCACCTCGATTGTGGGCACCCGCTTTTCCGAAATCCTGAGCCAAAACGAAAAGGGACAGTCCGGCACGGCGTAAGCCTTGAGGAACTTTGGTGAAGGGTCGTCACTTCCAGAATATTCCTCTTTCTTTTCCTCGCCCTCTCACACATATCCATTCTGTTTAAACCATGCCAGGGCATCCCGGATCGCCGATTCCACGGAGCTTTGGGGATAGGCCAACTCGCGCAGGCCCTTCGAGCAATCGTACTGCTGCATGTGCTTGAGCATTTCCACGAAAAAGGCTGGGACGAGGGGAGGCTTTCGTAAAATGGTCCGGGTGGCCCATTCCAACGCTTTCGATCCCTGTTGGGCGACGAGAAAGGGAACCGGAATCACGGGGCCAATAACCCCGGCCACCTTGGCGATGAGCTTGTTCAGGTCTTGTTGCGTGGTATTCCAGTTCCCGATGATGTACCGCTCCCCCACCCGCCCGCGCTCGGCGGCCTTGATGAGCGCTGCTGCCACATCCCGCACATCAATTGCGTTGGCTGGCCCCTGGATGTAGCCGGGCATCAGTCGTTTTGCAATCATCACGATCTGGGTCCCGCTCGTCGGCTTGCTGTCGTAAGGTCCGAAGAAGGCCGTCGGGTTCACGACCACGGCAGGAACTCCTGCCTGCCCAGCCTCCAGCACCCGGTCCTCCATCGCCGCCTTGGCGATCAAGTACGGGTTATGGGGAAATTGCGTGCTGAACAGGCAATCCTCGTTAGCCAACTGGCCTGGGATTTTTGGGAACCCAATCGTCGTCAGGGTGCTGGTAAACACGAGGCGCTCGACGCCCGCCTGCCTGACGGCATTGAGCAGATTATTGGTTTCCCTGAGAGCCTGGGCTTTGGCCACCTCCACCGGGATCGTCGCGGGGGGGTAATAGCTGGCGGTTTGATACACCACCTGAACGTGTTCACAGGCCCGGACCAGCGAGTCGGGATCGTTGAGGTCTCCAGTGACTCGCTCGATGTCAAGGCCGTCGAGAGTGAAAGTTTTACTGGTCGGACGCACCAAAGCGCGAACTTGATCGCCCTTGGCCACCAACGCCCGCACCAGGTTGGAACCCAACTGCCCGGTTGCTCCGAGGACTAACGTCTTCATTTATGACCCTCCTGGGGAAAGGTATGCAAAAAGGAACTTGACCCCCCTCACCGACACCTCCTTCCCTGTGCAGTAGCTGGTTGCGCGTTGCACGCAGGCAAGCACGCAGACAGGTCCTCCCAAAGGAGGGCAAGGGAAAAAGACTGAGCAAAGAAAAAACTTACAGATTCGGGTTGACCGGCAGGGCCAGGGTGAAATGCCGGCCTTTATCTTCAAAGAGGATGCGTTTGGCGAGGAGGGTGGCGACTGCGTCCACAAAGGGTGTCCCGGAGTTGCCTTGTTCCAGCATCCCCCTCCGGATTTGACCCAAGGTTTTGGGGATTTCATTGCAGAATTCGATGATGAATGAGGCTGGCCAGTCGAAGCGCTTACTGGTCGGGGTGCCATTTCGGCCGTCATACACCGTCACAAAGCTCATGGCCTTGGCATAGTAGAGAAAAGGGCGGTCGTTCGATACATACCGTGCCTTCCACTCGTTGACCAATCGGATCAACTCCTCATAGAGGGCCGGGTCCACTTTCCAATCCACCTCGTATTCGAAATCGTAGGCGATCTTGCTCAGGTCCACCTTGCGGGCATCGTAGACGTACTCGTAGGCAGTCCCCGGCCCTGTGATGCGGACCCCGTATTGCTCCGGCCGCATGAAGTAGGGGCTGAACCGCTCCAGCCACAATTTTCCGGTAGCTTCGGGGGGCTGGAGGTGGAAGAGGGACGGGATGAGGTCGATCTGGCCTTGGTAATCCTCGTTGGTCTCCTGCGGAAAGCCTAACAAGATGTTCCAGGAAATATCGATGTTGTAGTACCGGCTCCATTTCAAGCATTGGATATTTTGAAGGGGGCTCACCCCTTTATCCATCTCTTTCAGTTGCCCTTCGCTAAGGCTTTCGATGCCGGGCTGCATGCATTTGACCCCGCCGTGGGCGAGGGTTTGGATTTGCTGTTTGGTCAAATTGCTTTTGGTCTCCATGAACACATCCAAGTCGTAGTGCCCCTCGGCAAATTTAGCGAACAGCCCGTCGATGTATTTCATGTCGATGATGTTATCCACCAGCCGAAAGCGTGTCGTGTCGTAGCGGCTTGACAGCATATCCATTTCGCTCGCCACCTGGTCCGGCGACTTGGCACGAAACTGCATGGCTTGCGCGTTGAGCCCGCAGAAGGTGCAATGGTGTTTTTCGCCCCACCAGCAGCCTCGGGACCCTTCGTAGAGGAGAATGCGATTCAGGCCGGTTGACCCCTGCCCTTCCAGCTCCTTGAGCAGGTCGAAGTAATCGTCATAATCCGGCGGTCCGGTTTGTTGGAAATCCGTAAACAATTTGGTGTGGGGATTGAAATGAACGTCCCCGTCTTGGCGGTAAGCGACGCCGGGGGGGAAGTTCTCCTCGCTCCCCTTGAGGATTTTCTGGACCAACGGGGGAAAGACCTCCTCCCCCTCGCCGACCACTACATAGTCGATCCAGGGGAAAGCCCGGAAATGTTCCAAGCCCATTTCCCCATCGAAGTTGGCTCCGCCAAACACGATCCGGACGTGGGGGTACAACTCCTTAATCAGCTTCGCCATCGTCAGGCTGGCCACGTTTTGATCGAAGGTGGAGGTAAAGCCGACGACTTTGTACTGACCCCAGTCATACGCGGTCAGGGCCCAGGTGAGAAATTGGGGGGCGATTTTGTGAGCAATCTCTTCGAGGTGCCCGATAGAGCAGCCGGCCTCTTTGGCCGTGGCTTCAAAGACCGGTTTGAAGACTTCCGGGTATTGAGCATGCTTGGGATTGTCCCGGAAGAGGATCGTGGAAAAGAGCCATTCGCCGATCATGCCGCGTTTCTCACACAGCACTTCATACAGAGGCACGCCGATCTTGTGGGCGAAGAGGAGGTTCAGGTGGTAACTCTTGACCCCGATACCGCGATTTTTCAGGATCCTCGACAGGGATCCCAACTGAATCGAAGGAAACTTGGAGTAGCCAAAAGGCATGTTGAGGAGGGCCACCTTCGGCTGACCATCAGGGTCCACCCAAGGGTCGTCCTCGGGAAGGGTGGCCGTGGCCTGGGACGGAGAGGGGCTAATGGTGATCAGCGACCCGGTGCCCAATGGGAGGCTCTCCCCAGTGCCTGGTGCCATGGCCTTGGTAGGGGCCACCTTGGATGTGCCCAGCGAAGGGGAATTTTCAGCCATTGCTCGCAAGCGCGCGGTCGGCCTTCGCCGCCATGTAAAAGTCGCTTTCCGTTAATCCGTTGATTTTGTGAGTCCAGAGCTCCACTTTGCACTTTCCCCAAGCTAAGTACAGATCGGGGTGGTGTCCCTCATCCTCCGCGACCGTGCCGACCTTGTTGACATAGGCCATGGCATCGGCAAAGTTTTTGAAAGTATATAGCCGTTCCAAATGCCCATCTTTGTTCACTTCCCACCCTTGTTCCAATTGCCCGAGTAACTCCTGGACCTTCGCCGATTCCAGCGGTGGCACCCCGCCCCGACACGGCACGCACTTGTTATCTGCCAAGCTCATGGTTGTCCTCCTTCAAACGACTGGTTTTCGAAAAACCTCTTCAAATGGATTCCAAGGACTAAATGTTTTCCCCTCCTTTTTTCACCCTCGCCCCTTGAGGGCAGAGGGGAGGGTGAAGGGTGGGAATTCAAGAGGAGCAATTATAGTCTGGGTGGAAGCTGATACACAATTCGGGATGCTGTGAGGACCACCTTGAAATTTCACCCTCGCCCCTTCCAAGGGGAGAGGGGGGGGTGAGGGGTGATTTTGATTGGCCTAGGTTACGAAGGCTCCTCTTCGGCGGGAGCCTCACCCGAACGGGCTAAATCCTCAGACTTCACTTTGTCCGGGTTGAATTTTCGGGCGGCGGTCACCATGCGATTGATCACCTCTTCAAGCGAGAGGGGTTCAGCATCCCTTGGCCGAAAGCGGAGCGGGTTGATACGGGCGACCACGAAGGTTTTCAGATAAGGGCTGGTCAAGCCTCGATTCTTCAGCGCCTCAACCTGTTGGATCACGATGTCATCGAGCTGGAGAACAGCCTGGGCATACTGCGTTCGATGGGAAAGCGCTCGAGAGAGCGGGAGGGGCAGGAACGTATCCGCGCGTTTCACAACAGGATGATACGCGCCCCCGCTGAATCGGGGCCTGGTTTCATAGCAGAGTCCCAAGGTGATGAAGGCTGGTTCCTCAAATTCCAGCGAATAGCTCTCTTCAGTATCCTGACTGAACGCCGCTAATTCCCGATACATCCGAACCACCTCGAGGGCTTTCTCCCGAAGGTTGTGGGCTTTCTCGGTATTGAGAGCCAGAATTCGATAGACGATAGACGCCTGTGGGACAACAAGAGCCGTGATACTTTTGGCTCCCAGCGTGCGCATGGCTGACAGGCGGTGATGACCGTTGGGGGTCCAATATTTCGTGGGTGAGTCGGTGGGCTTCTCGGTCCTGACGACGATAATCGGATCGAGAAAATGGCGAATCTTCCCGATCACCGTTTCCAGCTTCCGGACATGGGCGTCAGAGAGATTCCGTTGAAAGGGTGTGGGCTCCACGAGCTCGATGGGGAGTGCCGCGAAGACCACCCACTGGCCACCGAAAGGTTCTCGATAGGCAGCCAGGACCTTGCCTCCATCACCCTGGATGGCTTGATGAAGGGAGGCCACCTCCGCCGGTGGGGCCGCGGCTTGCAGTTCTAAGGCCGTGAGCCCCGTAGAGATCCCCGCTGGTTTTCGTCGTCGCCGGGCGCCCCCGATTGCTCT
>JACZVJ010000164.1 GCA_022572725.1 Nitrospinota bacterium | reverse complement strand
GTGGTGGTGATGGTCGGCGCTTGTCTCGGGTTGGCTGTTCTGCTCGCAGGAGTGTCTTTACGGAATCGCTGGGAGAGGTCCACATTGATTCAAGCCGCCTTATCGCGCTTAACAACAGAACGGTCGAGAAATCTCGGGTCAGCGCTAGACCGTTTTATGGCAATGCCAAGGGAATATCTTTTCCGTATGTTCGCAGTGTCAGTCCTATCGCATCTATTCGGTGTCGTAAGCTACGTCGCCCTTGCAGCATCGCTCGACTTACATGTAGGACTCTTTGCAATCGGCTGGATCCATTCCGCGGTGATTCTTGCCACCATGCTTCCGGTTAGCGTCGCAGGATTGGGCCTTCGTGAAGGCGCAGCGCTACTCACACTCACGGCTTACGGCATCACCGCTGAGGAAGCCCTTGCCTTCTCGCTCCTGGTTTTCACAGTCACCACGCTGTTGATCGGTCTTCTTGGAGGCGTGATGGAGGGCGGGCGGTTCTTGACTCGCAGTCGAGGAGAATTATCTCCGCAGAAAACTGCGGGGTCTACCGAAAATCTCCCCAATCGCTAAACCCGCCTACCCCCCTTTTCAAAAGAGGATTCTCACCTGTTTCCCCATAGTTAGTGTCTGAGAGAAAACGCCGTTTTTTTCGGGCATGGTCCGAGATATTTTTTCAATACCTCTCTCAGGCATCCTCTCTCGTGCGTACAAACGTCTTTTTTCGTGCTCCCTTCGTGCCAGGTCCTGGGTGAGAGCCCTTCCCTGAACGTTGCCGTCGATGTGTGAGAGAGGTCTCCCTCGGTGGGAAGATTCTTTCCGGCAACTGGCGGCGCTAAGCGGCTTGCTGGAGTCGTGGCTGGCGGCGGCGGTCGTGTGCCAACAGCCGGTGACCGATCTTGTGGAGGTTGTACGCCAAGATCCCAAACCCGACGTAGCGCTGAAACCCCAACCACCCTTTGTCGGGACAGCGATTCAACCCATGGTGTTCCAAGGCATTGATGTCCGATTCGATCCCACTGTGCTGCTGTCGTAAGCGGCGAAAGGTCTTCTGCGTTTCCCGGGCCTAATCGGCGTGGGAGTGCCGTCCCTTTTTCGGCATGATGACCTCGGGGATAAACAGCTCTAAGAGTTCCCGATCCGCTTGGGCGCTGAACCCCTTATCCACACTCCAACTCTGGAGGCACCCTTCGCCAAACCGAGCCAGCAGCCGATCGGCTAAGGGCAGAGTTTCCTTGACGTCACTGCTCTGGTCCATGACCTTATAATCCAGGACCAAGCTATATTGATCCGTAGTGATGAGTAATTTATGCCCCAGTTCTACCGCCGGGGAGACTTTCCCCTTGTTGATCCATTCGGTATGCGGTTCAAACAGGGAAAAGAGTTTGTCGGCATGGGGAATCGTTTCGCCCTGCAGAACCCGCCGGTCGATGAGATCCAGATGCGTGATGAGCATCTCGTGATAGTACTCCCCCTCGGCCAGGATGGTTTGCTCCCGCAGCGAGCAGGCCTGGGGCCGAAGATCCAGCAGACTGGCAAAGACTTTCTGCTCCAGCGCGTAGGCTTTCTGCAGATAGGCCGTGACCGCCGCGTTGAGCCGCTCGCGCTTCTTGGCCCCCCCACCATGGTGAATCGTCCCACAGACCCGGAGCAAGATTTTCAACTGCGTCCGCCACGTGTGGGCCTTGCGCCAACCGGGCTGGCCTTGTTGCTGGGCGAGACGCGGGAGTAAGACCAGGCATTTCCGACAGGCATCCCACAGCAGATTCAAATCGGTGGGAAAATGGACATTGGTCTCTAACACGTAGGTATCACTTTTGGCGCGAATGGGCTCGTCGTCTTTTTTTTTGAACAACGGCCGACCCGCCTTCACGACAATGGCATTGATCGCGGCCAAGAGCGCTTCGTCCACGTGACACACATTCTCATTCAACGTCTTTTGATGAAACCCTTTCCCAAACTCCCCGCGGAAGTGGGACTCCAAGCCCATGATGCGCCGCAGTAAGGTGTCATAGTGGACCAAGTATTCCAACCGGTCATCATCACAATCCAAAGCCAGTCGGACGACGCCCAGCACCAAGACATGCCAGAGGTCCATGCCGGGACGCCCCGTCGCTTGCTTGGTCCCCTTGACCTTCTGTTCCAGCAGCTGAAAGATTTGCTCATTCACTTCTGGCGTCTGAAATATCCACTGGAGCCCGCGCAAGACGGGGGGCAATTCATCCCGACTCTTGGGGGGAATCGGCACCTGTTCGATTGGGGTCTGTCCTAAGTCTAACTGCCGTTCAAAGCGCTGCCTCATCTCCTCGATCCTCACTCAAAAAACCACGTGCTGGCGGTGAATGATGAGGCATTCTACACGAACACTCCCCTGTTTTCAGGGGTTTGGCACACATCCCGCGAAGGATTCACTACTACAAACACGAGAAAACCCGCGTCAAATATGGGAGATGGCGTTTTCTCTCAGACACTATTCTAGATGGTTTCATGCCCTAAATGCTCAAGCCGCTGTCAAAGTGACCGCGGCCGTGGTCCGAATGGAGCATGGGAACCTGTCCTGTACGAAAAGTGTCGGCGGTGGCGTTTTTGAGTGCAAAATCGACTTTGGGCCAGGCTACCGGCTGTACTTTGGGAAAGATGGAGAGCGTTTGATTATTCTACTCGGCGGCGGCACGAAGAAAGGACAGAACAAAGATATTCAGAAGGCCAAGGAGCTTTGGGTGAACTACAAGAGAAGGAAAAAAGAGGAGTAAAGACCATGGCACTGACTCGAGACTTTAAAGAAACCATTCAGGCGAGAGTTCAGCATGATGTGGTTTTTCGCGAGGAATTGCTGAAGGAAGGTGTGCAATGTTTTCTCTCAGGTGATGGGGAAACCGGAAAGTCCATTTTGCGTGACTATATTAATGCCACTATTGGTTTTGAAGAATTAGGGGACCTCACAGACAAATCGCCCAAAAGCCTCATGCGCATGTTCGGCCCAAAAGGGAATCCCCAAGCCAAAAACCTATTTGAGGTGATTCAACATCTGCAAAAAATGGAAGGGCTTCATCTTGAAGTCAGAACGGTTCACTAAATTAAAAATTTAGAAGAGCTCAGAGATTCGTTTCCATAAAAACCTTGAGGGTCCTGAACTCTAAACTTTTCGGTACTCGCAGTTCTTCCTAAGCCAAGCAGCCAACTCTTCTTCCTTAATTTTTCTGCTTGCCAGATCCAATATGATCGCCGTCGCTTCGGCTTCAGGGGCAGTCAGCTCTTTTCCATTTCTGCTCAGGAATGCATAGCCAATCATAAAGGCAGTTCGCTTATTCCCATCGATAAAAGGGTGATTGCGAACAAGGCCGGAGATATACGCCACGGCCAGCGTAAATATGTCAGGGTTCTCATAAGCAAACAGGTGGTGCGGACGGGCCAGAGCAGATTCTAAAAGCGCTTCGTCTCGAATACCCGGAGCGCCCCCATACTCAGCCAACAAATCCTCATGCAATGCGAGGACAAAATCTTTAGGAACCCAAGCAGGTTCTTTCATAGAAGTGTAGTCTTTGAATTTTCTATTTGATCCTGCCCCCTCGCTCCTATGGGGAGAGGGGTGGGGTGAGGGGATGACTTGCCGAAAAGTAAAAACACTCTATCACGGTTTCAATAACTACGGCGGTGAGAGGAACTTACTGGGCAAGAGCGCGAAGGGTATTCCGATATTTCGCCATACCTTTTTGGGCGATCTTTACATACGATTCAAATTCAGGATCATACGGTGTGATTCGATAACTGCCATCCGGCGCCTCCGTAAGAAACACCCGGTCGCCATCATGGAGATTCAACCGAGACAGCACTTCCTTCGGTAACACCACCCCCAGCGAATTCCCCACTTTTCTGACTTTCAAATTCAGCATAAGATCCGCCCTCTCGTGTTATTATTAATGTTATAACATAGAAGATGACCGGGCAAGTAGAAAAAATCTCACCCAAACGAGTCAAGAAAAAGGGGAAGGGTGAGGGGGTGGAATGAGAATTGTGGACCGTATTACCCGAAGGCAAAGAACCCCGGTCTTCCAGGCGGGGCTTTAACCACCAAATAAAGAAGCGATTTGCCTCCGGTTCGCTCCGGGCTGCCATTCTTCCCCGCCTACCAGGTGAGGCATTCTGGCAGGTTTCGTAAAACAACTATCGGATGGAACCGTAGGGAGTCTCGATGCCCAGCAAACGACAAGAGCCCCACACCCGAAGGTGTGAGGCTCTCTTTGACTCCCGACCGTTATATCACCGTTACATCACCGTCGCCCTGGGTTTTCGACGATTACCTCACACGTTGCGCTGGTCTGATTCCCGTTGCCGTCGTCCGCGGTAACAGTCCAGGTGATGTGATCGCCGACCCCACCTGAGTCGAGGATGCTGATCGTATCACCACCAAAGGAGACCTGGCAGGACTCGGTCTTATCCACGCGTTTTCCCTTCTTTGTGAATTTGAAACAGTCAAAGTCAGTGACCGTGACAATTGGCACACTACACGCATCTGTCGCAGTTGCCGTGAAGGAGATCGGCGCATCCGGTGGCACAATGGTATCAGGAGTGTTGCACTGAACCACAGGCGCCGTCGTATCCTCCACTTTCACTAGGAGGGAATCCGTGTCCGTCTCGCCATTCCCAT
>JACZVJ010000065.1 GCA_022572725.1 Nitrospinota bacterium | reverse complement strand
TTCCAACAAGGTGGTAAAAATCCGAGGACTGGGGTCACGATCAGCCGATACCCCCTCCACGAGATTAACCATCCTGGCGGCTGCCGACATTCGCTCCAGATCCTCTCTCAACTCGGAAAAACTCTCCCGGATATCCACCTGGCTCACACGAGAGAGGGAATCACTCCCTTTTTCAAACAGCGTGAGGTCCACATACGCAAAGGGTTCCAATGCACTGCCAAACCGGCTTTTCATCCGACGGGCCCCGCGCGCAAATCCCCGCATCTTCCCCAATCGAACGGTGTGAAAGGTCACGATTCGGTCGGCCTCCCCCCACCGTTGGCTTTTCAAGATTATAGCCGGCGTTTTCACAAGAGGCATCGTGACCACCGCTTGAATTCCAATCTACGCTCAGTGGACGGCTACCGCAGATAATCGAGCATGGCTGTCGCTAAGCTGAGGTAAATGGTCACTCCAATAGATATCATTGGCCGTCGTGATAAAGGGCCCTGCCGCCACAGCAGGATCAATCCGAAAGCGCTTAAAGAGAAGAGGGGTAAGCGTGGCCAATCCAACGGAAAGCAAAAAGGCCACAATGAGCGAGACCCCGACGACTAATCCCAGCACGGCCCCGCCCTTCCACAGCCATCCCCCAACAACCAGTAGCCCGCCGCAAACGAGGCCAAGGAGTAAACCAATCCGCAATTCCCGAAAGAGGACTTTCCACAGATCACTCAGTTCTACCCGACCTGTCGCAAGCCCACGGATTATGAGGGTTGAGGATTGTAATCCCACATTTCCCCCCATTGCCGCAACAACGGGAATAAACGTCACAAGGGCCACGACTTCCTGAATGGCGTAGCGAAAGTACCATAAGATGAGCCCCGAGGCCAGGCTCCCCACCAGGCTGGTCAAGAGCCAAGGGAGCCGGACCCTAACAGCTTGCAGGCTGGAGATGTGCATGAAGGCATCTTCCTCAGCGGCCCCAGCCATTTTCAACATATCCTTGGTATCTTCTTCCTGAATGACATCGACCACATCATCAACAGTAATAATCCCGGCCAACCGGCCATCCTTCTCCACAACGGGGATGGCCAGAAGATTGTAGTTGGCCACTTGGCGAGCCACCTCTTCTTGATCCGTCTCCACCGCGACACTGATAGGATCTCTGGTCAGGAAAGACTTCAACGACGCCGTGGGGGCCACCCCGAGCAAGGCTCTTAAAGACAGGACGCCGGTTAAATGCCCATTTGGATCCGTGGTATAAATATAGAAGACCGTTTCAGCTTTCGTAGCCTGTTGAAGACAATGAAGGGCATCTTGGGCCGTTGTCTCTTCCGGAAGGGAGAGAAATTCCGTGGTCATGATGCTCCCAGCGGTCCCCTTCGGATAGGTCATCAAGTGAGCCACACCTTGAGACTCATCCGTTTTCATGAGCAGTAAAATTTCTTGGGCTCGCTCTTCAGGGAGAACTCCCAAAATGTAGGCGACATCATCGTCAGGTATGTTTCTCAGCAACCACGCCACATCGGCCGCATTCCAATCCTCCAGCACGTGAAGAATCGTTTCCGCATCCAACTCACTGAGGACTTCCCCACGTACCCTCTCACCTTCCACTAATTCAAACACCGTACACTGTTCTTGAGAGGAGGAGAGATGCATTATGACGCGGGCACTATCAGCCGGATGAAGACGCCCAATCAAGTTCGCAAGATTGGTGACCGCTCCTCGGCTCAGAAGGCGCCGCACAGAGAGGAGAACCACATCGAACTTACTCCGATTTCCATCTTGCTCGGATGTCACACCATTTTTGATGGGGTCAGCGGAGGGTACCTTCGTGGTTTTAAAGGGATTGACCATGATCATTAATACCCTAACTCTGCAAGGAGATGGTCAGTATCTCGCCACGCTTCTTTCACCTTCACCCGAAGTTCTAAAAAGACTTTCATCTCAAAGACCTGCTCCATTTCCAGACGGGCTGCTGTGCCAATGGCTTTCACCCCCGCCCCCCCCTTCCCAATCACAATGGCCTTTTGGCCTTGTTTCTCCACCCAAATGAACGCTGAAATTCGAGCAAGGTTCCCTTGCTCGATAAACTCCTCCACCTTGACAGCCACTCCATAGGGCAGTTCCGCCCTCGTCCGATCAAGCACTTTCTCACGGATAATCTCCGCCGCGAAGTTTCGCATGGATTGGTCCGTCACAAATTCATTGCTGTATCCCTCGCCATGGTCACCCACCCGGTTGAGAATGACCTCGATGAGCCGATCAACATTGAGCCCCGTTTTCGCCGACATGGGGATAATGTCGGACCAGGTCCCCATTTGACTGTACGCTTTGATGATCGGAAGAACCTTGGGTTTGGCCATCAAATCAATCTTGTTCACCAACAAGAGAGGAAGGCTCTGGTGTGAGGGCCACCTGTCTGCGACCTGTTCAAGAACAAATCGATCGCCAGGGCCAGGCCGAAGCCTCCCGTCCACCATCACGGCCACCAAATCGGCTTCATACAAGGTATCCCACGCAGCCTGAACCATTCTTTTATTTAACCGATGCCTGGGCCGGTGAAGGCCGGGTGTATCCAAGAGAGCCACCTGCGCCTGGGGGAAGTGGGCGACGCCGAGGATCCTCGTCCGTGTGGTCTGGGGTTTATCGGAAACAATCGCAACTTTCTGCCGAACCAACCGAT
The DNA here is from genome assembly GCA_022572725.1 of Nitrospinota bacterium. Taxonomy (GTDB): domain Bacteria; phylum Nitrospirota; class Nitrospiria; order Nitrospirales; family UBA8639; genus JACZVJ01. The sequence goes on along the minus strand of JACZVJ010000065.1, from coordinate 14,086 downwards.
TCACGAGGGTCGATTTCCCCACATTCGGGCGACCCAGGATGGCCATGGTTCCAAATTTCATCACAGGTCCTGGAAATGAATCTTCATAGGGAGGGGAAGGGCAAACAGTCGCGGAAGGGATCAATTGGTCCACACTACGTTTATCCCATGGCATTCCCCATCACGAGCATTTCTGTATAATCCCTCATTGCGGGTCCACGAGTTGATACACGATCTCACCTTCCTTCACAAACCCTAGCCGCTCCCGGGCCAATTTCTCAATCATGAACGGGTCATGGTTGATTCGACTAATCTCTTCCCGAAGTCCTTCATTGGTGCCTTCCAGATCGCGAATCTCTCCCTGGAGCCGCTCCAATTCTTGGGTCATTTGGAGATAGTGTGAGACCCCCGCCGCGTCCACCCACCACCACGTCAACGAGCAGGCACCCACGAGGAATCCCACTGTGACAAGAGACGGTCGAAAGTGCTTCCATCGGCGGGAACCGGAGCCCCAACGTTTGCGGTTTGCCCTGATCATGGCGATGGGCTCCTAGTTTGAAGCACCTCTTTTCCTCGGTAAATTGCCGCCGAGCCCAACTCCTCTTCGATACGGAGAAGTTGGTTATACTTGGCCAGCCGGTCCGTTCTCGAGAGAGACCCCGTCTTAATTTGACCGGTATTCCAGGCCACCGCCAGGTCGGCAATCGTGGTATCTTCTGTTTCACCCGATCGGTGGGAAACAATCACGCCATATCCTGCCTGCTTGGCCAATTCGACGGTTTGCAAGGTCTCGGTCAGAGTGCCGATCTGATTCACCTTAATTAAAATGGCGGTTCCGGTTCCCTCGCGAATCCCACGGGATAAATATTCAACATTGGTGACAAACAGATCATCTCCCACCAATTGGATACGCTGCCCCAGGGACTCAGTGAGTTGTTTCCAACCCTTCCAGTCATTCTCATTCAACCCATCTTCAATCGAGACAATGGGATATTGGTCGATCAGGCCTTTATAAAATCCGATCATGTTTTCGGCTGAGTAGATGGATTTCCCTTGGGCTCGAAGAACGTACCCCTTTTCGTCGAAAAATTCATTGGCCGCAGCATCCAACGCCAACACCACCTCATGCCCAGGCTGGTAACCAGCCTTCTCAATGGCTTCTACAATAATACTCAGAGCCTCCTCGTTTGATTTGAGGGCGGGAGCGAACCCTCCTTCATCTCCCACCGCCGTGGTGAGCCCTCGCGATTTGAGCAACGCTTTGAGTTGATGGAAGACCTCCGTCCCCATCCGCAGAGCCTCGCTGAATCGAGAAGCCCCCACAGGCATAATCATAAATTCCTGGAGATCCAGCCCATTATCGGCATGGGCCCCGCCATTGATAATATTCATCATGGGAACCGGGAGCTCACGTGCGCTGGCTCCCCCCAGATAGCGATACAACGGTTGTCCATTCTCGGCTGCACTGGCCCGAGCCACCGCTAAGGATACCCCCAAAATCGCATTAGCCCCTAAGCGTGACTTTCCTGGCGTTCCATCCAGGGCAACCATCGTGGTATCGACTTGGGACTGATCAAGCGCCTCCATTCCCTTGAGTCTCGGCCCAATCGTTTGGGTCACACTCTGCAAAGCCTTGGTCACCCCCTTTCCCATCCATCGCGTGGTATCTCCATCCCGCAGTTCGTGCGCTTCTCTCGTTCCCGTGGACGCCCCGGATGGCACAGCCGCTCGTCCCCACGCCCCGCTGGCCAAACGGACATCGACCTCCACCGTCGGGGTGCCACGCGAATCAAGAATCATCCGCGCCTTTATCTCGCGAATCACGCTCATTCCACGCATGCCCTTTCCATCAACCCCACACCCTGGAGCCACTGCGCGTGAAGGCAGCTCCCATGCAAATTCATTTATACACTGAATGGAAAGCGGTGGACAGGAAAAAGGAGGGAAGGAAAAGACCGGCAGGTTTGCGCCATAACCTCTTTTCTTATCCTGCCAGCGCTTTTTTGAGCAACTCCATCACTTTTTGTGGATGGGCTTTTCCACCAGAGGCTTTCATGACCTGACCCATTAAAAATCCCAAAACGGTTTCCTTCCCTTCTCGATATTGGACAACCTGCGTCGGGTTGCTTTGAATAACCGACACAATAATCTTTCCCAACTCTCCCTCATCGGAGACCTGCCGAAGCCCTTTTTCCTCCACCAACTGCTCCGGTGATTTCCCACTCGCGTAAACCTCTGGAAACAACTCTCTGGCCATTTTCAGGCTGATCGACCCATTGTCCACCAATCCCAATAATTCTACGAGTCGCTCTGGGGACACAGGAGAGGACTCCACATCAGAGCCCGTTTGATTGAGTTCTCGCAGCAATTCACCCATGACAAAGTTGCTGATGGTCTTTGGCTGGTTGAACAATTTCACACACCGCTCGAAATAATCCGCTAGGGCACGAGAACTGGTGAGCACTCCGGCATCATACTCAGACAGGCTATATTCGGTCACAAACCGTTGCAGGCGAGCCTGAGGCAATTCCTGGAGGGTTTCTCGGAGCTCGGCGATCCATTCCTCCGATATGGAGAGAGGCACGAGGTCAGGGTCTGGGAAATAGCGATAATCATGGGCTTCTTCCTTGCTCCGCATCACCACCGTTTGGGCTCTCTCAATGTCCCACAGCCGGGTTTCTTGATGAACCGTTTTTCCCTCTAATAAAACTTTGGTTTGCCGCCCGATTTCGTACTCCAGCGCCTCCTTGACGAACTTAAAGGAGTTAATATTTTTCAATTCCACCTTTGTGCCCAGCGTGGTGGCACCCACGGGTCGAAGAGAGAGGTTAGGCTCACACCGAAAGCTTCCCTCCTCCATATTCCCATCGCAAACGTCCAAATACACCAATAAATCTCGCAGGGACTTAAGATACGTCACCACTTCTTCCGCAGATCCCATTTCGGGCTCGGTCACAATCTCGAGTAAGGGAGTCCCCGCACGGTTGAAATCCACCAAGCTTCCCGGTGCCTCAGATGCATGAATATTTTTCCCGGCATCCTCCTCCAAATGAGCCCGGCGGATACGCACTCGCATCGATCGTCCATTCACAGCCAGATCAATCCAACCGTACTCACAGATTGGCGCTTCATACTGGGATATTTGATAGCCTTTGGGAAGATCGGGATAAAAGTAATTCTTCCGGGCAAAGCGATTTGTCGGGCGAATAGAACAATTCAGGGCCAACCCAGCTCGAATCGCCATTTCCACCGCCTGTTTATTCACGACGGGGAGCGATCCCGGCATGCCGAGGCACACAGGGCAAACCTGAGTGTTGGGGGGCAAGCCAAACTCCGTCCCGCACCCACAAAACATTTTGGATCGGGTCAGGAGCTGAGCATGAACCTCCAACCCGATGACCGCTTCATAGCTCATGGTTGAGGAGAGGATTCTTTGGACGGGTCCTCACGTTCCCGCCTCATCGCATCGCGGCCGGCATCCATGGCATCCTTCATGATCGAACCCGCCTCGGTGATAAACTCCCGGCCCTTGGTAGCAACCTCCTCCCACGTATCCGTGGCTTTCTCCGTGATATCTCGGAAATCCTCACCAGCCCGGCGAGCGGCTCGCAGCAAACCCTCGCGGGATTCACGCCCCGTTTGAGGTGCCATCAAAAAGGCCGTCGCCGCACCCAAAAGCACCCCGCTTAAAAACGCTAACGCCACACTTCCAGCTGACGCTCCTGACTGATTACCTGCCATCCTTGTTCCCTCCTTCCTTGTGAACCCTATGTTTAATCGTCGATGAAGCCGCCCTTAAGCCGGCCACCACACTCGCCAAACTCAGCAGGATTGCACCCCCTTTCCCTCGAACGGTTCCATGCACCTGATTCACAGTCTGTCCCACTTCGCCTATGGCGTTGAACAAGACCGATGCCCGCTCCACCCCTTGTTTGGCCTGAGTGGTGATTGCCGTGACATTCTCACTGGTACCCTTGAGGTCTTTCAAAAGAGCCGGTAGATCCCTGTTGAGTTGGGACAATAATCGTTCCGATTGCATAACCATGCGCCTGAGGTGGATGACAGTGGGAACCAAATACCCGACGAGGACCACAAAGGCCACAGCGACAATAACCGCGGCAAGCTCAGTCATACTTTCTCCTTTCTCTACCGAATGGCCGGCCGTTTTTTGCGCCATTCCGTGGCCAACTCATAGGCCCGTGCCGCACGCAGGATGGTCTCCTCCTCAAAAGGCCGCCCCACAATCTGTAACCCAATTGGAAGGCCTTGCCTGCTAAACCCACATGGGATGGAAATGGCGGGCAGTCCCGCTAAGCTGGCTGAAATCGTATAGATATCCGACAGGTACATTTGAAGAGGATCGTCGATCTTTTCACCAAGCTGAAATGGCGGCGTTGGCATCACCGGGCTGACCAAAAGATCGACGTCCTGAAACGCCTCCTCAAAATCCCGCTGAATGAGGGTTCTCACGGCTTGGGCTTTTCCATAATAGGCATCATAATATCCGCTGCTCAGCACATACGTTCCCAACATGATCCGGCGTTTCACCTCATAGCCCAAGCCTTCCTGCCGGGTCATGCAAAACATTTCCAGCAAATCCTTGCTTTGCTTTGAGCGAAGTCCATATCTGACCCCATCGTAGCGAGCCAGATTTGAACTGGCTTCCGCTGTGGCAATGATATAATACGTCGCCACGGCAACCCCAGTGTGGGGAAGAGAAACCTCCTTGATCTCCCCTCCTAGCCGACCCAACTCCTCAATGGCCTCTCGTACGGCTACTTCCACCTCCGGGTCGAGACCTTCAGTGAAATATTCAGTCGGAACCCCGATTTTCAGCTTCTTAAGATCTCTCTTTTTGAAGGCCCGTGTAAAATCCGGGACAGGCACCTCAGCCGACGTCGAGTCCAAAGGATCATGCCCTGCCAGGACGTTGAGCAGCACGGCCGCATCCATGACATCCTTTGTGATTGGCCCGATTTGGTCCAGCGAGGATGCAAAGGCGACAAGCCCGTAGCGTGAGACTCGTCCATACGTGGGTTTGAGCCCCACCACGCCACAGCACGCAGCCGGTTGCCGGATTGACCCTCCCGTGTCTGACCCCAAGGCCGCCACACATTCATCCGCCGCCACCGCGGCCGCGGACCCCCCGCTTGACCCCCCGGGCACGTGATTGAGTTTCCAGGGATTACGGCTCGGGCCAAAGGCCGAATGTTCCGTAGAAGATCCCATCGCAAATTCATCCAAATTGCTCTTTCCTAATAGCAGGAAGCGGTGCGGCCGCATGGTGGCCACCACACTTGCGTCATAGGGGGGACGAAATTGGCCCAGGATCCGAGACCCACAGGTCGTCGGCAGATCGTGGGTACAAATATTATCCTTGATGGCCAGCGGCATGGCCATCAACGGCATGGTCTTTCGCCACTGCTTTAACTCCTGGTCCAAGGCGTGGGCTTCGGCAAGCACCGTCTCCTTGTCGTTGAGGGTGATATAGGCCTTGACCTTGGGCTCCACCATGCTCACTCGCAAATAATACGCCCTCACGATTTCGGAGGCACGGACCTCGGCACGGGTAAACTGATCTTGGAGTTCTTTCAGGGTTAGCTTAACGAGAGACATGGTAAAAGGGGATCAGGCTCAGGAAAGACGAGTGGTCCAGGGGAAACCCGGAGGACAGTGGATGTGTGCTCTGCCGGCCAATCACCTAGAGGGTATTCACAGTTCGGTTTTGAGCATCAACTTGAATGATCTTTGGACGATGGTGCTTGGCTTCCTCCTCATTATAAAATTCGTAACAAAAAATAATAATCCGATCACCCACGACGCCTTTTCTGGCGGTGGGGCCGTTCAACACGATCTCCCCTTTCCCGCGTTGGCCTGAGATCGCATAGGTCGTAAATCGCTCTCCATTATTGAGGTTCGAAACCATCACTAATTCATAGGGTAAGATGCCGGCGGCATCCAGGAGATCCTGGTCAATCGTCAGACTCCCCTCATATTCCAGGCAGGCATCGGTGACGACTGCGCGATGAATCTTGGCCCGTAACATTTGACGCAGCATGATAGCCTTGAAGGCACCTCCGCATTTACCGGTCGCTGATTATTTTAGGGACACTGAAGAAACCATCTATGGCCGCCGGCGCATTGCCCAGTGCCGTTTTTTGAGAAATGGAAGGACGAGCCTCATCAGCGCGAAGCACATTCGATTGGTTCACCACTGTCACCATCTGGTCAACGCCCTGGGTATCCACGGTATTTAACTCTTCCATATAGGTGAGGATCTTGCTCAATTGATCACTAAAAGCATTCTTTTCTTCCTCGGTCAGGTGTATCCTCGCTAACTTTCCCACATGCTCCACCTCTTCTTGACTAATACGCATCAGTCGGAGAGTTCTCCTATACGAAATTGAGGGTTAGATATTTCAGGAGGGTGGGCAATTGCCAACCACGACCTCCAGAATAATTCAAGAACCTGACGGAAAGCCTTTATTTTTAACATGAAGCTTTACGCAAAAGCTACCGGTTGAGCCCCAGGTGAACCAAAGACCGAACATCGAGGGGCAAATTGGCCTGGGGCGAGAATGAGATAGAGAAGACCAGGCTATGGCTCAAGCCCCGTTCCCCGCTTCTTCCCACCGAAAAGGGTCACTCTTGGCCCGTTCCCCAAGAGGAGATTTCTACCCGCTGCCATCATTCGCCGGTGACAACCACCCCTCATCGGCAAAGCTCACATAGGTTCCATCACCAATAATGACATGATCAAGAACCTGGATGCCCAAGATTTCGCCAGCCGCCACTAACCGGGCAGTTAAGGCCCGATCCTCGGCACTAGGACGTGGATCCCCGCTGGGATGGTTGTGTAGGAAAATGACCGCCGCGGCCGATTCCCGGACAGCTTGGTTGAAGGCCTCACGTGGATGCACCACACTTAACGTCAGACTGCCCTCCGAGACGGTGAGGTCTCGTATGATGGCGTGCTTGGCATCCAAAAGAACCGCTTTGAACACTTCCCGTCGTAAATCACGCACCAGGGGGTAGTAATGCTGAAAAAGGTCACGGCTGGCTCCAATGCGAGTCCCGCTCACGAGCGGGGTTGAGAGGACGCGTTTCCCGAGTTCAATCCCTGCCTTGATCTGGGCAGCCTTCGCGGGTCCAATGCCAGGGACGGCACAGAGCTCTTCCAAACCCCGATTGGAGAGTCCCTGGAGGCCCCCTAACCGGTGAAGAAGGTCCATACCCACTTGGACAGCCGAGGTATCCCGCCGACCCACCCGCAAGAGAATTGCCAAGAGTTGGGCATCGGAAAGGCTTTCGGGTCCCTCACGAAGCAGCCGTTCACGGGGGCGCTCGGATTCAGGCCACCGGGATATAGCCTTTGAGAAATCCTCGCCCATAACAACTTCCTCATTTGTTCATTGGGCCTTCGTACCGAGGAGGACAAAAAATCTCTGACATCCATACCGTCACATGCCGCAGGCGGGACTATAACCAACGCTTTTTGACCCTGTCAAAAGGAGTCACGGTCTCGCCTTATCTTGCTGGCTAGGGAAACGGTGTGCTAAGGTCTTTTCCTCATAGGGTAAAAGGGTATTCGTATGCGAGTTGTGGCTGGGACCCAGAAAGGTCGGCGTCTAAAAACACCCCAAACTTTACACCTGCGCCCTACCTCAGCACGAGTGCGAGAAGCCCTGTTCTCGATTCTTTCCGAGCGCGTCAAGGGGACCCAATGGTTGGATTTATATGCGGGAACGGGAGCGGTCGGGATCGAAGCGCTTAGCCGTGGAGCCGAGCATGTTGTGTTCATAGAACCTGACTTGTCATCGATCCGGATTCTGAGAGAAAATATCGGACGGTGCTCCTATACCCAGAATAGTACGGTCATAAACTGCGAAGCCAGGGAGTTTCTTCGACCATCTGGAGCCTCTGAATCCCCCCCTCTGTTCGACATCGTGTTCGCTGATCCCCCCTATCATGAGACCGATCTTGAACATCTGCTCTCAACCCTGAGTGGCAGCAGCCAGGTTTCATCACAAGGACTGATTATTCTTGAACACTTTAGTAAAACCCTTCTTCCCGAACGAATCGGCAATCTTCACCGATCACGGCAGTCCCGGTACGGTGACACCACCCTAACCTTTTTTTCCTTCGCCCAGGGGCACTGATTTCCATGCAAATAGGTGTCTATTCGGGAACCTTTGATCCCATTACCCGGGGTCATACCGACATCGTCGAGCGGAGCCTGCGAATTTTTGATCATCTGATCATTGCGGTTGCTCCCAATCCGCGAAAAAAACCCCTGCTGGACTTAGCCGAACGGGTGGACTTGGCGAAAATTGCCACCAAAGAGCTACCCTGTGTGGAAGTCGAGTCGTTCGATGGCCTATTGGTCGATTATGCCCGCCAGCGAGGAGCTAAGGCCATCATTCGAGGACTCCGCGCGATCTCCGATTTTGAACATGAATTTCAGATGGCCCTGCTCAACCGCAAACTTGACCAGCGGCTGGAAACGGTTTTTTTTATGCCCAGTGAGGAGTATTCCTATTTAACCTCCAGCATCGTGAAGGAATTAGCCCTGTTCGGGGGGCCTCTGGAGGAGTTTGTCCATCCGGAGGTCGCCGAACGTCTTCGGCACCGAATTCGCCAAGCCGGTTCATGAAGCTTGCCACTCGCACAACCCGAATCGTCCCTTCTCCAACCCTGAACATCGCTGCCACCGCCAAGGCAATGGTGAAGCAAGGCATTGATGTGGCCGATTTTTCCATTGGTGAGCCATCTTGCGATACCCCGGCATTCGTTAAAGCCGCAGCCCAAGCCGCCATTCAGGCAGGGTTTACCAAATACACCCCGGTCCCGGGCATTGACGAACTCAGGGAAGCGATTATCGAGAAGTTTCACCAGGATCAGGGGATTCGCTACGAAAAGGCTCAGATCCTGGTTTCCTGCGGGGCCAAACACACCTTGTACAACCTCGCCCAGGCTCTGTTCGAATCGGGCGATGAGGTCATCATCCCAGTCCCCTATTGGGTGTCCTATCCCGACCAAGTCCGGCTGGCTGACGCGACACCAGTCTTTCTTCAAACCGACGAATCCAAGGGTTATGCGATTGAACCGGCCGCCTTAGAAGCGTGCCTCTCTCCTCACACCAAAGCGCTAATTTTGAACAGCCCCTGTAATCCCACTGGTACGGTGTACAATCGCCAGACACTTGAAGACATTGCCAGAGTCGCCCTCCGTCACCACTTCTTGATTATCTCCGACGAGATCTACGAAAAAATGCATTACGATGGTATGGAGCACCTGAGCATTGTTTCCGTGGCACCCGAAGTGGCTCCACACACCATCCTGGTGAATGGCGTGTCCAAAGCCTTTGCGATGACGGGATGGCGAATCGGGTATGCCGCAGGCCCGAAGGAACTGATCACCGCCATGAACCATATTCAGAGCCAAAGCACCTCCAATCCGACCTCGATATCCCAAAAGGCCGCCCTCGCGGCCTTAACCGGGGGTACCAGCTTTTTCGCCGAACTCATGGGAGACTTGGAGCCCAAACGGAACCTGATGGTGGAACGTTTAAACAAAATCCCGGGAATCATGTGCCCCACGCCAATCGGCGCGTTTTACGCCTTTCCCAATGTGGCTGCTCTATTCGGACGTCGCCACCCCAAGGGAATCATCTCAACGCCCTCGGACCTGGCCACCTATCTTTTAAACGAAGCCAACATCGCCTGTGTCCCTGGGGAGCCCTTTGGGAGTCCCGCCCACCTTCGTTTTTCCTACACCCCCACCCTGGAGACTATCCACCGAGGGATGGATCGCATGGAAACCGCCATTCAAGCCCTGGCCTGAAAGGCGTTATCCGGCTTGATCTTTGAGGATTCGGTGTTATTCAGAAATGAAAGGGGTATGCCGAAAAACAATCAGGGAGGTTAACTGTGCCCATTTATGAGTATGCCTGCGATTCGTGCGGGAATCAGTTCGAGGTGAAACAGAAATTTTCGGATCCACCCGTCACCTCGTGTGAAAAATGCGGGGAGGATGTCCGGAAACTGATTTCCGTGCCGGGCATCGTGTTTAAGGGCACCGGCTGGTACGTCACCGACTATTCGAACAAATTCAAAGACCCAAGCCAAGCGACGGACGGCCAAAAAGGGGAGGAGAAGAAGAAGGGCGATAAAAAAGAAGGAACCACCGGTGAGGCCAAAACCGGAGAGGGAAGTTCATCCGGTACTTCTTCCACCACAAAAAGCGAATCCAGCTCATCCTCTACGCCCTCCTCCCCTTCCTCCACCTCTTCAAGCTGATCCTCCTACTCCATTCGTTTTCCCCAGACAGCCTCAGTCAGCTCAGCTTCTTCAGAGTCGGCCGCACGCCGGCCCTTGATCACCAGTCCACATTTAAAAACTTTTCCACCTTGCCATTCTGCGATCAGGCCTATGGGGCAGGGAGGAGGCAATCAGCACTACCGGGAATCTAAAGTTTTCCCCGGCATTTACCATCAACCACCCTTCAGCAAGCTGCAGGATATGTACGAAGAGAATGTTTATCTCCCCACACCGTAGCTCCCCCACCAGGGCGAGGGACCCCCTGTAGCAACCGACGGGGAATCGTCCAGTTACAATTCCAACACTCCCAACCCTGGTATCGAATACCCGTTCGTCACGTTCTTCCCACGATTTCCTTTTCGCAACCCACCAATTGGTCCACGACCTTCTCCTCTTAGCTGGGTCTCGGCTTTCCCTGAGTTGCCCCACAACCCCCAAACTGAGCGGCGAACACTTGCTCCCAAACAATCTTGGCAAAGCGCTCATACCCTTCCCGGCTCAAATGAAGGCCATCACTGGAAAACGACGCGGCTAAAAGGTGGTGGGGACCTTCGGCCGTTTCGGAAAATAAATCAACACAGGGAATCTTCTGTGCAAAGCACGCTGCTTCAATCAAACGATTTAAGAGAAGCCGGCTCGAAATATGCGACCGGACCCATTCCGGTAACGGCCCATCCGAAATGCCGGAAACACCGGGAGCGGACAAAGGCTCTTCAGGCCGGATGGAGGGAACCGTCACCCCGACCGGTTGAATATGAGCCTCTAAGGCCAGGTGGTACATCCTCGTTACATTCTGGACAATCACGGATGGCACAATACCCCACCCTAAATCGTTGGTTCCCCCCAAAATCACGGTGTAATCCGGTTTGAGGTTCACCACGTCCCTTGTGAACCGCTTCACCATGTCTGCGGTCAATTCACCGCAGAGACCACGGACCACGACCCGTCCCCGGCCCTCCATCCATTTTTGTAAAAACCCGCCATAGGGAACGTCAGAACCACCCAGTAAGCCATCCGTACCCCGGTACCCCGCAGTTAAACTGTCACCAAAACAGATGACCAGCGGTCTTCTAGTCTGGTTTTCCATCTTAACCAGCCCAAGTTATCGTGAAAGGCAATCCTGGCCAAGGATGAACTCTCCTCGCCCACCACGAAGTTTCCTTGTATAATTCTCTAGAAGGGGAGACAAAGAGATATTTGCTCAACTAGAACAACGGTATGCCACCTCATTTCCCCTTTGCCTTGACAGGCCCTATTCTGGTGACTACCCTCATTTCCCAGGGCACCTCACATCAAGAAATGTCGATGTCTGGTCATGAGGGTGGCTGAAAGCACGGTTCTTGAATAACGATGAAGTTTATTACTCACCCAGTGGGAAGGAGACTGTCAACATGAAAGGGTTTTATCCATCTTTCTCGGGCCAACCGAGATTGTCCGTACCCCTCATCCTAGCCTGGACCTTGCTCTGCAGCGTTTTCCTAATCGTACCGCACGCCTTAGCCGCTAAAGCCTTTAAGGTCGGGATTGTCGACCCCCAAGCCGTCTTTGAAAAATCGAAAGCCGGTCAACGGGCCCTCGCCACTTTGAAAGAACACGCGACCGTCCGTCAAAAGCTCCTCGCAAGCACCGAGAAGGAGCTGAAGAAGCTTGAAGAAGAACTCCGGAATGGCACTGGCCTCACCGAGACTGACAAGCAGGCTAAGCAGGAACATTTACGACAGAAAGTTCAAGAATACCAACGCCGGGGACAGGAATTTCAACAAGAACTGGGACAAAAGCAAAAGGACATGGTGTCGGAGTACATGAAAAAAATTGAGTCCGCAACGAAAGCCATCGCAGAAAAACATGGATTCTCTTTGATCATGGATAAGGGTAGTGACGCCACACTGAAAATCGTGCTGTATAGCCGGCAGGGATTAGACATTACCAACGAAGTGGTAAAGGAGTTTGATCGACGTTTCCCTTAACCTCTGGTCCCGGCCATGTTACGGACTTGCCCAAAAGGTCGAGAATCATCCCCCCAGAGTGATGAAGTGCTCCAGGCCCGGAGTCCCGGCGACGGACCCACCCAGTGGAATGTTCATCACTCAAATCGGGCCACCAGTTCCCTTGTCAAAGACGCGGGTGTTCGGCTTCTCTTCTATGACAGCCGGGCCAGGACCCTGCTCAACTGGAAATCCGGCCTGACGCCAGGCTTTGATCCCCCCATCCATCGACAGCACGCGGGTATAGCCCATGTCCTGTAAATTCGCCGCGGCCAGGGCTGACCGGTAGCCCCCTCCACAATACAGGACAATGCCAGCGCCCTTATCCGGAATAAGGGTCTCAACATCCCGTTCCAAGATACCTCGCCCAAGGTGAATTGCCCCTTTGGCGTAATCCTTGGCAAATTCATGATCCTCACGGACATCAATGAAATGGAATCGTTCCCCGCGGTCCATTCGGGCCTTCACCTCCGTCACGGTACATTCCCGAATACGACCTCGGACCTGTTCAACAAGTTTGACAAAACCAGGATTATGAACCACACCTCTTCCCTCCTTCCCCCTCATGTGTTGGTTCGATATTTCAAAGATCCCTAACCTAGCATACTCTCCTGAGGGTGAACATCTACTGCGAACGGTCCCTCCCTTCGCGTGGACCGGTTCGATTCAGAAAGCGGGCGCCCCGACCACCAGAAAGCCCACACAGGATGGCGAGAAGCGCTAAACCCAGAATTGAGGCCCCGTCGCGAAACCATGGGAGGTGTTCGTGCAGATCGTCGATCCGGATCGTTCCGGGATTCATAAACCGTCCGCGAATGGAAACCACACTAGAATGGTCCAGGCTTTTTCCAGACACCTGGATTTCCTCACCAGCCAGGGTTCGAACCACATCTCCACCGGATCGTTGTATATAAGAAACACGGTCGAACTCTACTGGGTGGCCTACCCGAGCAGGTTGGTCCCGAAGGGTCTTGACGAAGTGATTATCCGCTTCCTGAGGCCCATTCAATAAGAAAAGTGGAACGGCGAAATAACATCCCAAGAACAACAGGGAAACGACGCCCTTTGGGATCGACGGTAGGTTGGTCAGGAAAGGACGCTTCATCGCCGGGTGCCAAACCCAGGCAACATACCCAAGGCCAACCAGAGTGAAGGTATAGGTGACGGGACTCTCCGGCCAAAAAAAGCCAACGGCCAATAAGTCCCAAGAAAGAGGGGCCAGAAGGTGGACACCGTTAGCCCACTTCGTTTGAACCGCATCCAGGAGCAAATGAAAAAAGGCGTTGAAGAAAAGAATTCCAAAAACTTTGGTTGGGGTGTCCGAAAGCCAGGCCAAGGCTCCACAGAGAAACAAGCACCCGAACAAAGAGGCCTGAACGATCGCATAGAGCAGGAGATCATATACATCAATCGGTAGCCCAACACCCTCGACGATGCGCTTCACAATCCAGGGCACATCGGGGATGACACATCCCACAAAGATCCATTTAATATCGGCCCCACGAAACAAAGCCCGCCCAAGCAGTCCCTGAACTCCAAAATGCACTAGGGTGTTAGGCATGATGAAATGGTGAATTCGAGGAGGCCCGGGTCAACCAGAAGCCAAAGCGTTCAGGAGAGCCTCACCCCCAGCGGTGAGGGTCATAAGAGAGCAGGGAAGAATTGGAAAAACTCAGGAGATTCCAGAACCCATCCCCTACTGCTTCTTTGGATAAAGTGATATCCCTTCTGACATAAAATTTAAGGGAGTGTAAGAGGAACGTACAGGCCCAAAGTTTAGGGGATACACAACTTGGCGCGCCC
>JACZVJ010000163.1 GCA_022572725.1 Nitrospinota bacterium | reverse complement strand
GCAGCCGGAGGCGTTCAACTCCGTGCTTCAATCTTTCCTAAAAACAATTCCCTAAGGGCCTGTTAAAAAATAACTTGGACATCTCGCATCCCATCTTCGGGCCATCTTTGAACGCGCCTCAATCGAAAACACCTCACCATAGGCGTGCTATGCCTCGGATTTTTCTCAATCGTTCCGTCCAAATCTGACCTAAATCTGGGCGCGATTTTGTCTAAGTTATTTTTTAACAGGCCCTAATTCCCATAGGCAGAGAAAAGGGGTCCACTCCTTACCGCCACTCAAAGTCTGTGGATGGAGTTGGTTCAAGGGTTTGGGTTCAACAACCCGGAACCAAGTTCTGCAGCGATCAACCGAACCAAGGGGCTTGGTTTATGTGGCTAGGAGAAAAATTGGCAAGGAGGAAAGGAGCGCTTGGGATGATGGTGAAGAGGGTATCGGGGGAAGCCCTTCAGGATCTCACCGTACCTCTGACCTTCCCGACCGAATCAACTTGAGAAACTCATCGCGAGTTTGTTGCTGGTTTCGGAAGACTCCGAGCATTTCACTGGTTACGGCCAGGGTGTTTTGCTTTTCCACGCCCCGCATCATCATGCAGAGGTGTTGCGCCTCCATGACAACCCCAACGCCGTGGGGTTTTAACTTGGTTTGCAAGGTCTCGGCGATTTGAACGGTGAGCCGTTCTTGAACCTGAAGGCGTCGGCTAAAGACATCGACAACCCGGGGAATCTTGCTGAGCCCTACCACACGCTTGTTGGGAATATACCCGACGTGGCACTTGCCAAAAAAGGGAAGGAGGTGATGTTCGCACAGACTAAAAAAATCAATATCTCTCACGATGACCATCTCATCATATTCCATCGGAAACAAGGCCCCATTGAGGAGTTGGTCGATATCCTGTTGGTACCCCTTCGTAAAAAACGTGAGGGCCTCGGCGACGCGTTCCGGTGTCTCTCGAAGCCCACTCCGGTCTGGATCCTCACCGAGGAGGCGGAGCAAATGCTTGACGATTTGCTGGATATTAGGTGCTCGGCCATTATTTTTGAGGAGAACGGAGGCTTGCTTCGACACAGTTCCAGCTCGGTTCACAAGGGTGTCACCGAACCGACCCCTTCTCAAACTTTTCCGGTTCTCTTCGCGAGTCCTTCCAGAAGAAGTTTTCACCGACACCCTGCCTTACCTCATGTTGTTGAGATATTACTGGGGACCATCCCCGACATACTCGAACAAATTGTCCCGAGTTTCAATGACTCCAACCTTTTCAAGCCGCCCCAGAGGAATTTCCTCAACAAGTTCCTCCCAAATCAAGCGGACTAAGTTTTCTCCTGTGGGAACCATGTCAAAGAAGGCCGGGTCATAATTAAGATGCTGATGATCGAACCGCTCGACGATTTTCTTGCCAACCAACCGGTCTAAAGCCTCAACATCGGTAATAGCCCCGGTGAGGGGGTCCATCCCACCACGGATGGTCACCAACACCGTGTAGTTGTGACCATGCCCATTTGGGTTGTTACATTTCCCAAAGATTTTCTGGTTCACGTCATCCGGCAACTCCTTCGCATGTAATCGATGCGAAGCGCAAAACTTATACCGGCGGGTGATGCTTGCCTCTCCACCCATGACCCCTCTCCCACTCTAAAGACAACATTCAGTTTGGACCCATCCCTGCCCAGAGTCGAGGATATTTTCATGCCACCTAGCCTCCAGATGTGTTTGAGCCCTTCTCAGTGGCAGCCTGGGTGTTCCCCCACTTTTCCTCCCGAACTTGTACCATCACATCACCCAGGATCCGGGCCTGACATCCCAGGCGATAATAGGGTTCCGTGAGAGCCTCACGATCCAACATATCCTGCTCCTCAAAATCGATTTCCGACAAGTTCTCTCCCCCAACCATGACCTCAACCCGGCAGGTCGAGCAGGAGGCATTCCCCCCACACTCATGGTTCAGCGGAAATCCGAGCACATCCGCTGCTTCCAACAATGTCAGGTTTTCCTGAACCTCTCCGCTCTTGCCTTCTGGGTGGATAAACGTGATGTGGGGCATGGGAATTACTCAGGAGAGTTAGCCGGAGGCGGCCAAAGCTGGGGTAAAGGGGCAGCGCTGCTGGGCCACATGCTCTTCATATTCCTGTCGAAACAGGTGAAGGCTATTTTGCACCAACACGGACGCACCCGTCACCAGCGTGCAGAACCCGGTTCCCTTCACGAATCCACAAATCTGCAGCATTTTTTCAAGGTCCTTTTTGGTCCCTCGGCCATCCTCAATCTTGGCCACCAGCTCTTCGAGATTCTCCGTTCCAATTCGGCAAGACGGGCATTGCCCGCAGCTCTCCATTTTAAAAAATTTGGAAAGCTTGAGCGTGTGCTGGACCATACAGGTTCCATCATCAACGACAATGACCCCGGCTGACCCCAATCCCGTCCCAGCTTTCTTTAAGGAATCGAAATCCATGGGCAGGTCCAATTGATCAGGACCTACCATAGAAAACGACGGGCCCCCAGGAAACACGGCTTTGACCTTTCGCCCATTGGGCACCCCACCTCCACACTCTTCAATCAGGTGCCGAATGGGCATCCCCAAAGGCAATTCATACACACCGGGTCGATTCACCGCTCCGCTCAGAGAAAACAGCATGGTGCCCGGGCTTCTTTCGGTCCCAACTTGGGCAAACCAGTCAGCCCCCTTTCGGAGGATATGGGGCACATTCGACAGCGTCTCAACATTATTCACCAAAGTCGGCCTTCCATAAAGACCAAAGTCGGTGGGATAGAACGGAGGTTTTTGTTTCGGCATGGCCGGCCGGCCTTGCATGGATTCCAACATAGCCGTCTCTTCCCCAGCCACGTAGCTCCCATGGCCCTCGAAGATCTCGATGTCCAAATCCAGCCCCGTTCCCAAAATATTCTTACCGAGAAATCCACGCGCCCTCGCTTGCTGCAGAGCCTTCTCAAAGTTGGCCCGCTCTTCCTCAAACTCCGCATTAAGATAAATATAGGAAGCCTTCGCCTTAACCGTGTGAGCCGCGATCAAACACCCTTCAACCAATTGATGGGGATAATGCTTGAGAAGGTATCGGTCCTTGAACGTACCCGGCTCATGCTCCCCCGCATTGCACACAAAGTACCGTTCCTGAGAGCGATGGTGCAGCACCTTTTCCCACTTCAAACCAGTGGGAAACCCCGCCCCCCCTCGGCCCCGCAGAGAAGCTTGCTTAAGCTGAGCGATCACCTTCTCGGGTGTATTTTCCCGAACACAGGTCTGCCAGGCTTCATACCCACCCTGATTGATGTAAGGATCAATCTCCCAAGGCTGGCCTTCAAGCGGTTGGAGCAATCGGTGATCAGCCTCTTTCACGGGCCTCTGTCCCCTTTCGATTGACGGTACCTTCCCACAAGAACCCTTAAAAGTCCGAAGCCCAAACTATACGAGTCCCTCGACAAATCCGTCAAGGAGGATCACAGCGAGAAGCATTGCAAAAGGCTAGTTTTTCAAATAGTTAGGTCGCTGGACCTACAACTCCAGGAATCCTAGGTCATTGAGGGTAGGAGAGGGAACTCGAGTGTTGACTAAGATGTTTTACCTACATCACGAAAAGTTTCCCCTACCATACCCTGTCGTTGTAAATACCCCCTAGACCCGGTACACTACCCGCCTTTCACCTGAAAGGCTCGCTCCGACTGGTCGGGGTGATCCCCGTCTATTTTCCCACCGGTTCAGTGCCTGGGAGGATTCAGCTTGGAAAAAGGAAACGACACACCGCTGGTGGCCGTTATTATGGGCAGCAAAAGTGACTGGGATACCATGCGGCTGGCCAGTGACACTCTGGCCCAGTTAGGGATCCCCAGCGAATCCCGTGTGCTCTCTGCTCACCGCGCTCCGGATGCTTTGTTCGAGTACGTCAGCAAGGCCGAGTCGCGAGGGCTCCGTGTGTTCATCGCCGGTGCCGGAGGTGCGGCTCACCTGCCGGGTGTTATCGCCGCTAAAACGAGCCTTCCAGTACTTGGCGTCCCAATACAATCCAAAAGCCTCCAAGGGTTAGACTCACTTCTCTCCATCGTCCAAATGCCGAAGGGGGTCCCGGTTGGGACATTGGCCATCGGGGAGGCTGGGGCAACGAATGCGGCCTTGCTCGCGGCAGCCATCCTTGCACTCTCCGATTCCAAGATTAAGCAGCGATTGAATGAATACCGGGAGAATCAAACAGCGAAGGTCTTATCCGAAAAGCTCTGACAGGGGGTCAAATAGGAAAAACCAATAAAAGAGAGGTTCTTCCGGAATTAGCGTGGGTAAAAAATGATGGGTGAGCGTCCTTGAGTCCCCCTCCTTGGTAAGGAGGGGTGAAGGGGAGGTAGCCTCTGGCTGCCGGAGAAGTTGCTGAAACCCTTCAATGTTTTCTGAGGCTTCCCAGACTCTACCCCACCTCGCCTCCCCTTATAAAGGGGAGGAACCATGAGCCAGGTTTTCAAAGCAGAAAGTCAGTGGAACAAAGTTTTCCAGGAAAGACCCACTGAAAACTCGGAAGAATCAAAATTAAAAAATCCATATGATCCAGGACACATCAGAGGGCACCATTCTCACGGTTCATGTCCAGCCCAATGCCGCTCAGACGGAATACGTCGGAGTGCACGGCGATGCGGTAAAATTTCGCGTGGCTTCTCCTCCGGTGGCGGGG
>JACZVJ010000162.1 GCA_022572725.1 Nitrospinota bacterium | reverse complement strand
GAGCTGCCGAAAACATTCGATCGCGTTGGTAAGCTGGCAAACAAGCAAGAGGATATTCGGCGGGAGATTGTCTTGGTTATCCATCGGTTAGGTGATGCTCTTAAAGCTGCTGGGGACCATATCACCGTGGCTATCTCCGAGCAGAAAGTGGGGTTTTAGGAAGTTTCTACGGGGTCAGAGTAATAGGGTCAGACATGAATATTGGTCAAAGAAGGGGTCAGGCATGAGTATTGACTTAGTTGTCCACCTAGCCTAGGCAGGGGGCTTGAGGATATCGAAAAGGGGACATTCTTCTTTTTCATTGGGAAAGGCAAAAATGGTTGAACCTCTGAACTTGTGAAAAATAAAAAAGATGAATGTCCCCTTTTCTGAAGTGGCAGCATCGGTTTTGGCAACTCTTACAGGGCAAGATTTTGGGGAAGATTCTCAAAAATGGGAAAAATGGTGGAAAAAGAATAAGACAAGAATTCTTAAGGGCAGATGATGAGGTGCTAGGCAGGCAGCTAAAGAATAATTGGCTTTATTCCCTATTAAATTTCTTCTCCACAAACTCTTGGGGTGAAAAAACAGTAGAGCGTTTCCCTGCCATTTTGCGTAAGGCCTGGTCACCGGTCACCAATACGGTGTTAGGGTGGATTCCTACCAGATCCCAGACGTGTTGATCGCCAGGGTCAGGGCTTTTGGTTGGAACACCCTGAGGTTCTCTCATCATTCCATTGGTTGTCATCTGGGTGAGAATTGTATCGACCTCCTCATCCGACAGACCGTGTCGCTTCTTTATTTTAGGACGTAACAATACCTTTCGATACTCAGCCAAGAGATCCAAGGATAACAAAAAGGAAAAACTTCCTCGGAGCATGTCATCCACGATTTGGAACGGTGGGCTTTCTGATTGGTCCGTCATCAATCCACTCACCACAACATTCGTATCGATGACGGTCAAGGGATGGGGCATCTATTTGCGTCGGCGATTTGCTCGGGTTTCTGCGATGGCCAGATCCATAGCGGAGCCTGCGTTCAAATGAGCACGTGCCCGCGCTTTCGCGACCAACGCTGATGCCTCTTGGCTGGTTTTAATGCCATAGAGCTCTAAGCTTTCCTCAACCAGCTCTCCAATCTTTTTCCCGCGACGAGCTGCGGCTTCTTTGAGTGCTAGATGCCTTTCGTCAGAAAGGCTTATCGTTAATCTCGCCATCTCCTTCCTCCCTGCGTATAAGCACTAATTCACCAAAACATCAGAACAGCAAGGTAGCAAGCTGTCAAATGAAAGGATGAATTCGCTCTGTTTCTCGTATATGAATAGATCGAGGTTTACAAGGGAATAGGGGTCAGGTCCATTGTTGCTTGTCAACAGAACACGAATTCTGTCGGGAGGAGGTAACAAGGGGACACTGGACGAAAACTCGCCTTTGAATGAGGGCGAACGGGAAAAGGGATACTTCCCTTTCTGAATTCAGCCGGCCTAACAAGAGCGTAGAGTAGACTCTCAAAGACTCGGGTTGGTCATGCTTCACGAGCCCGAGGATTCAAGACGTGCGGGCCCGTTGCCTAAGCGAGGAACCGAGTGGGTGAGATCGCGCGGTCCTGGAATTTCCTGCGAAGCTTGATGTCATACGTGACGAGTTCGGTGTCCTCCCGCTCGGCAAGTGCCACGAATAGCGTGTCATAGGCCGGATGATTTGCCTCGACTGATAGTTCTAGGGCACGTTCCCAAAGCTGGTCCGCCGAAATGGCTTGAGTGATCAGTGCATCGGCATCGGTCAGCACATTGAGACCAATGCTGAGGGGGATCGCGTTCTCACGGGTCCATTGCCACACGACGTTCACAAGCTCTGCCCGAAAAAAGTCTGGGACGAGGATGTCGCCAGCGTGCGTCAACACCGAAAGGGCTTCGTCCCGGAAGCGTGGGACGCCCAGCAGGGCATATGCAAAGATCATGGTATCGATAACCATCAAACTCCCTTCATCAATGCCGACCGGTTTGTCTCCACGTCTTCACTTTCTTGGGAGTCGCCTTAGGCAAGTCTTTCCAGCGCTCCCGAATTCTTGCACCCACGGCCGACCGTGTGGCGAATTTCGTTTCGAGAAGTTCACGAACTTCCTGCTCCATGGAGTGGGCTTTCAGGCGGGCAACGGCTTTGAGCCGATCGATGACATCCTCGGGAAGCTTTCTGATTGTAAGGGTTCGCATGTGGTCCTTCCTTTGTTGATGGAACTGAAAAATGCTAGCACATTGCTAGCATGGGTACAAGGTCGTTCTTAACCCGCTACTGCCGTTCCGGCCTTTGTAAACAAATCAGAACAAATTAATTGTGGGTCAAGGGTCAGTTGGGTCCTGAAATATTGGAAGGTTTTGCGTACCTGGGCAGAAAAGCCGGAGAAGGTGTATAAGATTGATACGCCCGTAATGCGGTGGGGTCTAGGCTGAAAAATGAAAAGTCTTAGCCTCATCCTCGAAAGGTTTTAGATGGACTCCAGAATAGCGGCCATTCTCCTCATTTACTGTAAAGACCAAAAAGGGATTGTCGCCCGGGTTGCCGGGTTCATTCATGATTTTGGCGGAAATATCCTGGACTCCGATCATCACACCGATCGGGAAACCGGCGATTTTTTGATGCGAACGGTCTTCGACCTTGAGGGGTTTCAGATACCCAGAGAGGAGATCGCAGCCTCGTTTGCCCCCATCGCAAAAATTTTCGGCATTTCGTTCCAACTTCACTTTTCGGGTCAACGACCACGGGTGGGCATCCTTGTGTCCCATCTCGATCACTGCCTGGTGGATCTGCTTCAACGGCAGAGGCGAGGTGAATTGGAAATTGATATCCCTCTTATAATCTCCAACCATGAAGTGTGCCGATTTTGGGCGGAGTTGTTCGACATCCCGTTTTTTTATTTTCCCGTTCAACCTGGTAGCAAACAGGAACAGGAAGACCAAGTCCTTGCTGAACTCAAACCACGTCAGATTTCCCTGCTGGTGATGGCGCGGTACATGCAAATCCTCAGCAGCCAGTTCTTAGATCAGGTGGGCTGCCCCATCATCAATATTCATCACTCGTTTCTTCCGGCCTTTTCCGGGGCTAAGCCCTATCATCAGGCATACCAGCGGGGAGTCAAAGTCATCGGGGCGACCGCACACTATGCCACGGCTGAGCTGGATGAAGGCCCCATTATTGAACAAGATGTCATTCGGATTGGACACCGAGATTCCATCCAGGATCTCATCCGCAAAGGGCGGGACCTGGAGGTGATGGTCCTGGCGAGAGCTTTGCGTTTGCACGTTGAGCATCGGGTGCTGGTGTACGGGCAGAAGACCGTCATCTTTGATTAGTTAGCCTCCCGAGGAACACCAAAAAGAAAAAAGTGGGAGGGCCATGGCCTGGTAGGGCTACATGGGGCCGCTGGCCAGCTTAGAAGGTAAAAGCATAAAGGGAGGGAGGGGACCATGGGCAACACGCTTCCAACCCGCGTGCTTGGTAAGACGGGCGTGCGGCTTCCCATTCTGGGGTTCGGTACGGCTCCGAGTGGAACCCGACTGAAGCTCAAAGACGCCGTTCGCCTGTACCAGGAGGCCCTGGATCGCGGAATCACCTACTTTGATACGGCTCCAGATTTCGCGGGGTACGGGAAGGCCCAAGAACAACTCGGCCACATTCTGAAGGAGCGGCGGCGGGAAATATTTCTTGTCACGAAATGCTTTGAGCCATCAGGCGATGCGGCCTTGAAGCTGCTCGAGAGGAATTTGAGGGAACTGCAAACAGACTATGCGGATTTGGTTTTCGTCCATAGTCTGGGTGCAGACAAGATGGACCCCAGCGTGGTCTTCAGCCGACGCGGGGTCTACCCGGCTCTGATGAAGGCCAAAGCGCAGGGCCTCACCCGCTTTGTCGGATTTTCAGGCCACAATCGACCGGCCCGCTTTATTGCAGCCATGGAACGCTTCGAGGTGGATGTGTTGCTCAATGCCGTCAACTTCGCGGATCGGCACACCTACGATTTTGAGCACGGGGTGTGGTCGCTGGCCGCAAAACATCATATTGGGCTCATCGCAATGAAGGTGTACGGGGGCCAACGGGGGTCTCTCTTTGCAGGAGTCAGCAATAGCCTTATGCCGAAACATTACTTGGACATGGGGTTTCGATACGCCTTGAGTCAGCCCCATGTGGCATGTGCGGCGATCGGTATGGCCACACAGCGGGAGTTAGAGGAGAACCTTCACCGTGCGAAAAATTTTACTCCTTTGCGCCCGCAGGAGATCCAGCGCCTGGAGGCCCTTGGCAAACCATTCGCCAAGGAGTGGGGTGCTCACTTAGGTGCGGTTGTGTGAGTGGGATTAAAACAAAAGGCGGGATAGGGGGTCATCCCTCGACTTTGCGGGGGGAAAAGTACGGCGCCCTATACGAGATATCCCTGTAAGCGTCTATTGTTGGAAACCTTTTCCAACATTCATTGGGCTCTAAACCTTCCATCATGATGCCCCACCGCGGCTTGGTGCTTTAGAAAACACAGGAAATTCCGAATGATTATTAGAATCACCAACACCCTTTCCCAAGGTCTGACGAAAGGAATCCAAGGAAGGGAACCAAGGCACGCAAGAGATGTCCCGGAAAGCTCTATCTCGAAACCAATTCCGCGACCGGTTGCTTGGCATCATGGCCCAGAAACATCCCTGGGCCTGGCGGCAGTTCGCCAACAA
>JACZVJ010000161.1 GCA_022572725.1 Nitrospinota bacterium | reverse complement strand
TCAACCCTGAAGCCGGCCGCGGCGAGAATTTTTAGAATATCTTTTACACTATCCCCATCCCCAAACTGCCCTAAAAATCTTTCCGTCAATTCCATCGCAATAAACGGCCTCCATTTACTAATGAGTTCATTCATTCCCTTAAGCACGCTATACTCTGCTCCTTCTACATCAATTTTTACCATTTTAACTGGCATTTGGTTGATGCTTAAGGCCTTATCTAGAGGGGCCACATTTACGTGAAAATTTTGTGAACAATTTTCAATATTTCTCAAACTTGAAAGTCCAGAATGATTCATGGGACCCTGATAAAAATTGGCTTCTTCCTCTCTTTCTCCAGCCGCCATTTCAAAATTTGTTATTCTATTAGAAAAACTATTCAACATAACATTTCGCCTCAGCTTTGCAATTTGGAGAGGTGACGGTTCAAACGAATAAACTTGTCCGGACTCCCCAACAACTTGGGCCGCCAAAATTGAAAAATAGCCTACATGTGCTCCTACATCAACAAAATGATCTCCTTTAGAAAGCAAATTTCTTATTATAATACTTAAACCATTCTCATATTGCCCCCAAATGATCAAATGGGATTCTAGCCAATCCAAGGGATCTACGAGCATTTTGAAGCCATACTCGCATCGTAGCACTCTTGGCGGGAGAATCTCCCCCATTTTTCTAATCTTTTTGAGCAATGGTGCACCAATTCTCCATTTTAAGGATGCTGGCATTAAGGAAAACACTTTGAGTTCCAGTTTAGTGATCAACGGTGACATCATTTTATCTCCTTTGTTGGGCTCATTAGTCTCGGCAGTGGTTCTCAGCGACTAGTTCCGCAGAAACTGGAATGCTTACCATAGGTGCCCCACACTCGTCGGCAGCAGCCCAACATGGCTCCGGCGCCAACCGCCGATCCAAGATATGACCAGGGTATTGAATTTTTCCACACCCGGCACAGGCCAGGTTGCAACGAAACAGCGGCTCTAACATCAGCACGAGAGGATATCGTTTCACCCCCTTGACCTTCTGGGTGAGGACATACTTTACCACGGTGTACATTTGAGACAGGGGTACGCTCATCGACTTCTCCTCTTACTATATAGCCCTTCTTCCTTGAACCAGGGTTGGGCGAGGAAGAAAACTTTTACGGAAACCTTTGGAGGCGCCGAGCGGGTTCGAACCGCTGCATCGCAGTTTTGCAGACTGCTCCCTTAGCCACTTGGGTACGGCGCCGTGAGGCGCATTATAGTCGGCAGCACCACCAGTGGCAAGGCAACTCATTCCCCAACCCTCCTTGCTCTTTATTTCTTCAGACTGAAGAAGCAGTTTGACGGAAAAAAGAAGAAAATAAAAAGGTGATTGGGAAGAGGAAGGACATTACCTGTTGGGAAGGACCGGAAGGTCACGATTCACTGTGGGTAGGGCGGGAGAAGGCGTTCCCAGCGATGTCGGCAGAGCGTCACGATTTTCTTGACGGGAGTCAGCCTCACCCTGCTCTTCCGCCATGCGTTCGACCTCTTCAATCAGGGTGTCCATCAATTCTTCGGAACGCACTTTCCTGACCAACTTCCCCTTTTTAAATAAGATGCCCCCCCCTTGACCCCCGGCTATGCCGATGTCCGCTTCCTTGCCCTCCCCAATGCCGTTCACCACACAGCCGAGCACCGACACATTGAGCGGCGTTTTGATATGGCCCAGCCGTTTTTCCAACTCATTGGCCATCCGCACGACATCGATCTCCACTCGACCGCAGGTGGGACAGGCAATCACATTGATCCCCCGGTGCCGGAGCTCCAGCGATTTTAAAATCTCAAACCCCACTCTGACCTCTTCCACCGGATCGGCCGCGAGGGAAACCCGCAAGGTATCTCCAATCCCATGGGCAAGCAGCCAGCCAAGACCGATGGCCGATTTGACCGCTCCCGTGGACGCCGTCCCGGCTTCTGTGATGCCAATATGCAGGGGATAATTCGATTGGTGCGCAAACAACCAATAGGCATCCACTGCCATATGCACCTCCGAGGCTTTCACCGACACCTTCAGGTTCGTAAAGCCGACATCTTCCAAGGCGTGGACCGCGTTCAAGGCCGACTCGGCCAACGCTTCCGCTGTGGGATACCCATATTTCTCCAGCAGAGGCCGTTCTAACGATCCCCCATTGATCCCCAGGCGAAGGGGAATCCCGTGATCGGTGACCGCGCGAACCACTTCGGCCATCTTCCACCAAGGACCAATGTTTCCCGGGTTGATTCGGACGCAATCCACTACTGCGGCAGCTTGTAGGGCCAGCCGGTGGTCAAAATGGATATCCGCAATCAAGGGCACCGTCATCCGGGCTTTAATCTTGGGTAGAGCCTCAGCGGCCTCCCTATCCGGCACGGCGACTCGGATCAACTCACACCCCGCCTCCTCCAACTCCTGAATCTGTGCCACCGTCGCTTTGACATCCTGGGGGTGGGGGATCGTCATGGATTGGACGGAAATCGGGGCACCGCCCCCGATCTTCACACCGCCCACTTGAATGGCCTTCGTATTGCGCCGGGTAATATGCATAACTTGGTTGAATTTAGCTTAAGACTGGTTGGATCGATACTTGGGCCAACAGCCGTTTGGCTTGGTGATACACCCCCTCCGCGGTCAGACCGTATTTTTCACGGAGCACCTCTTGGGGGCCTTGCTCTATATACCAATCGGGAAGTCCCAGGCATCTCGTGGGCACATTCACAATGCCCTCCTCAGACAAGAATTCGAGCACGGCCGATCCAAATCCACCCATGCGCGAGGCCTCCTCGACCGTCAAGAGACATTTCACCTGCCTGGCCACCTCCCCAAGCAGCGCGCCATCCAACGGCTTGACGAACCGGGCATTGACCACGGCGACGGAAATTCCTTCCTGCTCGAGCCGCTCAGCCGCCTCCACCGCTTGATGGACCATGACCCCAATGGCCACCAACGCAACATCCTTCCCCTCCCGGAGGAGCTCCCCTTTGCCCAGGGGAAGCACCGCCGGCTCGGCCTCCAGGTCGACGCCCAAGCTGGCCCCCCGGGGATAGCGCACGGCGGCGGGCCCGGGATGGTGCAGGCAGGTTTTGATCATATGTTGGAGCTCATTTTCATCCTTGGGGGCCATCACCACCATGTTGGGCATGTGTCGGAGGTACGCAAAATCAAAGGCGCCATGATGGGTCGTCCCATCTTCCGCGACCAAGCCCCCACGATCAATGCAAAACGTCACTGGTAAATTTTGAGTGGCCACATCATGCACAATCTGGTCATAGGCCCGCTGCAGGAATGTCGAATAGATCGGGATCACTGGCCGCAGGCCCTGCGCGGCGAGGCCCGCGGCAAAGGTCACCGCATGTTGCTCGGCAATCCCCACATCATAGAAGCGGTTCGGAAACACCTTTTCAAAGGCCGTCAAACCAGTCCCGTCACACATGGCGGCCGTAATGGCTACAATTCGCGGATCCTCCCGCGCGAGCCCAATCAACGTGTTGATGGCAATCGCACTATACGAGGGTCTAGCGGCCTTTTGGGTCGGCAGTCCGGTCTGCCGATCAAAGGGCGAGCAGGCATGAAACCACACGGGATTTTTCATGGCCGGCTCGTACCCGAGGCCTTTTTTGGTAATGACATGCAAGAGAGTCGGCCCCTTTAATTTCAGTACATTCTCCAAGGTGGGTAAAAGGTGGTCGAAATTGTGCCCATCGATGGGGCCCACGTAGCGAAACCCCAGTTCTTCAAACAGAAGGCCAGGAAGAATCAGCCCCTTCGCGAGCTCCTCCGCCCGACTGACCATCTTTTTCATCGGCTCCCCGATTTGGGGAATGGAACTGAGCAGGTGGGACGCGTCCTCTTTTAACCGCGTATACAACTCCCCCGTAATCATGCGATTGAGATAGGCCGAAATCGCCCCCACATTCTTGGAAATCGACATCTGGTTGTCGTTGAGGACGACCAGAAAATCCCGTTTCAGATCTCCGGCTTGCTGGAGGCCTTCCAAGGTCAGCCCGGAGGTCAAGGCACCATCCCCCACTACACAGACGACTTTATGCGACTGCCTTTTTTGCTCACGGGCTTCGAGAAACCCCACGGCCGCCGACACGCCGGTGCCGGCGTGCCCGGCATTGAAAGTATCATACATGCTCTCCTCTCGCTTGCAAAACCCGCTCAACCCGCCGAGCTGGCGGATGGTCGGAAATTGCGCCCGCCGTCCCGTGAGGAGCTTATGGGCATACGCCTGATTACTCGTATCCCACACAATCTGGTCCTCAGGCGTATTCAGCAAATAGTGCAACGCTACCGTCAACTCCACCACCCCTAAATTCGACGCCAGATGGCCTCCGACCCTCGAGATCACCTCAAGAATCTCCTCCCGGATCTCCTGACACAGCGGGGGAAATTGCGCGGGAGCAAGTTTTTTCAGGTCAGCAGGACCTTCTATCCTCTCCAGAAATGCCATACTCTTATCCTTTCAATTTTGAATACTTTAGGGGGGCAGGCACGGAAGTAAAAACTGTGGGTCTATTCGGATAAATAATGGGTATTTAGATAATTACATTGAGTTTCCCACAGGCTGGATGGGCTGTCAAGGTTAAAAGATATCGTCGGCGCTTACAAATTCTAAATGGGGCAACCCATGAGAAAAATTGAAAACAGGCCCAACTAATTTGGGTTCTCCACCTACATCTCACACCGACGAAGTCAT
>JACZVJ010000064.1 GCA_022572725.1 Nitrospinota bacterium | reverse complement strand
GGTCCTTCATCGAGCGAAAGCGAATTGAGCGGGAGCTGAGAATCACGCAGGAATTATATCTTCGGATGGCCGACCCTCAACAGAATCAGCCTCAAATTGAATCAGGGAGAATACAAGAAGTCGGTCCAAAAAATCATGACCTTATTAACCTGACGCTAACAAGAGGTTTTGCCCATAAAATAAGAATTTCTCTCGACACCATGCAGAATGCCCTTAATCTTTTAAACCGGCACCCGATTCAGGGAGGTCAACCATCCACCGAATTTCTTCGACTGGCCAAGGAGGAAGTCGAGGATGCCTCTCGCACGATCGGAGATTTATTGTTGTTAACTGAGGGAAAAGTGGTGGTGAAAAAAGAGGTGTCCTTGTAAATGGATTCAACACGGGGTATCAATCTGGAGATAAACAAGGACGAGTAGTATTATGAAGAACATTGATCATCGGACCTGGTTAAGGCATGTGCGTGTGCTTAAGGACCATCCAGGTGACCTTCGCCTCCTCGGAGCATTTCCAGATTAAAGACGTCGGCATAAAACTCCATGGCCTTCTGCGCGTCGTCTACCTCGATGGCCACATGATTTGATCCATAGACTTGCACTGCCATACTGGTTTCTCCTTTTTTTTACCTTATCCAAGAATAAAGATCCCTGCAGCAAGCTGCGGGGTATTCAGAGAAAACCTGAATTTCCAAATCCCCCTAACCCCCTTTTTCAAAGGGGGAATCTCAGTGGTCACTCCGTAGCAAGCTACGGGGAACACCAAATTCAACCTTAGACACCACACGAGGATTTCTTCTTACAGAAACCCACTAACCCCCCTCACCTTCTCCTCTCCCCCCACCACATTGTGGGGAGAGGAAAAAAATAATCCCTGCAGCAAGCTGCGGGGTATTCAATGGAAAAACGGAATGCGAAATCCCCCCATCCCCCCTTTGCAAAGGGGGGATGGGGGGATTTTCCAAAGGGGGGACCACAAGGGTCACCTCCCTCGCAGAGCACCGGGGAATAACAAGATTAAAAAACCATTTCAGGGTGGAGACTCGAGGAATCATTTATGTTCGACCCCAGAAGGGTTTATGGGTCCATTCTTTCTATCCCCCCTCACCTACCCCGCTCCCTAATGGACGTGGGAAAAAAGATTGACTCTGGCCTTTTGGAACCCAAGAACTCCCTATGAATGAGGCTCGATCAATTCCAATTGAATACATCAAATTTGGGGTCCTCTTCTTGTTCGGGATGAATAAACTTAAACCCGTCGGGTTCCTGGTAATCCAGGGTAATGCCTTGCATGCGCGAGGCACTTTGTCCTTCAACCGCCACGGTCAATCCTTTCACCTCCTGCACCTCGTCGTCGGGCTGTACCGTATCTTCAAGGGAAATGTTGAACTGCAATCGCGCCTCATCCAGATCCCGCACCGTCAATCGGACAATGGGGTCTTCCGGGTGTTCGAGGATTAAAACCTTGAGCTTTGTCACAGCATGTTCCGTCAGAAAAATCATACCTACCCTTCCTTTCATCGAGGGTTCAAAATTGGAGTTCCCAGGTACTGATTTGGAATCATGGCGGCTTTCAAGGCAAGGATCAACCTGCATTCTTGTGGCCTCTGACGGCCCTTCCCCCAGACCCTCCAATTTCCACAATCCACTAAGGGTTTCTCCGGTTTTGCCGATAAGCATGAGTAGCGTGGCGGCCGGGATTCGTTAAGTTTCAAGCGCATTTATCAACCAGTCCCATTTTGAACCCGAACTGAGCCTGGGGAAACGGGAAATTTTCGTTTTCTGCCTCCCCGCTCACTCACTCCTAACGACCGTTCGGGTATTGGTCGGAGTATGCCGAGATACAAACGGGCCCTTGATCAGGTCGATGATGATCCGCTGTGGTACAAAGACGCGATCATCTACGAAATCCATGTGCGGGCCTTTCACGACAGCAATGGCGACGGGATCGGCGATTTTCGCGGTCTCACCGAAAAACTTGATTATTTG
This sequence comes from Nitrospinota bacterium, assembly GCA_022572725.1. Taxonomy (GTDB): domain Bacteria; phylum Nitrospirota; class Nitrospiria; order Nitrospirales; family UBA8639; genus JACZVJ01. Next base: position 15,086 of record JACZVJ010000064.1, on the reverse strand, counting down.
CAGGACTTGGGCATCACCGCCCTATGGCTCCTTCCCTTCTGCTCCTCCCCCCTCAAGGATGACGGGTACGACATTTCAGATTTTACCGACATCCATCCTTCATACGGCACTCGCCGCGACTTTCAAACCTTTGTCCGTGAAGCCCATCGTCGTGGATTGCGAGTCATTACTGAGCTGGTGGTCAACCATACCTCTGACCAGCACCCTTGGTTCCAACGGGCCCGTCGGGCCAAACCAGGAAGTAAATGGCGCGATTTTTATGTGTGGAGCAACACCTGGAACAAATACAAAGACGCCCGCATCATCTTCAAGGACACCGAGGCTTCCAATTGGACCTGGGACCCCCTCGCCAAGGCCTATTACTGGCACCGATTTTTCTCCCACCAGCCGGACCTGAACTACGATAACCCCTCTGTCCAGCAAGCGATGCTGCAGGTGCTGGACTTTTGGCTGGACCTCGGCGTGGATGGGCTCCGGCTGGATGCTGTGCCCTATTTGTACGAGCGGGAGGCCACCACCTGTGAAAACCTTCCCGAAACCCACGCCTTTTTGAAGCAGCTACGGAACCACGTCGATAGTCGCTATTCCAACCGGGTGATTCTTGCAGAGGCCAACCAATGGCCGGAGGACGCCGCGGCGTATTTCGGCGACGGGGATGAATGTCACATGAACTTTCACTTCCCTCTCATGCCACGGATGTTTATGGCCATGCAGATGGAAGACCGCTTTCCGATCATCGACATTCTCCAACAAACCCCGGCCATCCCCGAGAGCTGCCAGTGGGCTCTGTTTCTCCGCAACCATGATGAACTGACTCTGGAAATGGTGACGGACGAGGAGCGGGACTATATGTATCGCGTGTTTGCTCATGATCGCCAGGCGCGGATTAACCTGGGAATCCGCCGCCGGCTCGCTCCACTGTTGGGAAACGACCGCAAAAAATTCGAGCTCATGTACAGCCTGTTGTTTTCCATGCCTGGCACTCCGGTGATCTATTACGGGGAAGAAATTGGCATGGGGGACAACTTTTACCTCGGCGATCGAAACGGGGTTCGGACCCCCATGCAATGGAGCGCCGACCGGAATGCAGGCTTTTCCCGCGCGAACCCCCAAAAACTGTACCTCCCCATCATCATCGACCCGGAATACCACTATGAAGCCGTCAACGTAGAGCTCCAGCAAAACAACGCGCAGTCTCTTCTCTGGTGGATGAAACGCACCATGTGGCTGCGAAAACAGTACAGGGTTTTCGGACGAGGCACCATCGAATTTCTCCACCCCTCGAACTGGAAAGTCCTGGTGTTCCTCCGGCGGTACAAGGACGAAAATATTTTGGTGGCCGCCAACCTTTCACGCTATGCCCAGTGCGTCGAACTGGACCTCGCCCAATTTAAAGGCATGGTGCCCATGACCCTCTTTGGCCATACCAAGTTTCCCCCCATTGGGGAATCGCCCTATTTTCTTACCCTCTCTGGCCATTCCATGTATTGGTTTGCGCTTGAACCTCCGGCAAGTGATGCGAGCTTACCGCCAACCTCACTCGAAATTAACATTCCTACTCTCACGACTGCCAAGGGATGGGAACACTTGACCCGCGGGCGGGAAAAAACCAGGTTGGAGGCGATCCTTCCCAATTACATTCGAGCCAGACGGTGGTTCGGCGGAAAGGCCCGGATTATCCAAGGGGTGGAAATTATCGAATCCATTCCCATCCCCAGCGAGAACCCCATGGCCATCTTGTCGTTAATCCGTGTCGAGTACACCGAAGGTGAGGCAGAGACCTATCTGCTGCCTTTCGGCTTTACCTCGGCGGAACAAACAAGCCCCGCGCAGGAAATACCTGCTGCGATCGCTCGGGTCCAAATTACACGCAAGGGAGTGGAACAGGAAGGCGTGTTGTTCGATGCATTATGGAACAAGGACTTCCTGAAGACCTTGCTCATCAGCATGGTCCGGAACAAACGCTTCAATGGCCCACGGGGCGATTTGGTGGCCACGTCCATGAAAACCTTCCGTCGCCACCTGCAAACACATGGGGCCAGTTTGGAGCCTTCCATCCACCGAGGCGAACAAAGCAACACTTCGGTGATGTTCAGCAACCAATTCGTCCTCAAACTCTACCGACGCACAGGAGTGGGGACCAACCCGGACTGGGAAATCAGCCGGTTTCTCACCAACAAGGGGTTTCCCAACACCGCCCATGTGGCAGGAGTGTTGGAGTACCACCGGGATAACAGCGACCCCATCACCGTGGGAATTCTCCAGTGCTTTGTCCCCAATGAAGGAGACGCCTGGCGCTACACCTTGGATGAACTGAGCCGGTATTATGAAAATGCCCTGACGCAACTTCCAAGGGTTCCTTCCACCACTATTCCCCCGAAGCCGCTTCTGACCCTCACTGGAGAGGAAGTCCCTTCATTGGCTCAGGAAGTTATCGGCCCCTATCTCGAGGAGGCGAGACTCTTAGGCCAACGGACGGGAGAACTTCATATGGCCCTTGCTTCCGATAGCACGGACCCGAATTTTACACCAGAGCCTTTCACGGACTTTTACCGCCGTGGCCAATATCAAAGTATGGTTGGATTGATCACCCAGAATTTCCCTCTTCTCAAGCATCGCTGCAAAATCCTCCCCCACACTACCAAGGAGACAGCCAACCTGGTGTTGGATATGGAGCAGGCCGTCCGAAAGCGTTTTCTCCCCATACGTGATCGGAAAATCACCGCGATGCGGATTCGGTGTCATGGGGATTACCACCTTGGACAAGTCCTTTACACCGGCAAGGACTTTATCATCATTGATTTCGAGGGGGAGCCTGCTCGCCCTCTCAGCGTCCGCCGTCTCAAGGAATCTCCTCTTCGAGACGTGGCGGGTATGCTGCGGTCGTTCCATTACGCGGCCTTGGCCTCCTTGATCGGTCAAGTTCCCGGCATTCGGCCTGAAGACTTTTCCTCCTTGGAACCCTGGGCCCGGCTTTGGCAGGTTTGGGTCAGCGTGACTTATCTGAAGGCGTATCTCGCAGCGACAGCCGAATCCAGCTTCCTGCCAAAATCCCAAGAAGAGATCCAAATTCTCCTTGATGCTTACACGCTTCAAAAAGCTGTTTACGAATTGGGGTACGAATTGAACAACCGCCCTGAGTGGGCAAGGATCCCCTTGGAGGGAATCGTCCAGATTATGGAAGCCAAGGAAGCATGATGGGCCTCACCGAATCACTCAATCCAGCCGGAGTGGAGGGCCTGGCAACCCAAGCCCTAAAACAGGGGGAAGGCTTGCTGTATTCCGAAAACGGGTCGGCCGCCGAACAAATATTTTCCAGGATTACTATCGAACGGGTCCTGCCGGAAATCGACTCAGGTCGTTTCCCCATTAAACGGGAAGTGGGAGACCGGCTGGAAGTCTCGGCTGACATCTTCACGGAAGGCCATGATGCGATTGGGGCCGTGCTACGCTACAAGGAAGCCAACGAATCGGAATGGCACGAGACACCCATGACCTATCTGGACAACGACCGCTGGGTGGGCTTCGTGGATCTCACTCAGAATAGCCGATATCAATATGCGATCGGCGCTTACATTCGCCCCTTTGAAACCTGGCAGGAAGAGGTGAGAAAAAAACAGGGGGTCTTGCCAGATCTCACCAGCGAGTTGCTGGAAGGAGAAATGTTGCTTCAAGCGGCGATCGGTCGGGCAAGTGGATCCGACAAGAACGAGCTGGAAACCTGGCTGGCCAAGTGGACAACCCAAAAGGACCAGGAGGGGAAGGTCTCAATTGCTTTGAACCATGAGCTCAAGGATCTCCTCAATCGCTATGAACAGCGGCAAGGCTGGACGCTTTATGATCGAGAGCTTGAAGTGATCGTGGACCGTGAGCGGGCACGATTCGGAGCATGGTACGAAATCTTTCCTCGTTCCCAAGGGACGGTGCCGGGAAAAGGGGCTACCTTAAAAAACTGTGAAGCTCGCTTACCCTACATCCGAGATATGGGTTTTGACGTCCTGTATTTGACACCCATTCATCCCATTGGAAAAACCAACCGTAAGGGAGCGAACAACAGCCTACATGCTCGCCCCAATGATCCTGGAAGCCCCTACGCGATTGGGAATGAGGATGGGGGATTTGATGCCATCGACCCGAGCTTAGGCACCTTGGAGGACTTTGATCATTTCCAAAAGGCGGTCCGTGAACAGGAAATGGAACTCGCCATGGATTTTGCGATCAATTGCTCGCCGGACCATCCATACGTCACCCAGCACCCTGAATGGTTTAAAAGGCGACCGGACGGCACAATTAAATACGCGGAAAATCCTCCTAAAACCTATGAGGACATTTACGCATTCGATTTTCACTGTGAGGACTGGCGTAGCATGTGGGAAGAAATGAAGCGAGTGGTGCTATTTTGGGTCAACCGCGGAGTGAAAATCTTCCGAGTAGATAACCCCCACACGAAACCCATAGCCTTTTGGACATGGCTGATCAGGAATGTTCAAGACCTTCACCCTGATGTGATTTTTCTTTCCGAAGCCTTCACCCGTCCCAAAATGATGCGGGCATTGTCAAAAACCGGTTTCACCCAATCCTACACGTATTTCACCTGGAGGAACGACAAAAATGAAATGACTGATTACCTCGTCGAGTTGACTCAAAGTAAAATGAAAGAATTTTTCCGGCCCAATTTTTTCACCAACACTCCGGACATCCTTCCAGAAATCCTTCAACAAGGAGGTCCACCGGCGTTTAAATTCCGGGTAGTCTTAGCCGCCACGCTGTCCCCGACCTACGGCATCTATAATGGCTACGAACTATGCGAGAACAGGGCGCTACCGGGCAAAGAAGAATATCTGGATTCGGAAAAATATGAGATTAGGGTGTGGGATTGGGACCGTCCGGGGAATATTCGAGAATACCTCGCCCGGCTCAACCGTATCCGTCGTGAGAATTCCGCCCTTCAGGAGTTCGAAAACTTACAGTTCTATCACACCGAAAACGACCACGTGCTGTATTACGGGAAAACCAATCTCGAAAAAACCAATTCCCTCCTGATTGCCGTCAATATGGACCCCTTCCAGACTCAGGAAGCCTGCCTTCGCATTCCCCTCGAAGAGTTGGGAATTACACAGGACGAGACTTACCACCTGCACGAATTGCTCACCGATACCCGGTCCTTGGTCAAAGGTGACACCTACCAGGTCCGATTGGATCCTCAAAAAGAGCCGGCGGCCATCTTTGCTGTCCACCACTGAAGCCGGCGAGAGCCGAATTTTGATGACTTTTATTAGCGGGCTCCCTTCCTCAGAACGAGAGCCCCTTTCCCAGGGTGGCCTGGTTCCGTGAGGAGGAGGCACAAAATGGTGGGGATGACCCCGACCCTACAGGAAGCAAGGTCATGATCAATTCCAGTCCATATCAAGCTTTCCCAAGCAACTGCAAAACTCCCCTGGACCAACCGTCTGGGCCGACCCCCTTCAAAAAGGTCAGTCCTTTAAAGGCCATTCCCTCCTGATATCCACCGCCCGGTCGCTCAACCAAAAACGGATGGTCAACTTGTTTCAACATCGGCAGGTCATTCAAACTGTCCCCAAAAGCTGCGGTGGTCAGATCCCCCCAATGACGACAGTACAGAGCAATTAATTCGCGACAGGCGGGACCTTTATCAGATTCTCCAACAATGTGAACGAACGGCTACCGACTAAAACCCTTAACCCCACCTGTCCCGCTTCGTGACTGATCTCAAACACTTTCGAGGGATCACTGATGAGGAAGGGCTCATCGTACTCTCGCTGTTTGGCATGACTAGCCTGTATGGGGCTTAATCCAGTCTTAGCCACAATGTCCTCCACGCTCATGTCTCCAAACCCCGTCAGCCGGACTCCTACTTTGTCCTCCACCGTGCGAAGCCCCTCTCGTAACCGTGAATAGGGGTCCCCGAATTCAATGACATGATAGTGGCCTCGTTGTACAGCGTGGGCTGGCATCTCAGAAAAGTACGAGCTAGGAATATAGACGCCCCCTCATTCTCAGCTATAAAGGGATCCGTGTTCCCTAATTCCTGTCGGAGTGGTTCCACTTCTGCCCGTGTCTTACTGGTACACAACACCAAGGGAACTTGACGGGCGGTCAATTCCTCCAGGGCAGCTCGTGCCGCATCAAAACGATAGGTTTCCGTATCTAAGAGGGATCCGTCTAAATCGGTGAAGATCACCAGGCGAGTGGTCTGACCCATTCAACCCCTTGGGAATAAGGTGAAGGACTTCAGTCTCGGGGAGGCAATCGGGTGGGGCGAGAATTCCGTTCGTGGTGAATGGTGTGGGCGAATTCGCGAATACCTGAATCGTTCTGCCACTGTTCAATGGGCCGGCTGAGTTTTCTCTGCCAAACGGGATAAGTTCCAGGCGGGGCGCCTGGCAGGTTGGGCGTATCGAGTTCACCAAGAAGATCTTCCATGGAGATGGCCAGAATCTGACAGGGGGTTCGCGCCAAGTACGCGTAGGTCGCGCGGCAGTATTCTTCTGTGAAATCTTTCAGATCTTCCGTATGAGAGGGAGCGCCCGGGGGCAGGAGCCGTTCTCGTCGAAGGGCCTGAAGCAAGGCCTTTCGATCCTTTGCACGAATTCGGCGATCCTGATCCGCGCGGTCCTTTGATGGATACAGTCCAACTCGTTCTTTCTCCTCAATATCCCGACCAACCCAAAACCCACGAAGGGTTGGGAGGTCATGGGTCGTTACCGATACCAGAGCCTTGGGGGGAAATTGACGGGGCGAGCGATACCCGCTATTAGGCGGCTTTTCAAACAGCAACAGGCGATAGGACAGTAAGCCGGCCTCAGCCAACCGCTTTCGAATGACGGGAGTCACCGTGCCCAAATCTTCGCCAATGACCATCACCTTGTTCCGCACGCTTTCCACTGCCAACACGGCCAGCAGCTCGTGGGTGGGGTATCGCACATAGGCCCCCTCCTCACCCGACCCACCTTTGGGAATCCAAAACAACCGGAAAAGACCCAAGGCATGATCAATCCTCAGGATTCCCCCGTGCTGCATGTTGTGTCGAAACGTTTCCGCAAGAAACTGATAGCCATGCGCACGGAGGTGTTGAGGGAGAGGAGGCTGCAAGTTCCAGTTTTGCCCGGCAAGGTTGAAAAGGTCAGGCGGGGCACCCAGCGTCACCCCCCTCGCCAGTTGATCTTGAAACACCCAAGCATCAGCTCCATCAGGATGAATCCCCACAGCCAAGTCATGGAAGAATCCGTAGGGCATCTTGGAACGAAGAGCGGCCTGATCGAGGCTTTGAAGCTGCAATTCACACTGCCATTGCACATATTGATAAAACTGAACCCGGCCCCGGCATTCACCAACAAACCGGGCAATACCAGGTGAATCCGGATGGCGAAATTCCAAAGGCCACTGACTCCAGGTTGATCCCTGAAATCGCTCCTGGAGAGCCTGAAACACCGCGAACTGCTCAAGAGGTCGTCCCTGCTTTCGGACAAACCGATGAAAGTTCTTGGCCCGTTGCGTTGAGCGGGATAGGTGCTGCCGGCGAAAAACCTGAAAGAGCGATTCCAAGATGGGCCACTTCACGGCACAGACATCATCATATTGAACCGTCCGGTGATTGCGGAGGGCACAAAGCTCGGTTTGAAAACGCCGGCTTCGCACCTGACGTTGAAGTGAGGGAGCATTCCGGAATTCACCAATGGCCTCGATGTCAAGGTAGAGAGGGTTATGAAACAGTCGACTGGAAGGAGAATAGGGGCTTACCAGGTCTGGAGTGAGGGCATGGAGGGGATTCAACCCAATCGTTGCCGCTCCCAACTCTTTTCCAGCCCAGGTAGTCAGGGTGTGGAGATCACCAAAATCACCAATGCCCCAATTTCTGGAAGATCGAACTCCATACAGTTGAACCATCACACCCCACGAGCGTGTTTGGTCGGGAGGGCCATAACATTGCTTGGGCGCCACAATAACCAGAGCTTGCCCCTGGACCATTTTGGGAAGCCCCATGACCGATACAAAAAGCCTGTAATAGCCAATGGAAAGATTCTTCGGGAAGGAGAGCGCGACCCGAATGTATCGCACTCCGTTGATAATTCGTGAACCCGAAGGCGAAAATGTGGAACCCCGTACCTTGTAGGTTCGGCGGGACCCGCTTTCATCTTCAAGTTCCCATTTCAGGACCACATCTTTGAGCGAACCTTCCCCCAAGGGAATGGAGATCGACCAGATACGGGAGGGCTCTGGGTGCCACAGCACACACACCTCATCCACCAGCCGCTTCCACGGGCGGCAACGAACCTCGGTCAAGGATTGTTGAATTTCCTCAGGCGTCCCGGCGGCCACCTGCATGGCACCTAAAATGGTTTTCAAGGTTGGGACCGGTACGATCCGTGTGTTCCCAACGCCATCCCGATACACGGGGTCAATCCCGTGCAGGCGGGCCAATGCCCGGAGCTCCAATTTCTCATCTAGACCCGATCGTGTCATGCGGGAGGCGTTTTTACGGATGAACCAATTCGCCAGCAAGGAGCAATCCAAAAGCCAACCGGCTTAGCTTGCTTCCATCAAGAAAGGAATTTTATTCAGAGTGGTTCTCCGTTGAGGGTACTATGGGTCTTTCACCCGCCAAGGGAGCCACCCCCTGCTCTTGCGGCAGGGTAAAGTGGTCAGGTTTCATCACACCTTTCACCAAAGGATCGTTGACAAACGGCTCATAGCCCGTAAGCCCCAACGTCACCGTATCACCTTCCTCAACCAGTAGGTCAATTTCCGTAATCTGCTTTTTAAAGGTGGCCAAAATGGCCCCTCGTGGTGTGGAGACGGTCAGGAGGAGTCGGTCCTGTTCAAGTTGTTTCCGAACCACCCTCCCCTCCACGACCTCCGTTTGACCTTGAAGAATTTTCGGCAAGTAGGGCGTGACAGCCTGTGGGATGAGCACCTGAGCACTCAGCCCGAGCCCCAGTCCTAGAATAAAGATGAACAGGATTGTCAAGAACTTCATATTCCCTCCTCCATCATGCTGGGGTAAAGAGAATGGTTTTTTTTAAGAGTTGTTCGGGGAAAAAGCTGTAATCACCTCACCCGATGCCACCGTCCTTCCCATTAGCTTATCACATACCTCAATTGCTGGTAATTCGGTATGAAGAAAATTCATTTGAGCACCCAAGAGAATTCCTTGCATTCCTTCAATTTTCACACCTTTTTGTCATCACCCGGCCAGGAAGCCAAGAGCTCATGGAGCGGCTCGTATCGGTTCTCCCCATTTTAAGAAAGCAAAAAATATCAGTCCCAATACAATCCATACCACCTCGCGAAGGCGACGGATTAAAGCAAAGGTGATTCCTGTCACCTCGTCATACCCGAAGCCAACCAGCAATAACAGGTACCCTCCTTCTTGGGCTCCCAAACTCCCAGGGATAAAAAAGGTACCCCCTTTGATCAGAACCGCCAGGGCTGCGATTGATATGGACGGCAGAATACCCACATTCCCTCCCAGAAAATACAGAATGGCATACACCTCCAGCGACTCGGTCATCCAGCCGAGAAAAAAGGTCCCAGTAGCCAAAAGGAACGTTCGACGGCGGTATGTATAAAAGTTCTGGATTGTGCGATCTAACTCTAATAACTGGGCTTCACGGGTTTCCAGAAAGCGAATGTGAAGGTGAGCCTTTCGCAACAGGGTCAGAAGTCCAGTTGCCATCCCATAGCGCTGAGCCAGGACAAGCAACAATACACCAAATCCCAGAACGCCAACGCTCACCAAAGCCGCCACAAGGTGATATTCGTTTCCTCCCAAGACCCAAAGCATGAGCCCGATGCCCACCAAAATAAACAAGACCTGAGCTAACGTCATGATAGTTTTGGCAGTGACCACTGAAGCCATCCCCTCCACCAGGGGAACCCCATAGCGTTTTAACAAATATGCCTTCACCGGCTCGCCGCCCAAATACCCCGTGGGTGTGGTGACATTGATCACCTCCCCAGCCATGCGAACCACGAACAGCCTGGCGAAGCCTACTTGGGAGGCGTAACCACCCAAAGTCAGGTGCCAGCCATACGCTTCCAGCACATACACTCCGACTGTAGGAAGGAGTATGATCAACAGGGCGAGAAGACCGAGTTGCTCGGCAGTTTGGAGGATGAGGCTGGGGCCAACGTGCCAGATTATGGCAATAAGGACGAAAAGACCGCCAACTAACAGGGCCAGCCTAAGCACTAGCGGAAGGATGAGACAGGAAGACTTGGCGGAGGGTCCAGGCCAGGGTTAAGACAAACAAACAAGAGCCTACGGCACCCAACCACAGAAACCACGGCAGCATTCCAAAACAGGCAAACAACAACACAATCACGGAAAAATCACGATTCGCGACATGACTTAAAATGAACTCCAATCTGGTGCGTTGCCAACCAGGCAACTGACGCCATCGCACGGGTCGGGCTTTCAAATGCCTTACCTGATTGATCAGCCACAGGCAGAAGCCATTGGCGACAACGGCTATCGCTCCAAGGAGCAGGGGTTCGTAGGTGTGTGACCCAGTCTCTTCAACAAAGGCCCCCCAGGCAATTCCGCTAAAAATGGCCATATGCACCACATTGTCGGCTAGTATATCCAATTCCTGGCCAAACCTGGATTCAGAAAAGGTGAGCCGGGCGATTTCACCATCACAGCAGTCGATGATAACCGACAATTGGAACAACAAGGCACCAATAATGCCAAGCTGATAAGATCCCAAGGCAAAAAAGCCAGCCCCTACTAACCCAATAAGCATGGACAGAATCGTGACGGCATTTGGTGAAAGCCCAAGTTTAATGAACAGTCTGGTGAAAAACCCAGACAGTCTGCGATTCACATACCGATCAACTATCCCGTCGAGTCCGCCTTGGACAGTCTGAAGAGAGCGAAGCAACAAACGTTCAGCCAGACGAGGACCATGCGGCCTTCTGGTATCCAGATATTCATTGGGAGACGCTGTGACGGTTTGGATCACACCCTCGGCGGCAGCCTGTTCAAGAGCTAACCGAATTGGCCCGGTCTCTGGGGTTTTCAAGGCACCGGAAATTCCCAGCAATCGTGATGGCAAAATTACAAGGTCCATTGCAGGAGCAAAGGGAGAAGCAGGCTCGGAGGTCGGTTCCCGTGGATCATAAAAGACGACTGTTTGGATGCGGTCACTCCGATTTGGATCCACACGGGTGACGACACCTGGATTGTCTGACCAGCCACCATCTCCAGGACTCCCCACTGCAATCACCACCCGGCCATCCCGCCCTTCTTCTCGAAGCAACTCCACTAACGAAGGAGAAAAGACCAGGTAACACCCCAGGATCAGGCAGGAGCCCTTTATTTCATTTCCTAGTGCCTCCCAGGTTTGCGGGTCGGCGGGAGGGAATTCTCGAACAGGCAACCATCGCACCGCAGCCTGCACACGATCATCGGGACGTATTAATGAGCGAAGGGCCCGCTCCTCTTCCCCCACCAGGGCAAGGATTTGCGAAATGCCTCCGCGCTGGAGGGTAAAAACAGTACGCTGAAAAAGCGTTAACCCCCCAACGCGGGTCAGGGGTCCCACGCCAGAAGGGGCCGCGCCCCCGCCTAAATTGAAAACCCCTGAAGAGGCCAACAGAATGGCCGTATCAATGGTCCCGACTTCCGGTTTATTGATCGTGCGGTCCATAGGGTCCAATCTGAGCCTATTTTCCGGAATACACCAGAAAGCCGGTGATCCCTCTCACGTTATTCCAATTGGGGAAGGATCTCTCGCTGAGCGCGACTCAGGTCTTCCGGGAAATCGATTTCGATCCATGGAAGCCCACTGATTTTCTCATATCCCACAGGGGTTTTGCCAAAAAAATCCTGCAAGGAATCCTCATACTCCATATCGTGCAAACCTTTGTGGACACATTGTTCAACTGAATGAACCAGGTTCGGCACCTCCCCCTTACTGAGCTTGAGGAACCCAACACTCTCCCCAAGCCAATCATAGTCCCTTGGCACGCGCTTGGTCAGGGCAACGACCCGGTCCCCTCGAATCACCGCCATGCATTCCTCGCTCTGCTCCTGCACCACCGCCTCATCAACCAACAGGGCATTAGGATGAGGTGAAGCCACCAAGCGATGGAGTATCGCTGAATGAAATAACACGTCCGCATCCATGATCACGACATCATCATCCAACTCATGTCGAGCAGCCCAAAGGGAGCCAATACTTCCTCGCTGAAAATTCTCGTTGGCCACAAACCGGATATCCACCGCTCCTGGATAGGACTCAACCGCCAGGCGGATCATCTCCTGTTTGTACCCCACCACAATCACAGCCTGCTTGATCCCTAAAGAGCAGAGGGCGTCAAGGTATCGGGCCAGTAAGGTTCGCCCACCCAATTCGAGGAGGCATTTTGGCCTGTGTTGTGTGACTGGATAAAGACGTTTTCCCTCGCCAGCCGCGAGAATCACCGCTTTCATACCCTGCCCGTTTCTTGTTCACGCACCTCTTGAAAGGCCGACAGAAACCCGTTGAAGTCCTCTTCCATCAACGCCCCCATATTGGCGACACGAAAGATTTTGGACTCCAGGTGGCCTTGGCCGGCATAGATGATAAACCCGCGGTCCTTCAACCCATCATGCAGCTTGTGGTATGAGAGGTCCTCGGGTAAATAAAACGCAGTCAAGGAATGGGATTGGAACTCTTTGGGTAACATGGCCCGGATGCCCAAAGCCTCCATCCGCTGACGGATGGCAGAGGCCGCCCGGCCATAACGCTGAACCCGATTCTCAACCCCTTCCTCCAACAACTCTCCCAAGGCCTCGTGAAACGCGTGATACAGTTGAACCGCTGGAGTAAAGGGCACGCTTCCCCGTTCCTGTTCTTCATAGTAATTGGCCAGGCTTAAATACCAGGAACGTTTGGGATATGTCAGCACCCGATCCATGAATCCTTTTCGAACCAACACAAAAGACACACCGGGAAATGCTTGAATGCACTTTCCAGACGTACCAGCGACCATATAGACATGCGGACCAGCAATATCGAGAGGTTCACCACCCAGACCACTGACCGAATCAACCACAAAGACCCTCCCCATACTGTCAACAATTTCCGCAATCTCATGAACAGGGTTTATAAGTCCCACGGTCGTTTCGTGATGGACCATCGCCACCGCCTGAACTTCAGGATGCTGTTTCAGCGCAAGGTGGACCTTCTCCGGGTCTGGGCGTGTATCCCATTCATACTTCAGCTCGGGCGCCCCCAACCGCTGGGCTCCGGCCATGTAGGATAATCGTTGTCCATAGACCCCGTTATTAATCACGATCATCCGCTTACCGAGTGGTAAGCACGATACCACGGAGGCCTCTACCGCCGCAGTGCCTGAGCCGGTCAGAAGAATCGCCGTATATTCAGATTCATGCCCCGGCACAAAAGCCTGGAGCAACTTTCTTCGAATATTCCCAATGAGCTCAGCACATTCCGGCTCCCGATGGCACATATCCGGTTGGAGAAGAGCCTTCCGGACTCGTTCGGAAACATTCACCGGTCCCGGATTTAACAACACCATAATGGAGGGCGAGTTGGGGGGGGTTCCTAAAAGAAAAGCCCTGGTCCTAGCTCAACTGGTTCCTTGGATTCATTCAAGAGCTGCCTTAAACCGTCTGGTCATCTCTTGTGGTTCAAGTGGGATCCGATCAGCATCCTCGATTTGTTCATTAATTTTTATCAGGAGGAAGCTAGGACCATCCTTGGTCAGCATATCCTTAAATTCATAGATAATATCTTCTCGTTCCCACACCCGTTCAACATTCACATAACCCGAAGATTTAGCGACTTGATCCAATCTGACCCATCGGGAGTAGGTTGGCTGGTTTCCCGTACTCCCATACACTTCATTGTCAAAAACCACATGAATAAAATTTTTCGGCTTCAACGCCCCAACAGTCGCAAGGGTACCCATTCCCATCAGGACGTTGCCATCGCCGTCGAATATCACCACTTTTTTATCTGGCTTCGTCAGGGCGACTCCCAATCCAATTGACGCAGTCACCCCCATCGAACCGATCATGTAGAAATTGGTCACCCGGTCATGTATTTTGTAGGCCTCCCGAGAGGGAAAGCCGTTGCACACAATCACTGGTTGATCCGTGAGCAACTCCAACAACGCGCCCATGGCCTGAGCACGACTTTGCATGACACCTTCTTCTGGTCGCATGGAAAAATGTGATCCTTCGAGTAATTAGGGTTGAACGGTCTTCACGACTCCTTTTTTAAGCAAGAGGGCCACCGGCACCCGCTGACTCATAACGGTTTGAGCTGTCCATTTGAGGTCATCCACAACTGATTCCGTTGACAGTGTACGGCAAGGAATCTGAATTGTCTCCAACAACTGCGTCATGGTTTGTCCCATGACAAGGTGCTCCGGTGCATCCTTGCCTTCAAATCCCCGCCAAGAAATCACGAGGAGACAGGGGATCTGATAGATGAGGTGGAGCGACATGAGTACATTCATGGCATTCCCAAGCCCGGAATTCTGCATGAGGACTGCCGGAATCTTGCCGCCTAAATACGCACCTGCAGCCATAGCCACCGCTTCATCTTCTCGCACCGCCGGCGTATAGAGATTCCTCTCACCCAAAACGGCTATGATTCCCCCCAAAATGGTGTCAGGGACACCCGTGAAAAAATCAAAACCAATATCTTGTAAAGCCTGAACAAAATCGTCGCTATCAATCATAAAACAGTAAGGAACCCTTGGAAGTTAGGATTTGGCAAAACCGAAAAGCTCCAAGAAAATACGAACGGTGGAAACGTCACCCAAAATAATAGCGGCCGACGAGGGATAAGCCGGCCGCGAGGCGAAGGGGATTATAACGAAGAGACACCCTTCTCCTCAAGAAACGGGATTCACGCCACCATTGCGAGGATTCCAAAAGGGGGTGTAGACTGCATCCGGCACCTTTATTTAATGGCATGGCCTAGGAGGCTGTCCGAGATTAGTGATCGTCACGAGGTTGTGTCGGCTTGAGTCAGATTTTTCGATCGTTTGAGGCGAATAGTGGGGCCTATTGAACGAAAAGGATCGGAGAATCTGGCCAAATCCGG
>JACZVJ010000160.1 GCA_022572725.1 Nitrospinota bacterium | reverse complement strand
CTTCTTGGAACACTTTACTACCTTCTCCCTGCCCTTACAGGCAGCAGTTCATTCTTTCAGGAATCTCAACCATCGTGGCATTTCCCCACATCGAGGAAATAGCCAGTTCTTCGAGGGTGACAATCTCGTTGGGGTCAAGTTTCTCGGCCATAGAGGGGAATAGGATACCGGAACGGGGAAAGAGTGCAAGGGGGGGGAATTCAGCCCATGAGCCAGGAGATGGCCAGACCATTGTGTAGAGCCAAGAAACGACCCGGATATTTCGATCCTGCAAGGTTCTTTGGTATCCTGCCGATACCCGGAAAGGGAAATATGCCAACATAACAACCACGACAGCGGCAATCCCCTTTCACTACATTATCCAAAGAACCAACCATATCCCAAAAAGAGGTCAAGACCATGTGGATCTATGTCATTGCGATTGCCCTTGCTGGAGGCCTTACCCTTTCTCCTCAACCGGCGACAGCCGAAATTGCCGGGGACTCCACTTCCGATGTAACTGCCGTTGGTTCCGATACTGGAAAAATGACCGTCGTTGGCGTGGCGATGGCCGAGGATATTCAAGGTCGTGAGCCGGTGGGTTCTGTTAACCCCTCGATCTCCTGCGAGAAAGGCAAGAAATCTCAGGTAGCCCTTCCAGTCGTGAATTCCACAACCAGCCAAAGGGTGTTCTTCTGGAACAGAGTTCAATCCAGCACCGCGGGAACCCTCCGCCACATCTGGCTGATGAAGAGGGACCAGGGAGGCTGGGAGCCTATGGCGAAGGTTGATCTGAGGATCGGCCAGTCACCCGGCTACCGGACTTGGAGCTCAAAACAGTTCGACCGGAGCTTGCACCTGGGAGAGTGGATGGTCCAAGTGTCCAAAGCCGATGATCCCAGTGAAGTTTTGTGCCTGTCGCGGTTCCGGGTCGAATGAATTCGTCGGGCTTTCCACCTTCCGTGTCATAAATTCAGGCCCCCCAAGCACAATTCCCAAATGATCTGGGCGCTCCGGGTCCATGTGAAGGGACCGGAGAGCTTCGGCTTTCGGATTTTCCCTTATTCACACCACTCCTTCCCCTTCGTTCCCCCGTCATACACTACGGCTAACCCTTCCTGAATTAACAACCCTGATAACCCATGGGTAGTGCCCTAATTTCACTGAACCTACCTTTGATCTCCTACCTTTGATCTAATGGTCCATTGAATCAGGCCAGCCTGGAGGATGACCTTTCCCCCATTTGTCATTACCTTCACCTTGCTTTCTATAAAACAGCTCATCCTCCTGAATTTTTACCTCGAATCCTTGACCCGTCTTGTTGTCAGTCCAGATTAACATCTTGCCTCCTGTTTAATTTTTTTTGCTGGTCGGCCAGGACAGCTTCACGTTATACCTCACTCACTTCCCCTTCGCCTTCCGCTCTCTGGCTAGGCGTTGGGCTACGGCAAGTTGAGCAGGGGTCATTTTCTTCTCCACCGTTTCTAGTGATTCTTTGGCCAGCCTAAATCCTTGCTCCGCAGACAAGACCCACCACATATACGCCTGAATAGAATCTTTCTGAACGCCCTTGCCATCATGGTACATATACCCCAGGGTGTTCTGGGCATATGCATCCCCCTGGTCCGCCGCCTGCCGATACCATCGAACCGCTTCCTGATCGTCCTGCGGCACGCCCTTCCCCTGGTAGTACATGCTCCCCAGGAACCATTGAGTTTCCGCATCGCCCTGTTCCGCCAATGGCCGCCATTCTGTCATGGCAGTGTCATAGTCGCCACGCTTGTAGGCATCAATGCCCTCCTGATAGCCAGCCCAGGCAGGTGCGGCTAGGCCAAGGAGAAACCCGATGAGAATAAAAATGCTGAGCCGCGTGTTGGTCATGCGTTTTCCCGTTTGGCTGTGACTAGCATAAGGGGCCTCCCCGATGGGTATTGGTGCACGAGTATCCTGTTGTGCAATCTCAATGCCGAGACAGGAAATTGAAGGGGAAGCAAGGTTGAAATCTGTGTGAACTTGATCAGGCAAGAAACCGGTTCATACAAGAAACAGTAGCCGAGTGCATGTCAATGCTCGCGGAACAGCCTGAAAATATTGAAGATTTTACGACTCTGGTTTTTCGGCATAATGTCACTCGACATTGTTCGCTCAACAGTCTTGACCCAGTACCTCAGCGTTTTCCGTACCCATGTTGTGGCAAATAGTGAGCACTTAAAACATGGCACTGTGGGAAAAAACACACTCGTTGTTCCTAAAATTTCGCGTTTAGGAAATAAAAAGGGCCTTCCCTACCGCAGTAGGAAAAGCCCACATTGAGAGCTTCCGTTTTCAGGATCTAGGTCACTGCGCCATCACCAACCTCCGGAGATCTGGGGTTGACACCGTGACTGCAATGCGAATCGTCGGACACAAATCAAAGCGAATGCACCGCCGTTACAACAACGTGTCTGAAGCCGATCTGATAAGCGCTGTCTCCGAAATTAACACGTATGCAACACCTGCTGATTCTGTCCCTTCCGCTACAGCCGTAAGTCATTGACAACATTGGCGGGTGACGGGAGTCGAACCCCCGGCCAACGGCTTGGGAAGCCTTTAACCCTCCCTCCCCTACCGTACTGAAATTCTTCGAAAGCCATTATAAACACTGTGGATCATGCATTTTTGGCCTTTCCCTAGTTATCTCCAAATATCCCGATTTCTCCGTGCATCCCACTACGCTTTTCCCTACGTTTTTGAAGGGGGGAATTTTCCTTAGGAGGTCACTTCCCCTTCGCCTTCCACTCCCTGGCCAGCCGTTGGGCCTCGGCCAATTGACCCAAGGTCATTGATTTCTCCAACAAGACCTTGAATTTTCCAGACAAGCCGTCACCTTAGCCTGCCCCACAGCATTTTTTATACTTCTTTCCACTCCCACAGGGGCAAGGATCATTGCGCCCAACCTTGGGTTGCCCACGAACCACCGTATGTCCCTTCAGATGGGTGCTGTCGGAGTAAAACCACACACCGTCCCGTTTATGAAACTGACTCAGCTCATGATGATACTGTAGCCCATCTTCTGTCGCATACGTCGCCTTGAATTCGACGGTGCCAAACTCATCATTCACACCACCCTGTTTCGTCTCAATGATCTCCAACCCCTCCCAGGTGGTCGTCTGAGCCCATTCGCGATTCCCCTTCATATCGACGTCACGGCTGGTCTGGGGATCGTGAGTCTGCTCAATAAAGTCCATTTCAATTTGGGTAAAGGCCGTATACCGGGCCCGCATGAGCTGCTCCGCTGTCTCCGCGTGTTTCCTCCCGCGAATGATGGGCTCACAGCATTGACTCAACTTGGCTCCACTTTGACACGGACACTGCATACAAAATTCCTTTAAGTCATGTGCGTGAGGTCGTACTCTGGTCCCTCGCCTTGACCAGGGCCGTCCAAAGTGTGGTGGACATGTTGTAGGAAACACACCCTACAGTCACGCTGGGTCTTTCTTAGGATAGTCAAAATCCAATAGCTCCGCCCTGACGCGATCAATGTCCTGCCATGAATGTATGCGGAATTCCAGAACAGCCAGGCCACAAGTCGGCACGTTGGCGATGTCACAGTGAGCGAGAGAATTGACGAGTTGGGTTAAAGCAGGATTGTGGCCAACAAGCATCACGCAATCCACGGCGTTGTCCAGACCGCGGATGACTGACACCAAGTCCTCTGGCGCCGCGGCATACATGAGGTCATCGACGAGAATGCCTGACTTGGGATACCCGATCTCGGCCGCAAGGATCTTGGCCGTGCTCTTGGCCCGCACAGCCGGGCTTGAGAGGATAACCTCCGGCTTGGGCCGCCGTCGTCCCAAACGCTTGCCCATCCGCGGCGCATCCTGCTCGCCCCGCTTGTTTAATGGGCGCTCGTGGTCCTGGAGGCGTGCGTCCTTCCAAGAAGACTTCGCGTGCCTCACGAGATACAGCGTTTTCATTCTTTTCCAACAATACCAAAGAACGACGTGGTGGCCCTAGGGTCAAAAACTGGAAATCCCATTTTGGAAAAGCGGCGAGGTGATACCAGCGAACCGCTTCCTGATAATCTTGCGGGGTTCCATGGCCCTTGTGTCGTACATGATCCCTAGATTCATTTGGGCTTGTGCATGGCCTTGTTCCGCTAATGGCCGAAATTCTTGTAGAGCCCTGTCGTAGTCACCACGACCCCACGCCTCAACCCCAACCTCAAAGTCGGTCCCTTCAGGCAGCGTCACCCCCAAGAAATGTGCGACGCGAGCGGAAAGGCGGAGCCATGGAATGGTCATGCGTTGCCTTCGGAATAAAGCCCTTAGTTACACCAGAGGAGCATGCGTGAGAGCTAAAGAGTTCACCTTCTCGTAACTCTTCCTCTGAACATGGCTTGGGTCGCGTGAGACCCTTGGGAAGAATAGTTCTTTCATCTACACAGGCTTGGTTCAATTGGGGTTGGGTGAGATTTCTCGCGTTGGCCGCAGGAGGCAGGTGGGTCCTGAGTAGCTTATGGTGAAGTGCTACGCTACCGTGCCTCGTTCAATGCCCAATCATACCCATGACTTGAAATGTGGCTCAGCCGATCCAGTTGCCCCCGAAGACGAGGCTCGGCATAACGCTTCAGATGTGCGATGACTGCGGGATCATTCCCGCCGAAATCCGCAGCGAACCAGTCATAGATACTGGATACCACCAGATCCTCATCCTCAATCCGGACGCCCCGGGGATGATTGACATATTCCCGCGCCGCCTGACTCAATAGACCGTCAGTGTTTTCTGACGTGAATGCCTG
>JACZVJ010000159.1 GCA_022572725.1 Nitrospinota bacterium | reverse complement strand
AATGGCCGTACCCAACCTGGAGCCCAACCTTTCCCTGTTTGAATTTATGGTTAGCGATTATATCCAGTTCTTGGCCGACCGAGGCCGCCTGGTTCCCAATCGACGTTCCTCCAAACGATGCCCCCTGGCCAGCATTATAGATATTGTCCTCAACCTGGGCCAGACGGAAGATCCAATAATTCACCTTGACCCAGCTGGCCTTGGTCGGTTTGATTTTGAGTTGCGGCGAATAGGCGACCATGTTCTTCCATCCTATTTGGTCCATATACCCCATGTGCAAGTGGTTCGTCGGCCAGAAGTTCTCAAAAGTGTGACGTGTCTCCCCAGCGCCACTGCCGGAAGCGTAGTTAAACTCCCCGCCAATGCGCGGACTCATGGGAACCGGGAGTGTCACCCCAACTTTCGCGGCGGCCGCCCAGGCATTAATGGTTTCCTTGTCCCCTCCGCCCCCAGCACCTTTCTGTGTGCCGGTCTGCCAAATAACCTCACCGGTATAGTCGATCATTTTCTTCATCGCCTTGCCAGCCACTCGACCACCAAACATGAGCCGCTTCTGATCTGGAGCCACCCGCCCAGTGGCGACCGTAGTACCGGGAGTCCCAACACCCGGTTTTGTTCGGTTATCCAAAATGTAAATAAAATACGGCTCGATGGTCATGCTGGGAACGATCTTCAAGGTGTTATACCAGAGGAGAAAATCCGAGTCAGCGGCTCCACCCCCATTTCCCGCCTGGTTGCCCCCAACTGGGACAAGACTGGCTTCAATGAAATTTTCAGTCTCTATGGTGCGGAACCAGCCAACGGTGTGGGACCCCAATTTCGAGGCATAGTCGGCCCGGACGCCATCAAACGACCACCCGACATTGGCCCAGTCAAAATGCCCGAGGATCCGCTGATCCCCAAACACCAGTTTCTGTCGTCCAACTTTCAGGCCGAGGCCCTTCACCCCGACGTTCTTAATCCCAATGTACCCTTGCCTCAGTCCGAAGGAATCTCCATGGATATCCCCAGGATTGGAGGAAGTGAAATTGGAGTTGCCGCCTACAGCGGCGGAGCCATTGTTAGAAACGTCCACACCACCCCACACACGGGAATCCTGAAGCTCGACGAAAAAATTCACGTCTGGGGTGGTATCATAATTGACCCGCAAGCGCATCTTCTGAATTGCAAAGGACTCATTTCGTCCCGATGCCCCTGGGCTATTAAATTGACTCTGCGTTCTGATTTCGCCCCGGACCCGAATGTCTCCCCCAACCGTCAGTTTGCTCACGTCGAACTTTGCAAAGGCGGTATCAGGCGTCACCAGGCTTACCCCGGTCACCGCCATCATCGCCACAACCATGGCCACCAGGCTGACTCCTCCCAAGCCCGTGACCGCAAGAGCCACCCATTTTGACAGTCGATTACGCCTTTTCATCATTTCCACTCCTCCTGTGTGTTAGGTCCCCTCATGGGCGGCTACCAGAGGGGGGTTTCCCTCTGCTTCGCTCTGCCACCCCCACTATTTGTTTTTTACTCGTACGCACCTTACTGCTTTTTTGCTACTTTGTTTTCCTTAAGTGTGCCGGCGTATTTGGCGTCGGATGTTCAAATTCTTCAGTGTGGACCTGACCGCTGTCTGTCCTTTTCCTTAACCTCCTTTGTTGATGATTATGTACCAACGCGGCTTTCTGATTAAACAACCTAGATAGAGGCCCCTACAGAAATAGTAATACGCATATTTAAGCTAATTTCGTGCCAAGAGTAAATATTAGGAAAAGGTTTTGAATTTTAAGGGTTTTCTTTATGACAGGTCAATAGGAGGGTAGGAGAGGTGTGTCAAAAAACCAACAGATAATAAAAAGACCGATGAAATTTCCTTCACTCCAAAAATGACCCCTCACCCCCCTTTGCGGATTCAGACTTGCTTGTGATTTATAGAAGCCAGAATATTTTTACACCACTCTGTTAATTTTTATTAAACCGGTTTGGTTGTATCTTTTATATTCGACGTTCCGTCTGCCGCACCCTTGATGGTTTCCTCCGCTTCCTTCATGGAGGAGGTCAAATCTTGCTCGACCATCTTCACTTCTTGTTGGATCATATTGATTTCGGGCTCCACCGACTGGCGCAAATCATCCGCCGTTTCCTTAAACCCCTTCACCGCCTTTCCAATCTGCCGTCCAATATTCGGAAGCTCCTTCGGGCCAAACAGCAAAAAGGCAATGAGCAAAATAATCAGAATCTCCATTCCGCCAAGGCCGAACATGCTGGATACCCCTTAGCCGTACAGCGTGAGGCGTGAAGGAGAGAAAAGTTCTTTCACACATCACTTCTCCTCCCGCCTTATTCCTCACCGCCATGCCCTTTTCCGTTATCCCTGCCTGGTTTCCTCCGGCTGTTGGGTGGGTTGCTGCACAGGTTGACCCGACTCGGGTTGCGGAGTGGCTTGCGTCATTGTTGGTTCATGAATCTGCTCCGGTTGGGGCGGAGTTGTTTGCCCGGCACCTTGCTCCGGAGGAGGGGTGATATCCATGGCATCCGCTTCGTGCAGCGATTGCTTAAACCCTTTGATCGCCTTTCCCAATCCTTCACCAAGTTGGGGAATTTTCCCCGCACCAAAAATGATCAGCACAATGATGAGAATGAGGATTAACTCCATCCAGCCGAACGACCCAATCATACAGGACCTCTTCCCCTAACCGAACTAGGCATTCATCCCTCGGAAAACGGAAATCGGAGGCAGTATACTAAGAGAATTCGCAGAAATCTACAGTAATTTCACTTGACAGGATTTATTTTTCAAAGGCCTCAACCACAGGGGCGCAAGGGCCCTCCTGCCCCTCATCGCCGCCGGTTTTTCTCAACATGGAAATGGGGCCCATTTTCTAAACAGTTGTGTTGGAACATACCTACCTAATTGCCTTTAGGGGGTAAACGAAAAGTGATAGTAATCCACCGACTGCGCCGGTGCCGCAAACGCCGCTTGAATTCCATAACGGTCATACCCTAATTCTTCCAGCTCCGCCCTGGCACTCAACACATCGTCTTCGGAGAGATAGGCCACGGTGTCAGGCACGCCGTCCAGCTTGATGGAGCAAAGGAGAGCCTCCAACTCGCTCCGCTTATCGGATGGCGTTTCAGGGTGAATGGGAAACTCGATCTTACGCTGATACGCACTCTTAAAGGTTTTGTTGAGTGCGTCCAGGGTTTTGAGAATCAGGAGATCCATTTCCCACTGATCCCCCTTTGGCTGATTCGGATGGGAAGCCAGCAAATCCATCAGGCTTATGACATTCGTTCCCAGGCTACGCCCGACAAATTCTTTTTGCAGTTCCATGGTGACCGGCTGACCACCCACAAAACTCGAGACCTCCTTCAACAGGGCAAAGTTCACCATAAAACTAAATTGCCCACCGTGAAGTCCATAGCATGGTTTTTCGGGATCATTGAGGACCATCCGGTCAACCGTCCCGGCATCAAAGCTGCTGAACCCTACCCCGTCAGCAGCCAGTAACCGTTTAGCCTCCTTCAGGGTGGAGGCGGCACCGATATTCACTGGAACCAAAACTTCCTCATCGATGTCTTTCATACACTCCATGATTATTCGGCGAAAGGGCATCTCTTTAGCCTCCGCCCCGTGATACTCCCGCTCCCATACGATATCCTCTAAAAAATCGGGGAGGGCGTTCAGGACTTCAAGATCGCCTTGATCAAAGGCCTGAATGAACCCTACCCAATCAGGAAAATCCGCCAATCGGGTCTCCTTCAAGTTGGGACGAAGATGTTCTTCCATGAGGTCGCCGGATTTCCGGAGCAGCAACTTGGTGGGCAATTCGTTCCAGAGGTCGTTACAGAAGATTCGATCGACTGTTCCTTCCCCGAAGGTCCCGAGGTCTTGGACGTCCGCTTGCATGACCGTCACTCGATCCTGGTGCTTGGCCAAGTCAGCATTGGTTTTCGCACCTTCGAGAACCGTTTCAACGGAGTCAATAAGGTAATACTTTATCCGAGGATAAATGGTTCGGTCTTTATCCAACTCCATCACCCGATCGAGGAAACAGGCGGCTAAATTGCCGTTCCCGCACCCCCATTCCATAATCGTCAGGACGGAAGTGGATGGAGTCTCCCGCCTCTTCTCCCTTGTCCGCACACAATTCACATAATCAGCAGCTAACGCATAGCCAAGCCGAAAATCCGCCGCCGCAAAGGTTTGGTAATATTCCCGAAGACGATGGCCTTTCAGCCCATAAAACACCTTGTTCATATGGCTTTGCCAAACATCCACCGGGCGAAAGTCTCCCAGTAATTGAGGGAGCGCATCCTCGTCTGGGGTGGTTTTTTCGGACATAGCTCGGTCCTAAAGGGGACTACCCTTACGGTCAATCTCAGTCAAAAGGAAACCGATTCTAACAAACGCTCTTTTGGGCTCGCAAGGCAAGAACCGAAGCCTTGACAGGTTCGCTGCACTGGGGGTAGAGAAATCAGGTCAAAAGCGAAAAGGGTTGAGTCCTCATAAAACTTTGCTTATCTTTTGAGAGTCGGGTTGATTTAATATTAACCTTCAGAAAACCGGGTCTTCGTGGAATTGAGTGGGTAGAGTTGGCTGGCGAATTGTCTAACATTCGTTCTGGACAATGCATTGGTGAGATTTTATCGTTTTGGTCCCCCACTTTGGAAAAGGGGGATGAACGGGAATACCCAAACATCACCCACACGATTACGCGAAGAGCCTCGCTTTTCTACACGACAGGTCCTCAGGATGTTGAACGGGTTGCACCAGATAAGGAAAATCCTTT
>JACZVJ010000158.1 GCA_022572725.1 Nitrospinota bacterium | reverse complement strand
TCGGTTTGAGTCAGATTTTTCGTTCGTTTGAGGCGAATAGTGGGGCCTATTGAACGAAAAGGATCGGAGAATCTGGCCAAATCCGGCGCAACCGTAGTAGATCAATCTAATCTCGGACAGCCTCCTAACACGCAAGCCTCTTTATGCCCAGCCTTCAAAGCCTTCGGCGAAAAATCGTCTCCTTTAAAAATACACAGAAGATCACCAAGGCCATGAAGATGGTCGCTGCTGCCAAACTCAAACGGGCGCAAGACCGTATTCTGTCCGCACGGCCCTATGCCTATAAGCTTCGGGAGGTAATCGGACACTTAAGCCTACGAGCGAATCGGGCCTCCCATCCTTTGCTGCACCGGCATGCCGGTAAGAAGACCGAACTGCTTGTGGTCACGAGTGATCGGGGACTTTGCGGTGGGTTCAATGCCACTATCCTGCGAAGAGCGGCGGAGTTCCTTGGCGAACATGGCGCCCAAGGAGAGCAAGTCACGGTGAGTGTGGCGGGAAGAAAGGGGATAGACTTTTTTCGCCGCCGCCGGTGGGGCATTCGTCAAGAGTGGCCAGGCATTTTTGATCGCCTGAGCTACGAACATGCCGAGGACATAGGTCAAGACATCGTGGAGAGCTATCACGCCGGCGCGTTCGATCAACTCTACGTGGTGTACAACGAGTTCAAGTCCGTCATGCAGCAGCAAGTGATCGTGGAAAAGCTGCTCCCTATTGAGTCCCTGGAAGGCCAGGGAGGGGGGAGAAGTGGGGAACCTCAGGCCCCAATGGGAACCTATCTCTATGAGCCCGGCGAAGACGAATTGCTGAATGTACTTCTTCCGAAACACTTCAAGGTGCAGACGTTTCGCGTGTTGTTGGAATCCGCCGCCGCAGAACAAGCTGCGCGCATGACCGCGATGGATGGAGCCACCAGAAACGCGGGAGAGCTGATAAAACGGGTCACGTTGTTTTACAACAAAACCCGCCAAGCAACGATTACAAAAGAACTCATGGATATTGTCGGAGGGGCAGAGGCTCTTAAATAAGCCCTCGTGCAAAAGGCGGGCGAAGACAGAGGGTGATGATTCGTGAGGGGATCTGGTCCATCATCATGCGGCGTGATCCCCGATCAGAAATGG
Source organism: Nitrospinota bacterium (assembly GCA_022572725.1). GTDB lineage: Bacteria > Nitrospirota > Nitrospiria > Nitrospirales > UBA8639 > JACZVJ01. Next base: position 3,746 of record JACZVJ010000158.1, on the reverse strand, counting down.
TCTTTGGGGTGCCAACTCAAGAATTCGACTCTCGGATGATTTAAAAGAAAGGACGTGGACGGTGGCTACTGAAACAGGAAAAGTTATTCAGGTGATTGGACCTGTGATAGACGTTGAATTTCCCCCAGGTCACCTCCCCCATATTTTCAATGCCCTGACAGTCCAGCAGGCGCCGAACGCTCAGACTGGCCAGGGCGCCATCGATGTCACCGTTGAGGTGGCCCAGCATATAGGCGAAAACCGGGTGCGGGCCGTGGCGATGTCGTCGACGGATGGCTTGGTCCGAGGCATGGAGGTGAAAGACACCAATGCCCCGATTACCGTGCCCGTCGGAAGGGAAACCCTTGGCCGGGTGGTCAATGTCTTGGGCCAACCAGTCGATGGATTTGGTCCGCTCTTGGCTACGAAGAAATATCCCATTCATCGGCCTGCCCCTTCCTTGGAGGAACAAGAAACCAGAACCGAAGTCCTGGAAACCGGAATTAAAGTGATTGACCTCCTGGAACCCTATTCAAAAGGGGGGAAAGTGGGCCTTTTCGGGGGGGCTGGGGTGGGGAAGACCGTGATTATCATGGAGTTGATTAACAATATCGCGTTGCATCACGGCGGCTTTTCTGTTTTCGCCGGTGTGGGCGAGCGGACACGGGAGGGCAATGACCTATGGCATGAAATGCAAGAATCCAAGGTGATTGATCCCAAGGACTTTACCAAATCGAAAGCGGCGTTGGTGTACGGCCAGATGAATGAACCTCCGGGAGCGCGGCTTCGAGTAGGGCTGACGGGTCTGGCCATTGCGGAGTATTTTCGGGATGAGGAGAATCAGGATGTGTTGCTTTTCATCGATAACATTTTCCGATTTACCCAGGCTGGCTCCGAAGTGTCCGCACTGTTGGGAAGAATGCCCTCCGCGGTCGGGTACCAACCGACGTTGGGAACTGAAATGGGGGTGCTGCAGGAGCGTATAACCTCGACCAAAAAAGGATCCATTACATCGGTCCAGGCGGTTTACGTACCCGCCGATGACCTGACCGACCCTGCGCCGGCCACCACCTTCGCTCACCTGGACGCGACCACTGTGTTGTCTCGACAATTGGCCGAGTTGGGCATCTATCCAGCCGTTGATCCCTTGGACTCCACCTCGAGAATTCTGGATCCCCACATCCTGGGTGAGGAACATTACAACGTCGTGCAGGCGGTGCAAGGCACCCTCCAACGGTATAAAGATCTCCAGGACATCATCGCCATTTTGGGAATGGATGAATTGTCGGAAGATGACAAGCAAATTGTCTCCCGCGCCAGGAAGTTGCAACGGTTCCTGTCCCAACCCTTCCATGTTGCCGAAGCCTTTACCGGGACGCCGGGCAAATATGTCAAGCTGAAGGAGACGGTGCGAAGCTTCAAAGAAATTGTCGAGGGGAAGCACGACGATTTGCCCGAACAGGCTTTTTATATGGTGGGAGTCATTGAAGAAGTCATCGAAAAGGCTGAGAAGCTGGGGTACAAACGCTGATGGCGCAGGGAGCTGAATCAGCGCAGACCGGGACATTGCTTCTCGAGGTGGTGACCCCGGACAAATTACTCTTAAGCCAACAGGTCGACCAGATCACCGCGCCGGGCAGTGAAGGGGATTTTGGCGTTCTCCCGGGCCATTGCTATTTCCTTTCGACCCTCCGGATCGGGGAACTCCAGTATCGAATCGGCGAGCGCACCGAGTACATGTCGGTCCTCTGGGGGTTTGCGGAAGTGAGCCCGAAGAAAGTGATCATCCTCGCTGAAATTGCTGAAAAAGCCGAGGACATTGACGTAGAACGTGCGCATGCGGCCGTAGCCAAAGCCGAAGAGCGGTTTGAACGGGGCGGGCTCCCCTCAGAAGTCGAGGAGGCGAAAGTCAGTTTGGAAAAATCCAGACTTCGGGAGAAAATCGCCGACCGGCTCCGCCAGCCACGCCTCCATTCCTAACCCTTCTCTTCCCCCACCTTCATGCCCCAGGTTCAGACACGGACCGAGCTGATCGTCACACAGGGAGAATCTCCTAAGCGACTCGACCATTTCCTCGTCAATCGAGAGCCCTACCTTTCCCGAACGGTTCTTCAGCGGCTTATTCTTGGTGGTCATATCACCGTTGGGGGCCGAGCCGTTAGGCCCAGCCACAAAATCAAGCCGGGTGATCGCATTGTGCTCACTGTTCCCCGCCCGGAACCGATTGAAATCAAACCCGAAGCGATCTCCTTAGACATTCTTTATGAAGATGAGTCGATTCTGGTCCTCAACAAGCAGGCAGGGTTGGTGGTCCACCCGGCTCCGGGCCATTGGTCCGGCACCTTGGTCAATGCCCTCCTCTACCATTTGAAAGAGAGATCCGGGTCGCTGTCCAGTATCGGAGGAAAGGAACGGCCCGGCCTCGTCCACCGGTTGGATAAAGACACAACGGGGGTCATGGTGGTGGCCAAAAATGACCAGGCCCACGCGGCATTGGCTGGACAGTTCACGCGGCACAGTATTACCCGCATGTATGAAGCCGTGGTCTGGGGAAAACCCACACGTCGCCATGGAGTCATCGAGCTGGCTATTGGTCGAGATATCAAAGAACGCAAGAAGTTCTCGACTCGCACCGCACGACCCAAGGAGTCAGCGACCGTCTATGAGGTCGTGGAACCATTTGGGAAAACGGCCGCTCGAGTGAACCTCTTTCCCAAAACAGGGCGAACCCATCAGTTACGAGTTCACCTCTCCGCGATTGGGTGCCCGATTGTAGGCGATCCGGTCTATGGGGGGAAAAGACCATCCAGCATAGGGGAGATGACCATTCCCCGGGTCATGCTGCATGCCAAGGTCTTAGGCTTCGTGCATCCCGTGAGCCAAAAGGAAATTCAGTTTAGCGCCCCTCTACCCTCGGATATGGAGGAAGTGGTGAAAGGTCTTCGGGAACTCGCGCAGGAAACCGGAGGAGGAACGGGGAAGGCCACCCCTCGCCACCCTTGACAGTGTCCAACGAGACTACAGTAGAGTACGAGCATGAGCCGACCCAAAGACCTGGAACCCAGTCAAGTCCTGGAAATGTTTGGTGAACTGATTGCGGCCCTTTCGGCCTTTGCATCCAAAGTTCCTGCCAAATCCATGATGGCTCCTCCTGGAGGATTTCGGCCACCTCTTGAGACGGTGGACGCCTACGAGACCCTGGTTTATCGGTTTCGGGATCGAGCGGGGTCAATATACAAGGGGATCACCCCCTTCTTTATTGAGTCCTTGGAAGCCTTTGAAGCCGGACGGGTCTTTGATGCCGTGCCTCACCTGCGGCAAGTTGTCGACCAACTCGTCACCTTGCACAAAGAAGAAATTGTGAAATTTACCCAGGGAGAACAGGATCGGATACGGGAATTCCACCGACGGTTAGACAAGATCCTCCCAGACACCACTAAACCTGAAGTGGATCTCCCTCCCCCAACGTCCTATTGATCTGAAAAGTTTTCTGGGACCTCCCTAAAAGGAAGCCTTTCCTGTTTTCGCATTCCAGAAAACTGGCGCTGACCAAGGAGGCATGTCGCACCGGAAGGAGGCTAAGCCGTGTCGCGAAGGAGGTTGACAATTTGGCTGGGGATGGTTGAATAGAGAAGCAATGGCGCCCGTAGCTCAATGGATAGAGCATCGGACTTCGGATCCGACGGTTGGGGGTTCGACTCCCTCCGGGCGCGCCAATTTTCTTCACAAGGTTGGCACTGGATTTTGATAATCCAACTTTTCCCCAT
>JACZVJ010000157.1 GCA_022572725.1 Nitrospinota bacterium | reverse complement strand
CCTTGAAAAGTGGAATGAAATGAGGCTCACTCTCGGACCGGATTCCGAAGACACACGGGCCCACTTTACAAAAATCCGTGATGGGATTGATTCCACGCGCACCGATATCATGGGTTGGGCTGACCTTCTCGACCTGGAAGAGCAGCGGCCTGTTCCCATTCGGAAGAATTCCGCTTCGTCAGTCTGAAAAAGAGCCACGTCCTATTTCCGTGACGACTCAGGCTAACACAACAAAACCAGGACTCAGCCTTGGGTAGTCAACTCAGCCCCTGCCCTCCCATCCCTCCGCCGAACCCGCCGAAGTTGCCCCCGAATCCCCCCTGGCCAGTCCCCCAATATTCCCCTCGCCGCCATCGTTGAAAGGGGTGTCGACGCTCAGGCCGCGTAAACCGCCACAATGCGTAGAGCATCACGAGACCCGCGGCCAGATTCATCCAAAAACCAGCACTTGATTTGGCCTTTCCCTCTTGAGGGGGTGTCATCTGGCCGGAAGCCGACGCTAACATGACAACAGCTTGGTACAACCCTGGCCCGTATGTCGAAGTGTGAAACATGGGCACCAACTGGTGTTTGGAGAGCTCATCCAATTGGGTCCTCGAAATCACTGAAAGAAGTTTTCGCCCGAGCACCACGGCGGCTTGACGTTCGGCGACTGCCGCCAAGAGCAGAATCCCCCGTTCTTGCTGAGCCATCCCGATTCGCCATCCTCCATATAATTTAGAGGCATACTCCCTGGCACTCACCAAGGGGTGTGCCGTGGGCACGGTCACCACAATCATTTCGATTCCAGTCCTCTTCTCCAATTCTCTGCAGACGGAGGCAATGCGAAATTGCCATTCGGCATCCAGAATCTCCGCATAATCGCTGACATGCCCCCGAGGCTCGGGCAGCACAAAGTGTTGGGGAGTTCCCCCAACGGCCGAGTGTAGAAGGCCAGCAGGAGCCAGCACCTGACATCCCACCATCACCCCAACAAGCCAGAGTATCTTGCTCATAACCGCCCCTCGGTCTTGAGTGTGTGAATCCCCTCAATGAGAAGCTCCAGTCCGCTCAGGTATCGCTCAAAGAGCTGGGGTAATTCGATCGGACCGGGGCTGCTGAGCCCCCGTTTCATATTCAAGACTTCTTGAAAAATGGCGGGGTCGAGCTTCAATGTGGGGGCAAGGCGATTTAGGATCTCTTGGAGCGTCCCGGCACCCGACTGCCCGAGCAACCGAAAAATTCCCCGTATACATGGGATGACCGCCGTAAGGGAAAGGGACAGCAAAACCTGGATAGCCTCTGGCCTTCCCCACCCTTCGACAAAGCGTTGCCGCACCCTGAGCAGATTCCCTCGGATCTCCTGTTCACACTGGATCAGAAGATTCCGGTCGTTGATGTGCAAGTCAGAAAAGGGGTCGGGCCCATGTAGAAGCACATGGTGCTCTTTAATTTCAATACACTCCAAAGGAAACAGCTCAAGGAAGCTTCTCAGTTCATCTTCAGTAAAGACCAGCGGGGCCACGATGCCTTCCTTTCCCCAACGTCGTTGCAGCTGGCCACAGCGTTCAAGCAGCTCACGCCCAACCTTGGTGACAAGGAGCATGACATTCAGGTTGGAACGCCCACTGATATAATCTCCCCGTGCGAGGCTGCCGAACAACACGATGGCTTGAATTTCAGGGCCAATCTGCTTCTTGAGTTGCGCCAGAAACGCTTTCAGTGTCCGCTGGGCCTCGTTCGGCATAGCAGGCCAGGTGGGAGGTGTGAAGGACATGGTTGGGCAAAGAAAATATTCAGGGGATCGAGCGAGTTCTTACTGGAAGAGTGTCTTGTGGAAGATCATCCGCACGGGGGTCCGGCAAGACCCCGATGGCCTGAAACCGGTCCACAAACCCGAAAGGGGGAGTCTCTCGCAGTCCTGCTGTGGCAGACAGCACTTGGTACCGTAGGCGGCGGTTGCGATCCAGGGTCGAAAATACCCGATTCCGGATAGTGGCCAAAATGGGATTTCCCGTGTTCCAAAAGAAGACTTCTACATCGGCTAAGCGCTGCAGCATTTCCACATGGGGGCGACGCTTCTCCTCATATGGGCGCAACGCCGATGCCGAAAAATCTTCGCGTTCTAAACAAGAAGGGATGAGTTCGGCAAGCGTGACCGCGTCGACCATTGCCTGCATGCGTCCCTGGGAGGCGTGTGGATTCATCCCATGTGCGGCATCACCGATTAACACCGCCCCATCACGTACCCATGACTTCGCCCGTGCTCGCCCGGTCGGCATATTGGCGGTTTGTTCCCACTCCACGAGATTTTGAAAGGTCCGTTTCAGCTCCGGATAAATAGCCGTCCATTTGATTCGCAGGGCTTGCAGGCCAGACGCCTGAACTACAGGCATAGAGCCCGAACCAATCATATAAAACAGATACACTTTACCCCCGGCTGCTGGAAAAATTCCAAAAATCTCTTTTCGCCCCAAGAAATATTGCGCTTCCTCCAAACCGTCAGGGCAGTCCAAAATGGAAAGAAGATAGCTCTCGGAATAATGATGTACACTGGTCGGAATTCCCAGGGCGTCACGAACCTTAGAGAATGGACCATCGGCCCCCACCACCAGTTTGGCTGAGATGGTCATTGAGCGCCCTTGGGTTTCGGCCTCCACACCTACTACCTGACCTCCCCTTTTAATGAGCTGGGTAAAGGAAGTCCCATACCAGAGTCCGCCGGGAGTGTACGCTTGCAATTGTTCTAGGACCGTGTGATGGACGATATTAGGGAGGGTCACTAGAGCCCGATTGTAAGGGGGAGGAAGCATGTCATAATCGATGGTGCACATCCGGGCACCGCCGATCTGATGGAAATGAAAGAGCCGAACCGGCTTAACCGCCTGTGAAGGAAGCTTTTCTAAAAGCCCCAAGTTGTCGAAAACCTGCTGCCCGTTGGGTTGCAGTATTTCACCACGAAGGCCGGTCGGTGGCCCGGGGGCTTGCTCTAACACAAGCGTCTTAATCCCCTTCCGGCCCAGGTCAAGCCCTAATATGGCTCCTCCCCCACCAGCCCCAACAACCACGACATCATATTGAAAATCCACCGGATCTCACTCCTAATCAACCAGTTTCAATTGCTCAAATGGGCCCAGGGAGATCCACTGACGGTTTCTGCATGGGGCCCTCGTCAATCAATGGCCTTTTAGGCACGTAATCCGAAAGCTGTGTAAAGGCCCAAAGACTTGACCAACCGTTCCACCGGCAAGGCCTCATTGGTGTGATCTTCCCTCAATGGTGCAAAAATAGACTGCTCACCCACCCTCGACCCCCAACTCAGGGCAAAAGGCCAAAGAAGGGTTATTCCTTCTCGAAGATTTCCTGGAATTGGTCCCCAGCTTCCTCCCAAGCCGTGGGGTTAGCTTTTATCAGCCAATCCTTGAGATAGGCTTTCTGGCCCGGCGTGAGGATTTTCTTAATCTGATGGGTTCGACCCTGAAGGGGTTGAAGAAACCCTGTTTGCTTTTGGGGGTCCAGGGTTGCCGTGCGGACATAGATACTTGTATAAGCTGTTGGGGTTTGATCTTCCCCCTCCCCTTGCAGCCAGACCGAGATAAATTTTTCCATGTTCAAGCCGGAGCTATCCACGGCGGGGTCCGTTTCGTGAAATAGGTCATTTTCAGTTTGGGTCAGGGGCACTGAGCCATCCGACCTGAACAGAAAGTTACGATTCCACATTGATACCGTACTCTCGATCATTAATCAGGAAAGGTCCAAGGCGGCATACTCTCAGGGAATCCGTGAGAAAGTCAATCAGGACTAAACCGCCGCATGTGAATTTCATGGAACACTTAAATTTTCTGCATAAACTTATTGACTTTCTTCTTCCGAGGATCAATAACGCGAGCATGGAATCCTGTACTCTCAGGAGGATTCCTTTCAGGAATGGATACTATCTTAGAACTGCCCATACCCATGGGGTGGAATGCATGGGAAAATTTGGTTTTAAAGTATCGCTGTAAATTTAAGAAAGGAGGTATCTGCCATGATCCATTTCATTTTTCCTGGGTTAACCATCATCATGTTTATGCTAATTGGCTGTCAAACCACAGGTGAGGTGGTCAAGTTACAGATTGGGAATTTTCAGGAATCTTCTGAAACAGGCGGTGGCAATTTAAAGGTCGCGGTGCGTCCTTTTGAAGATCAACGCCCCCACAAGAAGGACTTAGGAATACGGACCGGTCATTGGGGAGGTATAACCTATTACACCCTCTGGAACGGAAATTTCGGAACCGGCTTCTCGGGAGCCGTCGTAGACTTCCTTCAGCAAAAAGGATTTAACGCCGCAAGGGCCGGCTCTCCATCCCATAAAGGAACCCCAGATGTAACTCTGTCAGGAAAAATAAAAGAATTAACCGCCAATGCTAAAAGTAGCTTTGGGTCTACTTCCCTTGAAGTAAAAGCCCTTGTGGAATTTGAAGTCAAAAATACCCTGGATGGTAGTACCGTCTGGATTACTGTAGCTGCTAGTGAAACAGCTACCGAAATCTGGTTCGATCATGAAGACATGGAGGAACTCGTGAATGAAGTGTTGGGGGAAGTTTTTGTGCAATTCCTTGAGGGAACTGAGGTCCGGGGAAAGGCCTTGAAGAGAAAAACCTGAAACAGGTAGATTGGTTCCTTGGTTAACCCGAGGACCCCATGGCGAGAATGCCCTAGCAGGTTATTGAAAAACCCTTTTGGCACAGAGGCGACATAGCCCTCTAGGCGATCAGGGACGGCAGCAGAACAGCCCACAGGACGGTCATAAAAGGCTGTCCAGCGCGGCCGCAGCAAGTGAGAAAGCAGAGGCGTACTCTGTTCGGTACGTCGAGCCTCCAAGCGCCGCGAGAATATCGCTGGCGGACTTTTTCAAC
>JACZVJ010000063.1 GCA_022572725.1 Nitrospinota bacterium | reverse complement strand
AGTGGCGGTTTAGGCATACTGATATTAATTCCTTATATTGTGATTAATAGAGACCTTCTGCAATATGGTCAATCATTGTACACCAACTGCCGATTTATTCAAGGATTAGTTCTGAGCTTGTCAAGCCAAAATAGAAATGTCCTAGTTTAACCAAATTAGAAATGTCCTAATTTTTTAAACTTCCAGCTAATTTAAAGCCATCTCTCCAATAACTTCCCTTAGGTGGAACAAAAGACCTGCGCGGTTTAACCTTGCGAACAACCTTTCTTTTGATTGGGCCTTCAATGGGCTTATAAGACAGTCGATTTTTGCCGTATTTGACAGCCATTCGTCCATTGAGATATTCATGGACCATGATCTTACCGGCCCGTGTCCGATCCAAAACTTGATACCATTGTTTTTCATGCACAAAAGTCCTGTCATTGCGAAGAACATGTTCTCTCTGGATAGACAATATTTCGTTTAAGTCAACTCCTAAAACCTGCCTGTGAAGATTGCCTGGCTGATGCGCTGCTACACTAAACTTTTTATTAAACCCAGGCAAATAGAATCTTAATAACTGGTTGGCTTCTTTAAGCGTTTTAACCCTTTCTAGTCTTAATTCTTTCACTAGGCGATCCTGGAATGTTTCAAAGAGCCGTTCGATGCGACCCTTCGCCTGCGGGCTGTGTGCATAGATCAATTCTATTCCTAACTGCCGGCATCCCCTGGCAAACTGAGTCAACTCTTCTTCATCCCTAAAGGGCCACTCTTTATAGCGTTGTGCTTTATTGATTTTATAAGTCGAGTGTTTGTCTAAATATATGCTCCTCGGTATTCCATTCTTCTTCACATAGCCTTTTAAGCTATCGAAGGCTGGTTGTGTTCCTTCGTAATCATAAAACTTCCCATACACACAACCCGTTGCATCATCAATGTATCCCATTAATACCAACTTCGGGCCTCGTTCTTCCAGCCAATGGTGATGGCTTCCATCCATCTGGACCATTGATCCGTAATGATCTTTTCTTGCTCTGAAGCTTCGTTTCTTTTCCTTCTGACCCTTGCGCTTCTTCCACAAACCCTCTTTGATTAACCACAGACGCAATGTCTCTTCATTAATTTTTATCTTTTCTCGTTCCAACAACTTTTCACTGGCTAACCTCGGGCCAAACCCTTCATAAACTTTCCGGTCGCTTGATTGCCGAAGGACGTGTCCACTTGAATGACCAAGTGTCGGATGTATGGGCCGACCGATTGGAAATAAACGTGAACACCGAGTCGGGCATGATCATGAATGGAAGAATCTTTCTTAAGGAAACCAACACGTGGGTGAGAGGCCGATTGCTGGAGCGGGTATCGGAAACCCACTACCGGGCGAAGGATGGGTCCTTTACCACATGTAATGCCGATGACGGGCAAATACCGGACTGGAGCTTTTCGTTTGAGGATGTGGATTTGGAGCAAAATGATAGCGTGTACGCCAAAAGCGTGTGGTTTAGGGTTAAAGATCACCCCATTTTCCCTCTCCCAACCTTTCGGTACCCCATGCCGGGAGCGCGCAAGACCGGTTTTCTGGTTCCGACAATCGGGATTGACAATGAATTCGGGTTCAAGTATCGGCAGGGATTTTTCTGGGCCTTCTCGCCTACCCAAGATTTGACCCTTACTCCGCAAATTCTTTCGGATCGTGGGGGGGGCGGAGATGTGAAGTACCGGTATATCCTCAACCGGCAATCCAGAGGCAATTGGCTGGTGCGGTCCATTTATGACACGGAGGAGGACCAGGCCCGCGCCGAGATCACCGGAGCCCATGTTCAACGCCTTACGTCGGGCCTCTCGTTTCGTGTGAAAGTCAATTATGCCACGGATCGAACCACGTTGCTGGATCTCAGCAACTCAGGAGTGTCTCGGGCGCTATTGAGTCAGGAATCCCTTCTGACTCTTACCCAGCGCCTGAACCATGGGAGCGCCCATCTGAAAGCGCAGTACTTGCAACCGTTGAGTGCAGGGGGACCAACGACCTTTCAGCGGCTGCCGGAAATCGGCCACCATTTGACGCCTCAGCCCTTAGCTGGAGGTCTGGTGGTGGGAATGGATTCGACGTTTGTGCACTTTTTCCGTGAAGAGGGGTTTGGGGTCAGCCGGGTTGACTTGGTCCCCAGTATGGCCATGCAAGGACTTCATGTCGGGCATGTCGTGGGCTTCCGCCCCGAGGTGAAGCTCCTGGGGGGAATTTATTCCCGTGGGAAGGAGGCCTCTCAAGATAATATGAGGGATCGGGGGACCTTTTGGGTTGGACTGGAGGCCGCATCCAATCTTTCCAGAAGATTCCCTTTGGGGGAAGCCTCGGGGCTGCATCACACAATCCAGCCTAAAGTTATTTACGAATATGTCCCGCAAACAAAACAGTCCGATTTGGTCCAAATCGATGCCGTAGATAATCTGCCCAAAAAGCACCTCCTCACTTATTCATTGAATTCCCGTCTGATGGAAGAGGGTTCGCGAAAGGACACCACCACTTGGCTGAACCTGATGTTGGCGCAAAGTTACCATTTGGGGACTACTCCAGGGCAAGCCAGCGTTTTTTCTGATATTTGGGCTCAGGCGTCTCTTAAGGCTCCAGACAGATTTCTGGCCTCTCCGTTATCTCAACTTTCCTTGACGACCGATTCCTTCTATGACCCGGGTGATGGTGAATTCAGCCAGTTCAATGCTGATGTTCGGGTTCAAGCCCAAAAAAATGCGTATGTCCAGGTGGGGTACCGCCATACTCAGGCTGGACCTGTACCTCGGCGGGGGGACATTTGGAATTCCATTTCCCTTAATGAAGTGTTAGCGCCGCAAGCCAAGATCGATTTCTTAACCGCCGGTGGTGGGATTCGGACGCCTTGGGGTTGGACCGTGGGGGGAAAGGTGTACCATGATTTTGCGACCGGCCAAACTCCCGAATGGGATGTGGTGGGGTTGTACCAAAATCCCTGCCGATGCTGGTCGTTGGGACTGTATTATGTACAGCTGGCGGGAGCTGGGGGTGTTTCAGAGCGGAATCAATTTAATTTCCTCCTGACGTTGCGGGGGATTGGCGCCACCCCGGGGTTTGGGACCAAGGTGGTGAAGGCGATTCTCGGACCTTTATTGGAGGGTGAACCGGGGTTGCCCTGGTCGCCTCGATAATTCTTCGGTGTTGTCTGGTGAATCCTCTCGGATGTTCCTAGGTAGCCTAGTGGTCCCCAGTCCATGCGAATTTCCCAGACGCCTCCTGGGGGTGACTCCTTGATAGCTGGAGGTAAAAGCAAAGATGTGGTAGATGTGATAGAGGGAGGTGTGACTTAAACAGGTTGGCTCTAGTTTGATGAGAGAGTATTGTGAGATTGTGTCCCTCCTGTGAGTCCCGGGTAATCCAGACCTATGGGAGGCAATGAACAGTGAGTGCTCCACCAATTGAGCATTTCGTTTAAGAATGGATCCTCGGGGCCAGAAGCTATCAAGTGCCCGTAGAGATACCCTGTTTTGCTATCGAACAGGATAAACATCGGAGTTGGGATTTGTTCCGGCATCTCTTTCCTTGGGGCTCGAAGGTGATTGAATAGCTGGTGTTGTCCAAGACAGGGTTTTATCACCTTCCCGTGACAATATTATTTTCGGCTGAACCCCAAAATTCTTTAGGATAAATCTTTACCCACATTGACACGCCTGGCTAATCGCTTGTGAGAGAAGGAGTCATGAATGGCTTCCGCTGAAAGTAGGAAATTGACGACTCTTGAGTGCCCTGGCCAAATTCTTCTTGTAGAGGATGATGGGGAAGTTCGGGAGGCGTTATCTGCTCAGCTTCAGAGTGAAGGGTATGGGGTAGTAGAAGCGAAATCCGGAAATGAAGCCCTTGAGTTGGTCCAGCGAACTCCCTTTGACGTGGTGTTAACGGATGTGCAAATGCCAGGGCTCAACGGTATTGAATTGCTGAAACACATTGCCCCTCTGCAACCCTGCCCGGTCACCATTGTCATGACCGGCTATGGGCCAAGTTCCGGCGCGGAGGCCGTGAAAGCGGGGGCACATGATTTTCTTGAAAAACCGATTCCTCCAGAAGTCTTGACCGCCACGGTCGCTAGTGCCCTCAGGGTTAAGCGATTGCGGAACGAAAATGTGGAGTTGCGGCGGACCGTTCGTGGTCAGTTCGGGGTAGGGAGTCTCATCAGCCAAAGCGAGGTCATGAAGGACGTGCTCCGCCTTGTTACGTGTGTGGCGGACTCGGACAGCACGGTGTTGTTGCTCGGGGAGAGCGGGACCGGGAAAGAACTCTTGGCCCAAACGGTTCACTTTAACAGTCCTCGCCGGAGGGGTCCCTTGGTCCCGGTCAACTGTGGGGCGATTCCGGAAGCCCTGTTGGAGAGTGAGTTGTTTGGGCATGAAAAAGGTGCCTTTACGGGAGCAATTGCCACGAGAATCGGCCGTTTTGAGTTGGCAGCTCGCGGGACCATTTTCCTCGATGAGATCGGGGATTTGAGCCCGCCTCTTCAGGTGAAAATTCTTCGGGTTCTTCAGGAACGAACCTTTGAGCGTGTGGGGGGAACCCGCACGCTCAAATCCGAGGCTCGGGTGATTGCCGCGACCAATCAGGACCTTGAAGAGCTGGTCGCCACGAAACGCTTTCGGGAGGATCTCTTTTATCGCTTAAATGTGGTTCCCATCCTTGTCCCACCTCTCCGTCAACGGACTGGAGATATTCCGCTCTTACTCGATCATTTTGTGCAACAGCTCAACGAACGTCGAGGCTCCTTCCTTTCCGGTTGTTCTCCTGAAGCCCTGTCCCTGTTGTCCGCGTACCAGTGGCCTGGAAACGTCAGGGAGCTGGCCAATCTGGTTGAGCGCATTGCTATCCTGAAGCGGTCCGGGTTCATTGAGCCGGAGGACCTCCCGGACAAAATTCGCCGTACCGGCCACTCGCCTTCTCTATCGGTGTCCCCGGCCATTCCGGTGGGGGGAATGGACCTTGGTCAGGTCATGGAGGAATTTGAAAATCGACTGATTCTTGAGGCCTTGGAACGTACCAATTGGGTCAAGAGCAAGGCCGCTCAACTCTTACAGATTAACCGCACGACTCTCATCGAGAAGCTCAAAAGAAAGTCACTTGCGGAAGCTGTCGCCCAACGACAAGGATTTGCCTCACCTTCCAAATTTTAGGCGGACCCTCAGGCGCCTGGGAATCTGACCATGGCGTCAACCTTCTGACGTCCACGTGATTTTTCTCCTCCTCCGTCTTTTAATTTGGCCCTTGGTTTACCTCCCTTCTTCTTACAATTTGCTCCTAAAAAGCTAGCCCAGAAGCTTGGTCCGATTTTTGCTCGCTTCTCTGAGAAGTGAAAAAGAATCAGTCTGGCGTGACGCGCTGGTTGATGATTGGGGGGCCTCTCCTGATGGCGGTCATCGTGTTTCCTGCAATGGCCTATGCGTCTCCTTGTCATAAATTCCCGTGGCAATACCCTCCCCAGGTGGACGAGCCGGAAAGTTTAAAACAAGCCCGGGAGGCAATGGACCTTGGGCTGACCCAGGAGGCTGTCGAACTGTTTCGCCCCTTCATTCGTAAGCATCCCGAGGGACCCCTGACGGAAGGGTCTAGGTTCGCCATGGCTGTTTTGCTGGAAGCAGACACGGATCCCTCTGAAGCGTTTCTGGAAACCATTAGACATGTACGGGCGGTACGACAACAATTTCCACAGAGCGTGTACGGACCATGGGCCCTCTGCCAGATTGGGGATCTCTACCGAAGGGGGGGATGGGGGATTGAAGCCAAAGCGACGTTTGAGCAATTTTTAATCTCCTATCCCAACCACCCGTTAACCCCCGGCGTCCTGATTGGCGCGGGATTAAACTTTTTACAGAACAATCAAAATCTGGAGGCCGCGCTGGTGTTCCGAAGGGTCCTCGATCAACCTTCCTGGCAGGAGTTTTATCTCGAAGCCGCGCTGGGTTTGGCTGATGGAGCCGCGGCATCCAAAGCCTGGGAGCAGGCGCGCTATTGGTATGAAGCCGTTCACCTGGATTCCCCCGAACTGATTCGAGCCTCGCCCTATTCCCTGTATTTGAAAGGGCTCACGGAACTGCAGGTGGGGCATGTGGACCAGGGTTTAGCCCAATTCCTCTTGGCTTTTAATCTTCATCCACAACACCAGGACGCCGGACGGGCCTTAAACAGGCTTTCCGAAAATCTTATGGACCAAGGGGCCGAACTGCCAGCCTTGTGGTTTGCTTATCAAGCAACCAAGAAGTTTCCGGGCCAGGAGCCGGCACAGTATGGACAAGCGGTCCTCCTACGATGGGTGGCGAAGGACCTCTTGAAAGGATCAGAGGCCCATTTTTCAGGAGAGGTCCGACCCCGTTTAGCGGAGTTGGGCATTGCTCTACCAGCCACCTGGGGCGCCTTTCGGGACGCTGCCGGTCGGTTGGCCATGGTGGCGGGGCCTGAGCTTACCGCTGAAATGTCCTTTTGGATTGCTCAAAGTTTTGAGGCGCAGGGCAACATCCGGGAAACCCTCGCCTCGTATATCCGCCTCTTAGAGATTGGAGGAGGAACTCCTTGGGAGCAAAAGGCGAGGGTGGCGATACAGGGGGTGCTGAGCCGTCTTCATGAACGGGAGGAATGGGTCGAGTTTGTAGGGTACCTTGAAATGTACAGGGAGATCCTCCCCGTTTTGCGGCCCAGTCCCGAGCTCCAACTGATGATCGCTGAGGCGTACCAGAAACTAGAACTGCCGAGTCAAGCCTTCCAGTGGTACCGCCGGGTGCTGAGTGAGGAGGCGCCGCAAGAAGTGCACGAGAAAGCGCGAGCAGGTGAAGTATTCATGGCGGACCTGCTCGGGAAGGTCAACATCGTGAAGGAAGCCGGTGGTCAGTATGAACGGACCTATCCACATGGAAAATGGATTGCCCGGGTGGCATCCAAGCTCGCTCAGGTGGCTTTATCAGAAGAGCAAATTGAGGAGGCGCGGAAACAGTACGACATTGTCCTCGCCCATGCCGAAACGGAGGAAGGCCGTGTAAGAGTAAGGCGAAAAATCATCCACGTTCTACGAAACGCTGGACGGTTAGACGAGGCCATTCGAGAGTATCAGGCCTTGATCCGTGAACAGGTGGCGAATTCCGAGGATGCTCTCGCGTTGGCTGACTTGTTGTCTGAAAAAGGCCGTGACCGTGAAGCGGCTGCGGCGTATGAGAAGTTCACCGAATCGAATGACAGCCCGGACCTTCAGCTGTGGGCCCAATATCGTCTTGCGATGAGTTATCGAAAGCTCGGCAAGGTCGAAGAGGCCGATCAGCTTTTCTCCCATCTGGCTAAAACCGAAGCCCCCACCGGCGGGTTGGGCACGGCTATATTGGCTACTGTGGCTGCTCAGCAATCTCAAATGAACATGGAAAGAGATCGTGACCGTGCAACAGGAAACTGACATTCTTCGTCTGGCGTTTTTTTCCTTTGACCAGGCTGCAGGCCATTTGCAAGAGGTCTATCACAAGTTGACGGTGCAGATCCGGGACCTGGACCGGGAGCTTCAGGCCGTGAATTTAGCCCTGGAAGTAAAGCTCCAGGAAAATGAAGGCCTCAGAAAACACCGGGAGATGATCTTGGAAAGTTTGAGTGTAGGGGTGATCGTGACTGACAGTGAGGGTCGCGTCACTCTGGTGAACAGGTTGGCGGAAGAGATGATCGGCCTCAGTCGGGATGTCATGTTGCACCGGGAGCTTGATGAGGTCTGGAGGCAAAGCGGTATGCCCCCAGTACCTTTTTCATCATCCGAGCATCGAGGGCGTGTGTTGTTCTGTGACGAAGATGCGTTAAGCGAGCTGGGCCGCCCACCCTGTGGGAAGATTCGTATGATTCAGGATATTACCATGTTGACCCGGCTTAAGGATCAGCTTGAACGGCAGAAGCGCTTGGCAGGGATGGGAGAGATGATTGGCCGGATTGCCCACGAAATTCGTAATCCATTGGGAAGCATTGAATTATTTGCCTCGCTTTTGGGGAATGAGGTTCAAGATGGAGCAGAGCGCCGTTCACTGGCCGAACATATTTCAACCTCGGTGCGGACGCTGGATCAACTCTTGTCCAATCTCCTGGTCGTCACGGGTCCGCCTCGTCCAAGAATTCAGGAGGTGGACATTGAGGCATTGGTGAACGAAGTGGTGACGATGGCAGTCCAGCCAATCCGAGAACGCAAGATTACCGTGCGCGAGGATATTGGAGCGAATGCAAGGACCATCCGAGGGGATCGGTCCTTACTTCGTCAGGTTGGTCTGAATCTGCTGCTCAACGCCATTCAGGCTTCGCCGGAGGGGGGAGTCGTGGAAATGACAAGTCGCCTTGAACCCAAATGGGAGGGGGGTCCGGTTAGGGCAGAAGGACACTGCCCAATCCAGGGGAACATGACTCTGGTGTTGCGAGTGCGTGATTATGGCTGTGGGATTGCCCCGGAGGATCAAGCCCGCGTATTTGATCCGTTTTTTTCCAGGCGGGAAGGGGGCACGGGTCTTGGCTTGGCCATTGTTCATCAGGTGATGGAAGCCCATGCCGGATGGGTTGATTTGGAAAGTCAGCAAGGGAGAGGAACAACGGTAGCTTTGTACTTTCCGCAGGGGGGGAAGCAGAATGAGCATGTTTGATGGGCTGGAGGAGCGGATGGTTCTAGTTGTTGAGGATGATGCGCAGATGCGGATTGCCCTATCAAAGTCCCTGGGGGTCCAAGGCTACCCGGTGGTTCTGGCGCATGATGGTCATGAGGCGTTGGAATGCCTGGAGAGGCAAACAATTTGGCTGGTGATTGCCGACATGAACATGCCCGGCAAAAGCGGGATGGAAATGCTGCGGCAAATACGATCGGCTGGAAACCAAATCCCCGTGGTGCTCATGACTGCCTATGGAACCGTGGAAACGGCGGTCGAAGCATTAAAGCTCGGGGCCACGGATTATCTCCAGAAACCCTTTCCGCTGGAGCGCCTGGAAGAAATGGTGACAAGATTGAGGAATGAAACCCAGGATCTCCCGGAGGGGGAGAAGGACCAAGTCGAGGTGGAGTCGCAGCCTATGGGACTTTTAACCTGCAACGATCGGGTTCGCCGTACCATTAAGATGCTGGAGGCGGTAGCCCCAAGCCAAGCGACGATTCTCATACAGGGAGAGAGCGGTACCGGAAAGGAAGTGTTGGCTCGCTATGTTCATAATCTGAGTCCCCGGGCGAATCGTCCCTTTGTTGCGGTGAATTGTGCAGCCCTCCCCGACGGTCTCTTAGAAAGTGAATTGTTCGGGTATGAGAAAGGCGCCTTTACCGGGGCCATAGCGAGACGGAGCGGCAAGTTTGAGCTGGCTCACCAAGGGACCTTGTTGCTCGATGAAATTGGAGACATGAGTCTTGGGCTCCAAGCGAAATTGTTGCGGGTCTTGCAGGAACGGGAAGTGGACCGACTGGGTGGTCGCCAGCCTATCCACGTGGATATTCGAGTTCTGGCGACGACGAATTGCAATCTTCAACAGGAGGTTCAGGCAGGGCGGTTTCGGGAGGATCTCTATTACCGACTCAGCGTCATGCCTGTCACTCTGCCCCCGCTCAGGGAGCGACCGGAAGATATTCCTCTGTTAGCAGATTATTTTGTCGAACTCTCGTTCCGGCGGAACAAGCGGTCGGGTGTCGGGATTACACCGGAGGCGATAGCCTGCCTGAAGTCTCGGCCTTGGCGAGGCAATGTTCGCGAACTCGAAAATGCCATTGAGCGAGCCGTGTTGTTGGCGGAGGCTGGGCCATTACGAATTGAGCATTTTGCGTTCGAGGAAAGCTTTTCTCGCCCTGAAAGCCTTCCCACCGCGACAGGGTCAATATGGGAGATGGAGCGGGCATTAATTATGCGTACGCTTGAACGGCATGGGGGCAATAGAACCCATTCCGCCAGGGAATTGGGGATTAGTATTAGGACCATGCGGAATAAACTGCGAGAGTATCGCGAATTGGGCCCAGGGGTCTAGGGAGGAGTAAGGAGTGAGGAGAGATGCGTGAGGCGTGAGGGGAACCTCCAAAAAAATCTTTTTCGCCTGACACCCTACGACTCACGCCCCACACTTCACACCTCACGACGTCCTGGCTGTAGGCAAGAATGAACCGGTAATTTCTACCAGGTGGATGGGGTTTTTGGGGACTAGGGAGGGGACCCCAGCGGAACCGAAGGCCAATCAGAAACGGAGAAAAGGTATGTAACCTCGGGCATTGGGGTTGCATCTTTCAAATTCTTGGGGGTGTGACATGGTGATTTCGCCCTGGGACGGGGGAACCCGCCTTTATGAGTATGCCTTGGATGTGCGTGGTGCGATACATGAGCTCGTCGCCGCCAATGTCGCGAATGAGGAAACGCCTGGCTATAAAGCTTTGCATTTACCGTTCAAGGAGGCACTTGCCTCTGCTATGAACGGAGAGGGGCCGTTGGGCCAGCGTGTGACTCACCCACGTCACTTCCCGGTTATTCATTCCGACGACCATGTTTTTCTTCACCTGACCACTTCAGTCGTTGGCAGCGGGCCTGATGGGAATACCGTCAGTCTCGAGAAACAAATGACGCTCATGGCGGAAAATAGCTTCCTGTACATGGCCCTCGCCCAGTTCTTATCCGGTCGATTTAATGCATGGGGTGCAGCGATTGATGAAGGCCGTTAGCAAGAAGTAAGGCGTGAAAAAAACATTTCACTCCTCACGTATCACTCAAAGGGAGGAAATAGTATGAACCTCGATCGTCTCTTTACAATTGTGGGGTCGGCTTTGGAATCTCAGCGGCTACGGTTGAATATCATAGCGGGAAATTTGGCCAATGCCGGTTCAACTCGATCCCCCACCGGGGGGCCTTACATACGGAGGGATGTGGTGTTCCAATCGGTCACCCACAGCTCTCCCTTTCATCGGATTTTTTCAGCCACGTTCGGAGGGCCAATCGAACCGTCTGGTGTGCGGGTGGCTGAGGTGGTGGCGGACACCCGGCCTCCTCGCCAGGTTTATGATCCCAAGCATCCGGATGCTGACGAGCGGGGCTTTGTGTTGTTGCCCAACGTCAATGTCATTGAGGAAATGACCAATCTGTTAGCTACCTCTCGGGCCTATGAGGCCAACATCGCTGTGATGGACACTGGGAAAACGATGGCGTTGCGGGTCCTTGATTTGGGGCGGTAAAAAATGAGTCGTGACAAACCAAGAGGAGGAGTCTATGGATGATCTGAGCATTCGTGGAATTGATGGACTCTTGGAGCCTAGGGCAGGCGGGGTAGCTTCCCCTCCGGGGAATGGTGATCATCCTGGGTTTAGCCAGTTGCTGAAAGGCGCAATTGAAGAGGTCAATCGGATCCAACATGAAGCCGGCCGACTGGAGGATGCAGTGGCACGGGGTGAAAATATCAATATTCACCAGGCCATCATCGCAGGGGAAAAAGCTGGATTGTCTTTCCAATTGATGATGAAAGTTCGAAATAAACTCTTGGAGGCGTATCAGGAGATCAGTCGAATGCAAGTGTAGAGGGAAGTGAGGCGTGGGACGCCGGCGCCTCTCCCTGTGGAAAGCTATGACCCCATCCCTTCCGAGGAGACTAACGGGTAGACCGACCCATGGCTGAAGAAACTGAGAGCCCACTCTCCGTCCTGGAGAACATTTGGAAAAATCTTCAACGGCTTCCTCTGAAAAGGCGGATGTGGCTGCTCGCCCTCTTGGCCTTGGGAATTTCAGCCATCCCTGTCTTGGTGATGGTTGGGCAAGAGCCTAACATGACCGTCCTGTTTTCGAATTTAGAGGAAGGTGATGTTCAAGCAATCCTCACTCGGCTTGAGGGACAGTCGATCCCCTACTCGTTGGAGGCTGGGGGCAACACCGTGATGGTGCCGGAGGGTCGGGTCCATGAGTTGCGCTTGCAGATGGCGAGTGAAGGGCTTCCGGATAGCAGTGATGTTGGATTTGAAATTTTTGATCGCTCCGGCCTGGGGATTGGGGATTTTGTCCAGAAAGTGAATTACCGTCGCGCGTTGCAAGGGGAGCTCGCACGGACCATCAGTCAAATGCCGGGAGTCCGGCGAACTCGGGTTCATTTGGTCATTCCCGAGCGACGGCTGTTTTCAAGCGATCGAGAACCCGCACAGGCCGCTGTTGTCGTCACCTCCAAGCGGGGGGTGACGCTGAACTCATCCCAAGTTCAGGGCATTGTGCATTTGGTGGCGAGTAGCGTCCAAGGCCTCGACCCCTCCCAGGTGACGGTGGTGGACGGTCGGGGCCAAATGCTCACCCACCCTGAGACGGAAGGTCAAGCGGAAATGACCGGGTCTCAACAGAAAGTGCAGCGTGCCTTGGAGGCTGGCTTGGAACAGAGAGTCCAAACGATGCTAGATCGGGTCTTGGGGCCTAACACATCAGTCGTCCGTGTGTCGGCAGCGCTGGACTTTCGCCAAGTGGAGGTGACGGAAGAGCAATATGACCCTGATGGACAGGTCATTCGAAGTGAGCAGCGCAGTCAAGAGAAGATCATCGGAGAGGAAGGCCCAACTGGGGTGCCTGGAGTTCGCTCAAACCTGCCCGGTGAGGAAAGTCTCACGAGGGGCGGAGGCTCCAAGGAGGCCAAGCGGAAAAGCGAGACCATTAATTATGAGGTCAATCGGAAGGTGAGCAAGATTATTGAGCCCAGCGGGACTCTCCAACGTCTGTCTGTGGCGGTCATGATAGATGGCACCTACGAGCCGGTCGTCAATGAGGAGACGGGAGAAACCACCTCACGGTACGTCCCCCGCCCCGAGGAGGAAATGAACCAACTGACAGAAAGTATCAAGAAAGCGGTTGGGTTCTCGGCCGAGCGGGGTGATCAAATTGAAGTCGTGAATCGCCGGTTTGTAGCTCCCGTCGTGGAGATTGGCGACGAGGAGACCACCATGGGAATGGTCCAGGGAGTCCTGATCTCTTGGGGCGGATACGTGAAGCCGATCGCGTTTTTCATCCTAGCCTTTTTGGTCCTGCAGTTGATGATCAAGCCGCTAGTCAAGCATCTTGCCACTCCGCCTCCCCCAGAGGCCTCAACCTTAAAAGGGTTGCCGGCTACCGTTGCGGAGTTGGAAGTTGAGAAGAAAGTGGTGGTCACCCCTGAACAACAGGCGGTCCAGTTGGCGGTCCAGAATCCGCAGGCCGCAGCTTTCGTGATTCGGGAGTGGATCAAAGAGGAGAATGAAAGAGTTAAGGCATAACCATGGCTAAAACATTATCCGGCCCGGAAAAGGCAGCGATTCTGCTTTTAGCCATGGGTGAACAGGCGGCCATCGATGTGATGAAAACGCTTGATCCCAAGGATATCCGACAGGTGGGGCAGGAGATGGGCGCAATCTCCAGCGTGGGCGGCGAGGACCATTCCGTCGTAATGGGCGACTTCGCCAAACGGGCGGCAGCTTCCGGTCTCTCCGTAGAAGGCAAACAATTTCTCACCAAGGTTCTCAACAAAGCCCTGGGCCGAGATAAAGCACGCCGGATCCTGGCGTCTTTGAGTTCAACGGATAATGCGGGGTTTGAAGCCCTCAAAGTGCTGGATGCAGCTACCATCTCCAATATGTTGATTCATGAGCATCCGCAAACTGGCGCGCTGATCATGGCTAACTTGGAGGCCGATCAAGCCGGTCAGGTTATATCGATGCTCCCGCCTAAAAAGCGGGAGGAGATCATTTACCGCATGGCCTGTACAGAGGATGTCCTCCCCAGCGTGCTGGAGGAGTTGAATACCGTGATCGAGGAAGAATTGCGCGTGGGGGTCGGGCGGAACGCCGTGCCTGTCGGCGGGGCTGGAATGGTTGCCGAAGTGCTCAATACGGTGCGCAAGGAGGTGAAAGACACCGTATTGGCCTCCCTCGAATCGAAGAACGAAAAATTGACGGAAGACATTCGTGCCAAGATGTTCGTATTCGAGGACTTGGAAACCATTGATGATCGGGGCATGCAAGAGCTGCTGCGTGAGGTGAACAAAGAGGATCTCATGACAGCATTGAGGGCGGCGGATGATATCTTGAAAGAGAAATTCTTTAGGAACATGTCGGCCCGTGCCGGGGAAGCGTTGAAAGAGGATATGGAGGCCAAGGGACCGGCCAAGGTCAGTGATGTGGAAGCGAGCCAGCGGACCATTCTGAAGGTTGCCCTGCGGTTGGTGGGAGAGGGCCGGTTGTTCCTTGGAGGAAAGGATGCCGAACAAATGGTCTAAGGTCATCAAGGAGCCTTCAGCCAGTCAGGCGATTGAGCCCTGGGACATGGTGGACCTGGAGGCTGAGCGGTTGGCCGGGGAAAAGGAGCCTCCCCATGATTGCTCGCTGCTGCAGCAGGAAGCCTTTGAGGCCGGGGTTCAGGTTGGAATCCAACAGGGAAGAGACGAGGCGAAGGGTCCAGCCGAAGCGGAAATGAAGCGCGCCATGGATTTGGTGTCTCAAGTCGAGCAACTTCGATTGGATGCGGCTCGACAGGCAGAGTCCGATATCGGCGAATTAGCCATGGCCGTGGCCAGGAAAGTGATTCACCGCGAAGCGGCGGTTGATCCGGATATCGTGGTGACCCAAGTCCATCAGAGCATTACCTGTATGGCAGAGAAAGGTTTGATTTGGGTGCGGGTGAATCCAAAGGAGGTGGATCACCTTCAAAACTTTCACTCTTCCTTTACCGGCGCGGATGGAAAACATGTGAGCCTTCGAATCGAAGGAGACGAGAACGTGTCACCCGGGGGCTGTGTCGTGGAATCCAGTCAGTATTTCATCGACGCCACGTTGGAGAAACAGTTGGAAGAAATCTGGCTTGAATTGATGATGAGCCATGCAAGGGCAGAACCTCCTCCAGCGCCTTGACAAAATTCGTCCGGTAAAAATCCATGGTCGCGTGTCACGCGCTGTTGGACTCACCATAGAGGGCACCGGCCCCATGTCCTCCATCGGGCAGAGTTGTCGAATCATCACCGAGAAGGGAGGCCTGGGGGTTGAGGCTGAAGTAGTCGGGTTTCGAGATGACCGGGTGTTGTTGATGCCCTTGGGTGAAGTTCGTGGGATCGGACCCGGCAGCCATCTGATCTACGAATCCCATAGCCCGGCTGTTCCGGTAAGCCTTTCTCTGTTGGGGAGGGTCATTGATGGGTTAGGCCATCCCCTTGATGGACAGGGCCCCATTCCCGCTGATGAAACCTACCCACTCTATCGTTCTTCCATAAACCCCCTTGAACGATCGCGGATTGCTCAGCCTGTGGACTTGGGCATCCGGGCGATGAATGCCCTGTTGACCTGTGGAAACGGACAAAGGCTCGGCATTTTTTCGGGCAGCGGGGTAGGCAAAAGCGTCCTGCTTGGTATGATTTGCCGGCAAACTTCTGCCGATGTCACCGTCATTGCCCTGATTGGAGAACGGGGTCGGGAAGTCCTGGAGTTTATTGAAAAGGATTTGGGAGAGGAAGGCTTGCACCGGGCGGTGGTGGTGGCTGCCACTGCAGATCAACCTCCTCTTGTCAGGCTGCGCGGTGCGTTCATTGCGACGGCCATTGCCGAATATTTTCGGGATCAGGGGAAGCAGGTTCTCCTGCTCATGGATTCCATCACTCGCTTGGCCTATGCACAGCGGGAAGTAGGGTTGGCGGTGGGAGAACCGCCGACATCGAAGGGGTATCCGCCTTCGGTGTGGACCATCTTGCCAAAAATTCTTGAGCGGGTGGCGCCTGCGCGAGGTGGGACGATTACGGGCCTGTATTCGGTACTGGTAGAGGGTGACGACCTGACCGATCCTATCGCTGATTTCGTCCGGGCGATTTTAGACGGCCACATTATTCTCACGAGAGATTTGGCGTCCAGGGGGCATTATCCCGCGATTGATGTGCTCCAAAGCGTGAGCCGCGTCATGCCAAATATCGTGGAGCCCGATCATCTATCAGCCACCCGGTATATCCTGGAATTGATGGCCACGTATCGCAATGCCGAAGACCTCATCAACCTAGGGGCCTATCGAAGCGGGGCGAATCCTCGTCTGGACCTCGCGGTGTCGATGAACGATTCCATTAATCGGTTCCTCAGACAGGGTGTCTTGGAAAGAGCAAGCTTGGCAGAAAGTTTGCAAGCCTTAGAGGGATTAGTCAGCCAAGCCAAAGAAATCGAACAGAGCCATGCGAGAACCGGACGATGAATTGGAAGAGCGTCATTCGGTTTCGAAAGCAAGTTGAAGACATGGTGAGGGAAGAGCTGGCCTTGGCCGAATGGGACAAAAGCCAAGAGCAGGCCAGGCGTGAGTCTTTTCAGGAAGACATGCACCAGATATCCCTGGAGTTGGAAGACCAATTGCCTCATGGTGTGTCCGGGTCGTTTGTGGAAGAGCGATTCAGATGGTTGGAAGAAGCCGGGTATGCTCTTGAACGGCAGGCTTCGGTTCTGGCCGGGCACGACCAGAAGATTGCCGGCATCCGGGATAAGCTACGCGAAGCCTATCAGGCTAGACGCGTGATTGAAATCTTGTCCGCCAGACAACGAACTGCCCTCATGCGAAGGGTTTCCAAATATGAGCAAAGGCAACAGGAAGAGGCAGCCGCGTTCCGGTATGTGGCGGGTTGGGATAAGGCATAGAACATGACGATCCCTTACGTGATCAAATTATGGATTGTGTTGGCTCTTGGCCTGATGGTGTCGATCATATGGCCAATCTATGAGTCTGAAGGTGAAGGGCAACCTCAGGAGGCTTCTCCTGAGAAATCTCAAGCCGTGGATTCCCAAATCCCCGATCTTCAGACTTCAGGCGGCCCAAAGGAAGAGACGACATCGGATGAGAACAAGAGTGAGGAAGCGACTCTCGTGGAACGGCTTCGAGCTCGCTCGAAGGAGTTGGAGAAGCGAGCCCAGCGTGTTCAAGAAGAAGAGCAGCGAATCAACGCCTTGCGCCGTGACATCGAAGCCCTTGCGAAACAGCAGGCCAAAGTCGCTGAGGAAGCCGCGGCGGCCTTGGAGGCTGAGAAATCGAAAGTCGAGGAAGATCCTGCTCAGAAATCCCTCGCGCATCTGATTAAAGTGTATGAAGCGATGGATTCGGATGAAGCCGCCCTGCGTATTGGCAAAATGAAAGAATCATTGGCGTTGGAAATTTTGGCCGGAATCAAGGAGAAAAAAGCGGCTAGCATGTTGGCTGGTGTGGATCCAGCCAAAGCCGCCAGACTCTCGGAGGGGCTCAGATTTTACGTAAAAGGAAAACGGAAGAAATGATGGTCTCGGAGAATCTGATCAATCGATCCTATTAAAGCTGAAAGCCCATGGCACCAATCCTCACGCCTGTCCTGCTAGAACCACGCCCTACTGAGGCACCACCGGCTGTTTCCAGAGCCCGCCCTACGAATGGTCAACACTCTGGGGAGCAACAGGCAAGGGCGGCCTTTTCTTCATTCCTGACAGACGCCGAAACACCACCACCAAACGGAATGGGGGCGGAAAGACCAGGGCAGCCCGGTCCTCTCCCGGTTCCCGATGTTCATGGGGTTACTGAAGGTCGGGTGGAAGGACCGGAGCAAGCGCCTCCTCTCCAAGGTTTCACACCAGGGAAACCGGTACCCCTTCCGGGCCCCAATGTTCCTGGGACGATTGAAGGATTGGTGAAAGGACCCGAGCAGGCGGCTTCACCCTTTGATGTCGCACAAGGGAAACCGGCGCCCCTTCCGGGCCCCAATGTTCCTGGGACGATTGAAGGATTGGTGAAAGGACCCGAGCAGGCGGCCCCTTTCTTTGATGTCGCACCAGGGAAACCGGTGCCCCTTCCGGGGCCCAATGTTCCTGGGACGATTGAAGGATTGGTGAAAGGACCCGAGCAGGCGGCTTCACCCTTTGATGTCGCACAAGGGAAACCGGTACCCCTTCCAGGCCCCAATGTTCCTGGGACGATTGAAGGAT
>JACZVJ010000062.1 GCA_022572725.1 Nitrospinota bacterium | reverse complement strand
ACACAGAAGGACGTGGGCCGCGTCCTCTTGTAGCAGAGGGGCGCCTCATTCTTCACATCGTCCCTCTTTCCGCATTCTCGTCCCGTCAACAGGTAGATCTTCTCGTAGCCCATGCCCGCAGTAATTTGTTTCACCTCATTGGAGACCTGGGACCGCCGTCACCGCCACGGTTCAACTTCGATGGGGTCATCAACGAATGGGACCACGGATACACGCAGGTATTTCGAAATGGAATTATAGAGGCAACCCGAGCACCGATTGTTCATGAAACTGAGGGAGGAAAAGTTATTTATGGCTGTGATTTAGAGAAGCATATCTTCAAAGAGCTGCCTCCATATATAAACGGCTTGAGGCAGCTTGGAATAGCGGTACCTTTGATCATCATGTTTACTTTGGAAGGGGTAGAGGGTGCCCTGTACGATGAGATCCGCAATATGCAGATGGCGCCTTCTAAGAACCAAGGAATCGACCGACCTGTGCTTTCCCTTCCAGAGTGTGTTCTCGAAGACTATGGAGCTGACGTGGACTATCATCGTGCAGCCAAGCCAGCTTTCGACGCACTGTGGAACGCGATGGGACGCGCCAAGGATGAGTTCTTCAATGATGAGGGACTTTGGGTAGGAGACGGAAGCCAATGAAAGTCCCAACAACATGAACCCTTGCAGGTTACGTTTTTACTATTGATAACCCGGTTTCTCAGTAATAAAAGTGAAGATGCGCCGTGCGGGTGGGAGCGTAGGTGAGTAAATGGATGAGGGTAAAGATGGGGTCAGGCATGAGTATTAGGGTAAAGATGGGGTCAGGCATGAGTATTGACTTAGTTGCTAAGCCTGACTAGACAGGTATCATGGGATCAAGTCTTTTTTTGTAAACCCACTCTCTGCTTGAGAACCGGCTCATGCTAGAAAACTGAAATCTCCAACTTTCAACCCCGGCACCAGCGGTTTTCCCTCTCTCTTGCATGTCGTAGCAGGTGGTTCTCTCCGGTATCGTGGAAGGCCAAATACCGCTGTTTTCGGGTGCTACATTTTTTATCGAATCACCGTGAGGCCCAGAGCTTGAAAATCTTTGTCGAAGGAGAGGCAGGGAATATTCTCAAGCAGGGTCGTCACGACAACAAAAGACACGGCATCACAGAAGGAGAGGCGTTGTGACCGTACCCGCCGGCGAAATACTTGCTCGGCTTCAGTGAGAATGGCCTGGTTTACTGGGATTAGGGTAAGGACTGGCTTCATGGCATCTAAGAACTCAATGGCCGCCTTTGAATGGAATCGATAGGTAAACAACGTCAGGGTCTCACTGACGACTTCCCAGGTCGAGCACAGTTCGATCTTCTCTCGCCGGCATTCCTCCAGCAACTCTCCGGCACGATGGTAGTGGCGGTCACCATTGGCAAGAGCGGCATAAAAGAAACCGGTATCGCAAAACACCCGGTTGGAGGAGATCATTCAATAGCCCCTCCTTGACCATACAGGTGGTCTTTCACGCGAACGGAAATATCGGGCCGTTGGGCTGTAATGCCTCGCCGAGCGAACTTCTTCCGAAGATTGAGCAACTTTTTGGCGGCCTC
The DNA here is from genome assembly GCA_022572725.1 of Nitrospinota bacterium. Taxonomy (GTDB): domain Bacteria; phylum Nitrospirota; class Nitrospiria; order Nitrospirales; family UBA8639; genus JACZVJ01. The sequence goes on along the minus strand of JACZVJ010000062.1, from coordinate 16,356 downwards.
ACCAGGTTCCGTACTTGGCTGTGGTGCTCTGAGCTCGGCAACGATTTCATCACGGACGGTGATCTGAATGGTGGCTCTCGGGTCTTTCTGAATTGCCTTCAAAAGACCAGGGAGTTGGCGACGAGCTTCGGTGACTGGAATCTTCATTAGCAACCTCCATCATACATATTTATTTATCTATTATGTACAAATTGTACAGAATGACCATGATTTGTCAACCTGGGTTGCCTCCCCGTCTCAGCCAGGGCCTTTCAAGCTGACCCCCCCTGGTTAGCGAGTGAAGTTTGAGATTTCAGGGGTCATTTTAGTTTTTAGGGGTCAAAGGGAGGGAAGCCTCCACCCTCCTTACGAATCCTTTCCCGGAAACCACGTTTGAGATTCTCACTCACTAACAACACAACCACTTCATATTGGTTGAACAATCTGAATCCAATCAATTTTGACTTATAAATAAGATTGCGTGATGTTCAAGAAACGAACCTTGCCCCTTCTTGAGACCATCCCCAATCTTGCTATACTGCCCGCACAAGCCTGTTGACCTTCGCATCTTCCATGGAACTTCCCCCCTCACCTTCACCTCCCTGTGCAGGGCATGCAGACAGGTCCCCCCAAGGGGGGCGAGGACAAAGAGGAAGTGCCTTCCTAGAACGGAGCCGGTGAGCGGCTTTCTTGGCTTATGAGGGAGAAGAAGGGTGAGAGTGATAAATGAAGCCGAGATGAGCAGAACAGATTGGAACGAGCTCGCTGAACTGGCCCTGAAACGTATCCGGGCGGCCGGGGCTGAGTACGGGGACATCCGCATCCTGGACAGCACGACACAGGTTGTCCACGGAGAGGACCGCCGCATTGCGGCGATTCGAGACATGAGAGACAGCGGGTTCGGTGTGCGAGTCCTGTACCACGGCGCGTGGGGCTTTGCCGCCAGTTCGGTGATGTCGTTGGAAGAAATACCACGAGTGGCGGACCTGGCTGTAGAAATTGCCAAAGGCTCGGCATTATTGGCGACAGAGCGAGTCCAGCTTGCGCCAGAACCTGTTTATGTTGATGCTGTGGTGACGCCGCCACGGGTGGACCCGTTTACGGTGCCGTTGGAAGAGAAAACCAAACTCCTGCTCGAAACCATGGAGAAGCTCCACGCCCACGCTGGCGTCGCGCGAAGCAACGCGACCCTGTGGGCACGCCGCGATCTCAAACTCTTTGCCTCCACGGAGGGCTCACGGATCAATTTCGATCTGCTGGCTGTGCACGGAGACCTTGAGGCCACGGCGGTCCACGACGGGCGTTTTGCCTCGCGCGGCTTCAATACCCCCCATCTGCGCACGGGCTACGAGCTGATCACCGACGCCAATTTTCTGGCCGAAGCGCCACGCGTTGCCGCACAGGCGGTTGAAAAGGTCAAAGCGCCACCAGTGGAGGCGGGCCAGTACGACTTGATCCTGGACCCTGAACATCTCTCGCTCACCATGCACGAATCGTGTGGGCACCCGAGCGAGCTGGATCGGGCGCTGGGGTACGAGGCTAACTACGCCGGCACCAGTTTCCTTACGCCTGACAAGCTGGGGACCTTTCGCTACGGCTCGCCCCATGTGAACCTGGTCGCGGACAATACCGAGCCGGAAACCCTCGCAGCCACTGGGTTCGACGACGATGGCGTGGCTTGCCAAAAATGGGACATCATCCGGGAGGGCATCTTCGTGGGCTACTGCACCAACCGGGAAGTGGCGCCGATAATCGGACAGAACCGCTCACGCGGGTCGAACCGGGCCGATGGCTGGGGCAGCGTTCCCATTGTGCGCATCGCCAATATCGGGCTGGCGCCGGGCCAGGCGAAGTTGGAGGACATGATTGCCGACGTCAAGCGGGGCATTTATATCGAGGGTCACGGCTCGTTCAGCATCGACCAGCAACGCTACAACTTCCAGTTCGGTGGCGATGCCTTTTGGCTCATTGAGAACGGGAAGCGTACCCACATGCTACGGGACGTCATCTATCACGGGATCACACCGGAGTTCTGGGGGAGTTGCGATGCCGTGGCTGACGCCACGCACCGGCAGCGCTACGGCTTCATCACCTGCGGCAAGGGGCAGCCCGCCCAATCCGGCTGGATGACGCACGCGGCGTCACATGCCAGGATTCGCAAGGTCAACGTGATTCGTGGGGAAGCCGGACCATGAGCGAAGAAAGGTCGGCCACCCAGGCCAAGCTGACCAGCCGGGAGGAATTCCAGTTTCTTACTGATCTGGTGCTCAAGCACTCGACGGGCGAGCACACCCTCGTGGCCTTGCACGATGTCTACAGCGGGACCACCCGATTCGCCAACAATCAGATTGTGCAAAACGTCAACGTACGCCGGGTGTCGCTGGCGGTGACGGTGGCCTTCGGTCAGCAACATGGCACAGCCAGCACCACAGATCTCACGGCCGGTGCCGTCCAGGAAACCGTACACCGGGCCGAAGAGATCGCCAAGGTTGCGCCGCCTGACCCTGAATACCTGCCCCCGGTGGAGCCACAGTCTTACCCGCAACGGCCATCGTCGCGTCCGGAAACGGTTCGGGCTGGGCCGGATCGGCGCCTCGCGTACGCGCGAGAGGCGATCGAGCTGTGCAAGACAGACAATCTTCGAGCGGCCGGGATTGTATCCTCGTCGGTGGCCACCGTTGGGGTAGCAGCCAGCACCGGCCTGTTTGCGTATGAGGAACGGACCGGTGCGAGATTCAGTTTGACCGCGATGGGAGAGAATTCAACCGGCTGGGCCTCCAACGAACATCGCTCGATTGCTCACCTCGGCGTCACTGAGCGAACGAGGGTTGCCATCGAGAAGGCCAAGCGTTCCGCTGATCCGAAGGAAATTCCTGCCGGCCGGTACACCGTTATTCTGGAGCCGGCCGCCGTTGCCGGCCTCATGACTTGGTTGATGTGGATGCTGGATGCCAAGTCCTACGACAAAGGGACGAGTCCGTTTAGTGGAAAGCTGGGCGAGCGGATTCTTGATCAGCGGCTCACACTCAAGAATCGGCCCGACCATGCGGACTTATTGGGAAGTGGATTCACGTGGGAGGGTCTGCCGAGCAACGACTTCGCGTGGATTGATGCTGGGGTGCTCAAACAATTGGATTACGATCGCTTCACCGCGAAGGAGCATCAGGTTGAGGTGATCCCGACCCTGGACGCGCCCTGCCTGTCCGGCAATGGCTCAACTGTCTCTAGCGTGGAGGAGTTGGTCCGAAACACCCCTCGAGGCATTCTGGTGACGAACTTCTGGTACCTGCGGATCGTCAATCCAACTGATTTGACGCTGACAGGGATGACGCGGGATGGGACGTTTCTTGTCGAAGACGGGCAGGTGACAACAGGCCTGCGGAACTTTCGCTTTCACGAAAGTCCGCTGCAAGCCCTCAATCAGATTGAGGCGTTTACGGCTCCCATGGAAGCCTCGTCTTCAGAAACCGGGAAGCTCCTCGTGCCGGCAATCAAGATTCGCGACTTCAACTTCTCCAGCGTGACGCGGTTCTAGAAAAGGAACGCTGAATTCCCGCAAAGAAAGTTCTCTATCCACCTCTCCCTGGCCTGAAATCCAAGATGTGGATAAAAAAATCAATTCACGTCTCCCTTGCGGGCAATTTGGGCGCTGAATACTTGCACCCGATTGTTCCCTTTATCAACGACGTAGAGAGTTCCTTGATCATTCGCCGCAACGCTTGTCGGTTTGTGAAATTCTCCTGCTTTGTCCCCTAGGTGTCCGAGAGCGCCTAAAAATTCTCTTTGTTTGCTAAATATTTGAATCCTGTGATTCTCATAGTCTGCAACGTAGATATGACCCGAGGGATCCTGGGTGAGCCCGCTGGGATAGCGAAACTCACCCGCGCTAGTGCCAAAGGCGCCAAAGGTATCGATAAATTTTCCTGAGCTGTCAAAAATCTGGATACGATGATTTTTGAAATCACAGACAAAAATTTGATCGTTTTGGTCGAGAAAAATACAAATGGGGTTATGCAATTGACCGGGGCTGCTGCCAAAACCACCAAATTGCCTCAGAAATCTGCCTTGCTGATCAAAAACCTGGACGCGATGGTTGCCCCAATCCGCCACATAAATATTATTGTGTGAATCTAACGCTATTCCGCGCGGATTTTTAAATCTGCCTGGCTTCGTACCCCTTCCCCCAAATTGTTTGAGGGAATTCCCCTGACCATCAAGAATCTGTATGCGATCATTGCCTGTATCGGCAACGTATAAATTCCCCTCCTTGTCAATGACGACTGCATCGACCCAAGCAAATTCTCCTCCCCCTTTTCCTTTTTGGCCAACCGTTTTGAGCAGATCATGAGAAGTGTCGAAAATAAAAATTTTATGACTTAAATCATCGGCTATATAGATACGCCGATCATACCCAATTGAGATTCCAAAGGGACCCTGAAAATACTTTTGGCCTTTAGCGTTCTTGTCAATAAACCTGTCGAATTCCAGTCCGATGTCTCCAAAAGAATGTTGCATAAAATTTTGAGATGGCTCCAATGTGGGGAAGGTGGTATTCTCAGATTTTCCTGTGGATGGAAAAAGCAAGAAAATTATCAGGAGAAAATATCCTGTATCGAGCGGTGAATAATTCACAAGAGTTTCAACTTTGAAATTTCCTCACTTCACGACAATTATCACACACCTTCCCAGACCCGCTCCTCCAAAATAATAATTGAATAGGTGTGAAAGGAATAGGGGTTGAGTCTTGTAGGCCCATCCTCCACAGTACTGGGCCGGCGCTCAAGATTCGCGACTTCAACTTCTCCAGCGTGACGCGGCTCTAGAAAAGGAGGACTTTTGGAAAAGCGTCCCAGTCCCTTCCCACATTTATCGTTTGTCTACCCCTCAGTTGAAAAACAACTCACGGTTGATATCGGCGATACTCACCATGCCCACTATTTTTTTCATCCTCACCCTGCTCCACGTCCGATGAAGCAGGTTCATACACCCCGGTTCCGTTAGTTCGATCCCTCGCCTCCTTTATTTATGTTGACTCCCACCTATGCTTGGATTAGAAGCAATCGCAGTCATGGATACCGGCGACCAAAGACTGGAAAGAGTGCACCGTTTCTTTTCCGGGACGGGAGCCACCTATGATTGGATGGTCACCGTCGCCACCTTCGGCATTGACCGCCGCTGGAAACGCAGAATGGTTGACCTGATTCCGCCCGACTCTACTCGAATCCTGGACCTGGCCTGTGGCACCGGGATCTCCACGCTCGCCCTCGCTGAACGCTACCCAAACTGTCACATCGTAGGCGTGGAACTCCGAGAGGAATACCTGGACCTCGCGCGAAGCAAGGTCCAGCGATTGGGGTGTACGAATGTGGAGTTGGTCCTGAGCCGAGCGGAGGATTACCGATCCGACGAGCCTTTTGACTGCGTGGTTTCCTCCTACTTGGCCAAGTACGCTGATTTAAAAAGCTTGACCCACAGCACGAAGGGGATGCTGAAGACGGGTGGCCTTCTTCTCATGCATGATTTCACCTATCCACCGAAAGCGTACCTTGTGTGGCTCTGGCGTCTCTATTTTTTCGTGCTACAGCGTCTGGGAAGCCCCTTCTTCCCCGCCTGGTGTGAGATCTTTTACGGTCTTCCCGTTCTCATTCAGGAGAGCCGTTGGATTCCCGAACTGACTGAGGCTTTGCGGGAGAATGAGTTCACTGAGATTCGAATGGAATATTTGACTGCCTATGGCTCCGCGATTGTGACCGCCAGGAAATAGGCTGCTTCGCGAGTTGGTCGTGAGTTCCATGAGAGATTCTGTAGGCAGGGAAGGGCACGCTAGCAGAGTGTGAAAAACCCCAACACCCTGCTTTCCCAGGGGCTCACGCCCCTAGGACGGCCCTAAAATACAGGGCCTATGACCCCTCGAAGGGGGAGCAAGCCACTCTTCGCGCCTTGCTCCCTTCAAGCATCCCCCACGCAGGCTTTTTTCAACAGCCTGCTACGATCCGGTTAAACGCCAAATCAAAAATCCAACCCCCAAAAGAATAATACCCAGGCTGATGCTTTTCAGAATCGCTTCAAGCCATTGGATCTGGTCTCTCTCGATGGTTTTCCCGTTGGCGTGAAGCTCGCGCTTCATCTTCTTGTAGGGACGCGAGGCTTTGATCTCCACGAGGCTCAACAGGCCCATGGAGGCAGCCACCAGGAGCGACGCAAAGGAAACCTGGTTGGTCTGTAGGATATATCCTCCTAGCACGGGCAGGCTTCCCCACGACAAGGCGAACCATCCATCGGTGTGGAAGCGCCCATTAAACCATTCTAGATTGTAGGCCAAAAGGAAAAATCCTTCCGGGATCGCAATAAGCCAGAGGAGTGGGGTGTAGAGGACCATGTAATAGATGCCTATTGTGTAAGCGCCAATTATGGAAGTAATGGCGAGAATGAGAAGCCCTCTCTGGGAAAGGACCTTCCCCCAAGGCTTGAGGCCTTTGCTGCCCAGAGCATCCAAAGCATGCCCGCCGATCCCCAACGCCAGGAAGTAGATCACCACAATTGCCCAGACCCGATTCCAATGAATGTGGTCCGCCATCATCGATCCGATCACCCCGTACGCCAGAACCATCCCAGTGTAAGGAAGAAAGAGTAAGCCGATCAGGATCCTGAGCTTTAAGGGGCCAAAGGAGGGAACAAACCATTCTGTCCGGCGGTCTTCTATGCCATCCAGATCCATGATGGTCTCCCTTTATGACAGGCAACGAACAACCCAATCGGATACAGGTATAACCGGAATTCGGCAGGCTTGACTCGACCTGAGATTTTTGAGCGTCTCCAGGATTTGACCGGGTCCGGAAATACTGCAGGTCGAAGAACAACTCCTTCTCATCTGCTTACATTCGTCCTTCATCCAACTCAATGATATCGACCCACCGGGTTCAAGAAGAAAGCTGTTCCACTGACATCCCGCGTTTTGCCGCCATCTCGGCGAGCCGTGATTAAAAGGGTTGTGGAGCTGGTTCATTTTGCGGCCCCCCATTGAGAATCCCCGCAGATAGCGTAACGCGGTTCTAGGAAGGGAACGCTTTTGGGAAAGCGTTCCAGGCCCTTTCCACATTTATCGTTTGTCTATCCCTCGGTTGAAAAACAACCCACGGTTGATATCGGCGATACTCACCATGCCCACTAATTTTTCATTTTCAGCCACAGGGATACGACGAAAATGCTTCAACCCCATGTACGAAGCAGCCTCGAGGATGGGGGCAGCGGGGGACACGGTCAGGGGATTCCTGCTCATAATGTCCTCGACTTTTTTCTCCAACACTTCAGGGTAGCCTTCTTCCATTTCGACAAAGTCCCGGCTGTGCACATTATCATGGATATAGTCCCCATAATTCGGATACAAAGGAATCATGATGTCCCGGACGGCCACAAGCCCCACCAGCGTGCCATCATTCTCCACCACCGGAATAGCCCCGCAGTCACGGCTGAGCATTTTGATAACCACGGAGCGAACCGTTTCAGTCCTCGTCGCCGTCACCGCTCCTGTTGACATTACATCACGAACAATCATGGCACCCTCCTTCCTTCTCGGCAGTCCCACTCACGTTTTCTTAGGGGCATTATGTCCAATCATCCCCAGCTATGGTACCAGGCCCCTCCAGAAAGAACCACTTTTCTTGTTCTCCTCCATTGTCAGGGATACGGTGATTGATGAGAGCCTTAGAGGTACAACACAACTACAATGGGGGGCGAAGGCGGGGCAGGAGCCGGGCAGAGGCCCAGAGGTGCGGAGGATGGAAGGCAGCGGCCGCCTTGACGGATGCGGTTCTTCAGGGAGCGTGCCGGTACGTGATAAATTCCCAGCGTCAGTATCCCCTCCTTCAAGAGGCGCACGCCTATGCTAACCCCATCCCGAGGGATAACCTACCGACTGTTAGATCGGTTGAACCGCATCTTCTGCCGAGCCTTGTATCAGGTCCGTCCACCGCCTCAGCCGCCTCTTCCTGAGGGTGGCCCTGTGCTGTTGGTATCCGATCACTCGTCATTCAGCGATCCGATGGTGTTGGCGGCCACCGCTGGGCGCCCGATCATTTTCCTCACCGCGCGCGAGGTCTATCAACTCTCGTCCCTCCGGTGGCTGTGCCAGACGCTCCAGTACATACCGGTGAGCCGGGGCACCCAGGATGTGGGGGCGGTGCGGGCCATGCTCCGTGCCTTGGGGCAAGGCGAGGTCATCGCCATCTTTCCGGAAGGGGGCATCGTTGAATACCGGGAAGAGCGCGGATACCTCGGCGTCGGATATTTGGCGCTGAAGACTGGTGCACCGGTGGTCCCTGCCTCGATTGCCTGGGACAAAGCTCGCCCCCTCAGTCTCGTTCGTAGTCTTCTTACCCCGGGGAAGGCTCTCGTCCAATATGGTGCGCCAATTGTTTTGCAAGCTGTCGGACAGCCTGAGCGTGAAAAAATTTCCCTCGCGACCGACCGCATCATGCGTGCCATCCGGGACCTCAGAAGCCCGGAGGCCTACGCCCCGCGCTGAACAACCAGAGCCCCATACCCGCAGCCGTCAACTCCTGGCTTGCGAGGAGTCATAACGTTTTCCAAGCGAACTGGCTCACCCATATAAAACCTGGACCGATTTCAGGGGGACCAAGCCCCATTTCAAGGGGGCCCAGATGGCTCGTGGCTCGTCGATCGTGTGGATGAGTATGTGGAGTTTAATCCGTTGCGGTGACAGCTCGCATGGCGTGAGTTATTTCTCCCTCAGTTTTCATCATTCCCACTGAATCTGCTTCTTTCGTTTGCCGATTGCTCTGCTTTGGAGCTTGCTGTTCGGATCCGCTCCAAGAGACGGAAGGATGCATCAGGAAAAGTGGTTCTTAAGCGCTTGTAAAACCGCCTGATAAATGGGATTGCACAATTCCCCTACCGCGCGATCGTCTGCCGACTCATAGGTAGACTGCCACTCGACAAACGTCGTGTTGTTCTCAGTGATTGGCAACACGCGGACTGCCCCCACATAGTTCTTGACTGCGTCCTTAGCCACTGGGCCAGGCCCGTCGTCTATCCTGTATGAGAAGGTACGTTCCTCGTCCTCCAGCGACAGCAACGTCTCATGAAACACGTCGTTGAGTATTCGCTTGGCGCCAATTTGATCCCCCTTAAGGTCGCCAACGACCGCAGTCTTCGTCACGACCCCGGCCGCCCAGGCAAGGTCATGAAAGTTCCGAATTTTTTCCCACACGGTTTGGCACGGAGCATTGATCACAGCCGAGTTGTAGCACCTTCCCATCGTTCTTCTCCTAAATTAGAAAATTTACCAGGTACTGGGAACACGTTTCTCTCTCCATTATCCTGAGCCAGAAGTAGCCTGCCCCACTAGCGCCATATTCTAATGCACATTGTGCCTTTGTGACGAGAAGGGGTAGGTTCGCCTGGGGTTTAGTCTATGGAAACCTAGAGACACATGGATTTGGGCCGCATAAAAGAAGACTCTGATAATTTACTGCTTGGTCGGGCTCACCAAACATTTGAATTGAGAAAACATGCAGACATATGAGCCAGATAAAGGTTCATGGTACCTTTTTCCCCCGAGCTTCTTTAAGGGGCAGGATATGGTGAATGTGGCACTGGGAGTACTAGAATAAACTTTTTGGGGTTGTGTTGGACCTTTTGGTTCAGTATTGAGAGTTTCGGTAAATTTTCGGGAATGGCGAATTTTTGAAATTTTCAGAAAGGAAGGTGAGGTATGGCGACGCAGGTGAAGACAATTTTAGTGACGGGCGCGACAGGGCAACAGGGTGGGGCCGTCGCGCAGAGTTTGCTGCGGCAGGGCCAGAAGGTTCGGGCGTTGGCTCGCGTGCCGGAAAAGGCTCAATGGCTGGCCAAGCTGGGGGCTGAGGTTGTTCAGGGTGACCTAGTCGATAGAGCCAGTTTGGATCGAGCCCTCCAGGGAGTGGATGGGGTGTTTGGTGTCACCACGTTCATGGAGAAGGGCATGGATGCTGAAGTGCAGCAGGGGAAAACCCTTGCGGAGGCCGTGAAGCAGGCCGGGGTTCAGCACTTCGTGTTCGCGTCGGTTGGTTCGGCCGAGCGCAATACCGGGGTTCCCCACTTTGACACCAAGTGGCAGGTGGAGCAGTACATTCGTCAGCTTGGTCTGCCGGCGACGATTCTTCGGCCGGTGTGGTTTATGGAGAATTTTGGAACCTTTTCCAAGCCTTCTCCGGAGGGGAAACTCATTCTCCCTCTAAGACCTGACCTGAAAATGCAGATGATTGCGGTAAAGGACATCGGGGAGTTTGGGGCAACCGCGTTTCTTCGTCCGGCGGATTTTATCGGCCAGGCGATCGACTTGGCTGGAGATGCGCTTACCATGCAGGAAGTGGCCATCCATCTTTCTCGCACAATGGGTCGACCGATTACATACGAAACGCTGCCCGATGACCAGGCGGAGGCCGCGGTGGGGTATGATTTCGCGGTGATGTTCAAATGGTTCCACGCCGTCGGATTCTCGGTCGATATCCTTGGGCTGAAGCAGAAATTCGGAATTCCGTTGACTTCGTTTGCCGAGGTGATTGCCACGGCAGATTGGGCAAAATAAGTCGGGGTTGGTGGAGGCTCCCCACTCCCTCCTCCACCAATTTTTTGGTGCTTTGGGGCAAATGGTCGATCCTCGTAAGAAAGAAAAAGATCATGCGTGCGTTTATCAAATTCAACAAGGGAATGATGAGGCTGCCCATTCAATGGCGGCTGTGGCTTTTACTGTTGGTCACCGCCAACCTGATCGTCCCGTTGCTTCATCTCCATCGGCTGGAAGCCCAAGTCGTGATCGGAACCTTGCTGATCAGCATGATGCTCATGACAGGGTTGACGGCCCTGACCGGGTTCACCCACCTGCTGGGTCTCGGGCACATTTTGTGGGTTCCGTTGCTCTATTGGCTTTGGACCCGCCTCGGTCAAATCCCGCCGGATGAGGTGTTTGGAATATGGATTCGTGCGCTGATGATCCTCAATGCGTTGTCCCTGGTGATTGATGTGATCGATGTCGCCAGGTTCGTGAAGGGGGAACGCGAGGAAGTCGTCAAAGGGCTGGCCTAAATCAAGTTATGGAAGCCTTTTGAAACTCAACTCCGCCAGGGATGGGGCTTTATCTCGTCGGCCATTTTTTGGCGAATCGTTTGGTGAGCGTTTTGTCAATCTGCGACCATACCTCTTCCGTGGACTGGTTCCCGTTGATATGGAGCAGTCGGTTCTGCTTGCGGTAGTACTGAGTAACGGGGATCACATCCTTGGTGAAAAACTTCATGCGGTTCCGGATGGCCACTTTCCGGTCATCCCCCCGCCCCCGAACCAGGAGCCGCTTGGCGGCTTCCGGCTCGCTCACATCAATGTAAATGCACAGCGGCAAGGCTCGCCCGTGCCATTCCATCACCGCGTCTAAGCACTCCGCTTCCCAGCAGGTTCGAGGGGTTCCGTCAAACACCAAATGGTGGGTGGCCTTGCCACCCTGGATCAATTCCCTGAACCAACTGAACGCCGCGACCCAAGGGGGCGACAGTTTGCCCGCCTTCAAGACCTTATCGAGTCGGGTGATGGTGGGGTTGGAATAAGTGGCGATGAGTCCCCGAATAAAGCGTCCGGTTTCGAGGTGATGCCCTGTTTTCCCCAAGCGTTGGAGAATGAATTTTGCCTGCGTGCCTTTCCCCGAACCGGAACGCCCAAGAATTACAAGGGTGATTTTTCCCTTTCCAGTCTCAGACAATTGTGGATGTTTTCCCATGATATTAACTGGCCCTTTGATGCGAGCCTGTGAACCCCTTGATTCACATGCCGGGCCCTTAGGCCCGTCTATCGGCAGTGTCCGACCACCGTTTCAACAGCCGGTGCAAGGCGGCTTTCATTTCGGGACCGGGCAAGCGAATTCGGTCGCCATGACCGGGGAGCACCCATTCAAACCTCAAGTCCAGGAGCCCCTGAGTTGACTGGTGCAGGGACCCGTCACTCCAGACGTACACCGAGGGGGCCTGAAGAGTTCGAGATTCTCGGTCCCACCACAGGTGATCTCCGGTGAACAGGTACCGGTTGTTATAGAGGAGAGCCATACTGCCCGGCGTATGGCCGGGCACAGGAATCAGGTAAAACCCGGGGGCGACTGGAACCGGATCCGAACCGCTCACGATCCATTCCGCTCCAGGCATGGCCTCGGAGTCCGCTTGATGAATGATGCGGGTGGCGTTGAACCTTTTGGCGTATCGGCTCGCCTCAGCCACATCATCTTCATGGCTGAGGAAGATGTAGCGGATGCCCCCCATCTGTGCGAACGCGTCAACCAGGTGCGGGCTATACCGAGGCGAGTCGATGAGCCAATTGCCGTCTGGATGGTGGAGGAAATAACTGTTGGCACCGAAGGATTTCTCCGAATTGAACCCGTTGTAGTACACCCCACCCTCGAGGTGGTGTGGGAAACTCTCCGTGGCCTGAGTCAAATGGCCCTTTTCCTTTTTCACCGCTCCGATCGAACCGACCGGGCAGGCAAGCAAGGCGCGGTACGCTTCTAGTTCCTCTCCCGCGTTTTCCGGTTGGCGATAGACGGAAGAATAGTCTCCTTTTTCCTGAAAGGAAGCGGGGGCTAATTGCCGGCAGGTGTCACAATTGATGCAGGTAGAATCGACGAAGAAGTTCCCGTCCACGTTGGTGGAAAGTCGTTTGCGGAGGTTCGCCATCAAGAGGCTCTCTGGTGTGTGGGCCGTAAAGGCAGGCCAACCTTTTTATCCTTAGTGGGCTTCACAGAGCTGCCTTGCTGAAGGGCTGGCAAGATCCTTGTATTTTTTCACTCTCACGCCTCCCCGATCAAACATTTTCACATGATTTTTTTGTCGGGATATCCAGGACCAGAACCTTCTCTAATCTTCACGACCAGCTTGAAATTTGACAATACGTCATCTTTTTACGTAGGAAAGCAGCGGGCAAAGACTTTCAGCAATTTGATGGGATCTTTGATACGGATTTCGCACCGCAGGATCGCCCAGAACAGATTTCGTTCCTTCGCTAAAAATCCCAGCCAGGTTTGGCGGTCGGCGATGAGGCGAAAATCAGCCATCCACATATGCCCATCCAACACCTGCAAGGATTTGTTGCAGATGATCACCGCAGCTTTTCTGGACTCTTTCCCTGTGAATGTGAAGTGGTAGGTTGCGGCAAGGCCCTTAGATTTATTCCGTTGGAACACCAGTGGTAATCCATCTAGGAATTGTCGAATGCTTCGAGGGCGCAGACTGTTCCCCACGTGTTTGACCTGCTGGTAAGGGCGGTTTTGATTATGAGCTTTATTCGGTCGTCTTTTCTAGGATTGGTGGGAGCGGGTGCCCTCTGTTGGGGGTTGGAATACTACGCCCCTGAACTCAGCAAAGAATTTTTAGCGATCTTCCTTGCCCTCACTGCCTCCGCGTATTTTGGATCGGGTCTTTCTGATGGGCGGTGGAGCGTGTTGACGCTCGAAACGTTGGTCAGCGTGGCAGTGTTCATCATGGCGTTGGGGGGATTATGGGGCTCCTGGATCTGGCTGGTGATGGGATATGGCGTCCACGGACTGTGGGACCTTGGCCATCGTCCTCACCTCATCGGCGCAAAGGTCGCCCACACTTGGTTTCCTCCCGCGTGCTGGGCTTTTGACTGGGTGGTTGGGTTGTATATTTTCCTCACGTTTTAAGGCTCCTTTGCATTCTTGACAGGGAAGACTGAGGGGCATATGATTTTTCATCAAAGGGGGTTGGTCTTGGGGTAGTTCAGACTGACACAACGTTCTCGATAACAAGGACCTTGTAAAAAGCCCTACAGATCACCTTGTGCCTGAAGGGCTTTTGTGTTTTTCAATCTTCTTTTTAAGCAGAATCTTAAGGACTCGACGGCACCAGGTCTGAATGGCTTCAGCTTACAGGAAGTGGAAATGGACCTTTTTTAAAACTTCAATTGAGGGGGCACTTCTCTTAGCCAACATGGACCGGATACCCAGGGAAGGGAATCCCTATTATTCGTCTTCATAAGGAGGGAGGGTTATTATGACAGAGCCCATATCTGCTGCGATGTTTGGTTCTAAGGCAGGTCTCGGTCGTGTGATGGTCGTCGAAGGTGAGTCGGGTCTTCGAGATCAGATGCGTCTCACCCTTGAGACGGAGGGATATGACGTGCTTGAGGCTGAAACAGCCGACAAGGCGATTAAAATAATCAATGAGGGGGAAAATCCGCTTTTGCTTGACGTTGTCATCACCGATATTGACAAGTCCATGGGAACGGAAGCCGTCAATTATTTTAAAAGGGAGTTTCCTCACGTTCCGCTGATTGTCCTCACCGGATTTCTGGAGCAGCAGAAAGGGGGAGAGCCCCAAACCAAGGTCGCCCTTCTCGGAGCCGGAAAAGGTGGTACTGCCCTTCTTGATGTATTCAGTCATCTTCCTTCAGTCCAGGTCATCGGCATTTATGACAAAATTCCTGGTGCTCCAGGGTTGAAGCGGGCTCGGGAACTGAACGTTCCGATCGTCGATGACCCAGTGAGGTTGATTGGCCGAGAAGACCTGGATTTAATTGTTGATGTGACAGGAGATCCGGGCATGAAGCAGGTTGTGGCTGAACAAAAGAACCCCAAAGCGGAAGTGTTGGGAGGGGGGGCCTCCAAGCTCCTTTGGACTCTGATTCAGCACGAAAAGGACATGCAGGCTCAATTATTTAATTCCGAGAAGCTGGCCGGCATGATCAAAGAGGGGATTAACGACTTCATCCTCAAACCCGTGGCCAAAGACCGGCTCATCCGCGCCGTGGCCGCAGCCATGGAACAGCGAGAAATCCATAAACTGTAGTTCCCGCCTGACAAGACCGATTGGGGCCACAGTGAGCTTTTGCTCCTCTCTCGACCTGCGAAGGCTAGAGAGGGAGAGATTGTGGCCCCCAAAGGCCTCCTCTAGGTTGAATCAAAAACTTTCCCTTATCCGTCGGGGTCAAGAACCCCATTGGGGATGGTAAAGAAAAAGCATGCTGCCTTGTCGGCCCGCGATCTCAGCACCCAAATAGCAAGGCCACCCCAGGGTGGCCTTGCGGTGGTCCTATTGACTGTGGAGTATCAACCCTTACGCAGCCCGCTTCCGTCGACGCCATGCGTGAGCGAGCAGGCCAAGAACACCTGTGCCGAACAGGGCGAGGCTGCTGGGTTCAGGAGTCTGAGCAACTCCAGCAACCGGGGCGAATGCGATTCCCCCATTGAGAAATGGCTGGAAGCCAGTGACAGCCATGATGTCAGCCGCAGAGACAAAGATAGACCCAGTCAGGGAGGTGTCAAACTTCAAAATGCTGTTAAAGTTTTCCTCCGCCACATAAAAGTTGCCGAGACTATCGAAGGCAATCCCTCCCTCAAGGGCTGCCTCGCCCCCGATCACGGCTTCAATCGCGGCTTCTGACAAGAAGGTGCTGACCCCCCCCAAAGGAGTCACCCGGAAAATAGCGTCGGCGTTAGAGTCAGACACGATTAGGTCTCCATTCGGAGCCCGGGTCATGAACACGTCCAAATCCAAAAAGGGGCTGCCGCTGGCCAGAATGGAAGGCGTCCCATCCGAGGCAATCTCAAAGATGGTATCCGGTGAATCTGATACCGTATAGATGACTCCTCCCAGCCCGCCCACGATGCCACCATCCAGATCCACGTCGGTAATCCCTGATAGGGCCTCGAGCGCGGCTTTAGTGGTGTGCACGCTCACAGCCCCCGTAGTGGGATTCACCTTTAACACGGAATCAGAATCTTCCTCATTGACAAACAACGACCCACCACTGCCAAAGGCGATACCCCGTGGGTCAGCATCACCAAAACTTCCCGTTGCCGTATCAATCGCCGCTTCCGAGGTCAAGACAGAAAGTACTCCCCCAGATAATTTCAGGATACTATTCGATTCGCGTTCCGCGAAGAACAGGTCTCCGCCGACAACCCCATCAAAGGCGATCCCTGCGGTCCCGAAGTTGACAGAGAGCTCCCCTGTAACCATCAAAATCTGGGCGTTTGTCACGGCGACGGAGACGGTCCCATCAGGAGCAATACTCAAAATACTACCACTGCCGTCATCTTCCCCATCAATTAGAACAAAAAGATCACCCGTGTCCGCGAATGGGAGCAAGGGCGAGGCAACAGCCTGGGTTGCCGAGACCATAACACACCAACTCAGGATCACCATGGTCACTTTTAACATCGTGTTGAATTTGTAAGCCTTCATAACCTATGACCTCTTGAGTTCAACTGGTCAATGCAACACCATTCGTACCAATATTGATATGGAGGGTGTTGGTTATGGCACAATTAGGGCGTCCAGGACTTTCGACTACCCAAAAAGGGGATGTGTGGCAACAGTGGAA
>JACZVJ010000156.1 GCA_022572725.1 Nitrospinota bacterium | reverse complement strand
CCATGCGGGTTGAGGTGAAAAAGCTCCACCAGCGATTGGGCGTCACCATGGTGTACGTCACACACGATCAGGTTGAGGCCATGACCTTAGGCCAAACGATCGTTGTGATGGATCGAGGGGAAATCCGGCAAATCGGAACGCCGGACCACATTTACCAGGTGCCGGAAAACCCGTTCGTGGCCGGCTTCATCGGTAATCCGTCCATGAATCTCTTAGAGGGAACCATGCAGAAACAAGATAGCTCACTGCACTTTCTGGCTGGTCACCTGGAACTCACCCTCAACCTTCTCCCAGAATCCCTCCCTCACGGCCAAACAGAAGCGGTGTTGGGCATCCGCCCCGAAGATGTGTCGCTTCACCCCCTTGAGGTTCCCTCCGTATCCTTCCAGGGAACTATCGAAGTTGTAGAAAATTTAGGCGCCGACCACATTGTGTATGTCAAGGTTCAAGACCAGCAGCTTGTGGCACGCCTCCCGCCAAACCAAGGCCGACAAAGCGGAGACGCGGTCGCCGTTGAGCTCCCTTACCATCGGCTGCACCTCTTTGTCGGCGGGAGTCGGGTCTCTTTGCCGACCGACGAGGAAAGATGATAGGAGAATGGGTGATGAGGTCTTTTTTATCCACAAGCTCAGGTGTCATTCTTTTCCTGAGTTGGGTGTTCACGGTGTCCGCCGGATACCCAACCGGCATCGAGCCGCCATCAGGAATCGCACCTTTGCGTGTCATCTCTGAGCCAACCCTCCATTCGATCATTGAAAATGGGGTACGACCCCTGGTGACCGCCCGCGAGCAGGAGCTCTATTTACAGGAGTTGGATGGGTCGCCACCTAACTGGGATCAACTCCACGACGAAGAGGGCGAAGAAATGGGCGGGCGGCTTTTTGTTTTTAACCGAGAACGAGACGAAGTACGGGAGGGCCATGCCTTACTCACCCAACGGATTGCATTTGTATGGTCTGGCTTTCTTCGTACTTACCAGCCACAACACAATGGCTTTTCGGTAGCGATGGGGCCGGAGCTCACACCGACGGAATGGGGAATCGTGCGCTTTAAACCCATTGGGCTCCCCGATGAGATGGTGGCCGTTCCCTCACCAGATATCCTCCCGTCCCTTCAAGCGAAACTATCGGCCGGAGAAACCGTCGAGGTGGGGATCCTCTTCACGGGTCGACTGGTTCCGTACGAATCCATCATGTATGGGATCTCTCACGACGGTTCGGAGCAAGGCATGGTCTTACCGTTCGTTCAGATCGAGGGAGTGGAGTATTTTCTCCAATTGGGTGACTGATCAATCTAGAGTCGAGGCCGGACTTTATGAATTCCTGGGGTTGACCGTTTCAAAGAGGGAAGAATAATCCATTTCCCCAAGGCCTTTTTCCAAAGTTTTTTCCAACAGGCTTCGGATTCCTTTTAGTGCGGAGGTTTCCAGGTTGGCCGCCTCGGCGGCATGAAGAAAGAGATTCACATCCTTGAGGAGGTGGGCCGTGGGAAAATTGGGCTGCGCATAATTTCGATCGAGTAACCTGGGCAGCTTTTTCTCGAACATGGGCGCCGCCAAGGGACTTGGACGGAGCACTTTCAAAAAGACCTCTACGTCCACTCCAAGCCGCTGAATCAGACTGAGGCTTAACGAGAACGCCGCAATGTGGGACGCGATAAGCTGGTTTAAGGCCAGTTTTAAGCCGGCAGCGTGGCCCACAGGCCCTACCAGCAACGGTTCGGGGCCAAAGCATTTCAACAGATCGACCCATCGATCCCATTGAGGGGCCGACCCACCCACCATGACTATTAATTGCCCAGCCCGGACTTCAGCAATGCTCCCCAACACCGGCGCTTCCAGATAATCCCCGATTCCCACACGAACCTCTTGCGCAAGCGCCACACTCTCCCCCGGCGCAATCGTGCCCATTTGGAGAATGGTTCGGCCCTGCAAATTGGGCTTTCCCCTCGGCGGAAACACAATGTCACGAATAGCCGCCGCATCCGTCACCATAAAAATTGTCAATGGGGAAGCTTGAATGGCATGAGTGGCTGTAGGGGCGATTGTTGCTCCCAACGCCTCAAGCGGTTTGGCTTTTTCAGGAGTCCGGTTATACACCACCACATCGTGCCCCGAGCCAAGCAGGCGCTCAGCCATCGGCTTTCCCATCAACCCTGTGCCAATTAACGTTATTTGCATGTGGAATTCTCCTTTTTCACCGTGCCGAATCCCAGGCCCTTTTTCCTAACTTCTCCCCCCAACAGAACCCACCCTTTCCCTCACACAGCCCTCGGGTAGCGTTCTGCAGAATTCAACATCACCGGTCTCGGGGGTCCCAAGTCGCATCATCTTGATCGCGCCAAGGTGCTCGTGTACTCTGACTCGGGTTTCTCAATACGTCACCAATGGGCAAATTTCACAACCGACTTTTACCTAGGAGAGGCATTACCCAAGTCGTCCAAAATTTCACCAAGGAAGAACGAGGGACATCGTGGATATCTTGATCGGTTCAAATCAACTCCGAAACACCAATGGCATCTTCGTGGCCCAAGAACAAGAATTTATTAAACTTGAACTTGGCGAAAACGATTCAGGGCTTTTGTTAACCATGAACCTGTATAACCCGACGGGAACCCAAGTTGCGAAGCTAGAGCGCAATACCTGGGTCTCCAATGACCAGGATCGCTTTGAACTCAACGCCGGGCCGGAGTCCGTCATGCTTGTGGATAACACCCTCAAGGGAGTGGTTATTCTATTGAAAATCGAAGACCACAATCGCATCACCATTCCACAGGCAAAGTTCTATTTACCAAGCGGGAGGGTATCGGAGGTCACGGCCGATGGGTGGCAGGTGGGGAATACAATAGAGTTGAAAGGTACTGATATCGACCTCGATGGTGGAGTCATTGAAATACAATGACCGAGAAGTCGTAGTTCTGGCCTATTGTGAATCCACCAGAGCGGGGAATGCAGGCTTTGTATAGTCTTCTCCCAGCCCTTTCACCTTCCTTTTAGATATGACCTCGGCCGCCGGAAATCCGAGCCTCGGTTGCCCTAGAGGCTCCGGCCTAGAAGAGCTTCATCCTCTGAACAGATCCCGCCTACTTTTCATTCATTCATTTTCACCACCGTCTTCAATAGGGTGGCGTTTTTACGGGTTCTGGCCTTAGCCACACTCTTTTCTGGTTTGTTGGGCTAAGCCTGATGCCGGTGCCAACACCTCCCCATGGCTGAGCCAAAAGCATTGATCATAATGTTGGTGTACCAACCACATGGAGAGGGGGAGGATTTCCTTCCTTGGGAATACCCCAGTACACCGTCATGTGGGGGTAGGGAATTTCGATACCTCGAGCATCGAAGGCTTTTTTGATTCGGCGGTTCATTTCTCGGCCGATGGTCCATTGCATGATGGGCTTGGTTTTAAAGCGAAACTTGATGACGACGGCGGAATCCGCAAATTGATCAACACCCAGCATTTGCAAAGGCTCCACGATGGATGGCCCAAATTCAGGATCGGCTTGGAGTTCCGCCCCGATTTCCTTTATGAAATCCATCACCTTGTCCACGTCTTCACGGTAGGCCACTCCCATATTAAAAACATAATAAGAAAAGTCCTTGGTCCAATTGGTGACTTTATCGATTAACCCATTGGGGATAATGTGATAGTTTCCAGAAAGATCTCGCATCCTCGTCGTTCGTAAACGGACTTCTTCCACAAAAGCTGTCGTGCCGGCAATCGTGACCACGTCTCCCACGCGGATTTGGTTTTCAAACAAGATAAAAAACCCCGTAATGATATCCTTCACCAAATTCTGGGCCCCAAATCCAATGGCAATCCCCCCGACACCAGCCGCCATTAAGAGGGGGGTGAGGTCGATCCCCAGTTCAGACAACACCATCAAGGTGCCGACCGCAACAATGATCAACCGGACCATATCCCCGAGGACATGGGTGAGCGTGCGAGCCCGTTTGACCTTGGCAGTATCGGGCAAGGACCCTTCTAAGAAATTCTGCAGTTTTGTCAAAGCTCTTCGAAGAAGAAAGAGCCCAAGAAAAATGGCACCCAGGATGAGAATGACTCGCACCCCTCCAGTTAGAAGCCAATTCAAACCGCGGCTCACAATGTCTCCGAACGTTGAAGTAGTCATTCTGTCCTCCTTTCTAATGGTCGTGGAATAAGATTACTGGGAAGTCAAAGTTACATACGATTTTTTGCCCTCTGTAGGCAGTTGGGTCAAAAGAAATCAAGGAGCGTGGGGAGCTGAGAATATTCAAGGATCTCACATAACCATCATCATTGGCAGACTACATAACATCCATTTAAGAGTTCCCCGCTGAAATTGGAAAATCGAGTGGAGCCTTTCGGTGATCCACGTCAGGATTTTTTACTCCCTCTCATCATCTCATAAGTTACGAATTTTCCGTACTATTTCCCGTTCATCCTCTTTTCATGCACTCCAAACTGTCGTGGAATTTTACAAATTCTTTTCAACACTCGCTCCCATCTTCCGTACCAATCAATAAAAAAGAACCCTAACAGAATAGGACTTTCAGCAATGTTGCATGGTTCCTGTCCTGGCATTCCCCTTGCTCATCTTTGTTGAAACCGCATTTAATCACAACCTAAAGAGGAGGGGATGGCCATGGAAGACCAAACAGACTTAGGAGCAGAAGGCCTCATGCTAGAGGCTAAAAAAGCGATTTTGGAAGAGCAGCATCGCCGGTTTCAAGAGTATCAGGCTGCAGGCATGTGGAAAGAAGCTATGGCCCAACTTCAAGTGACCCTGGGCTGTGCTGCTGACCTGCTGAAAGATTCAGTGGCGCTTCTTGAACGGGCCGTCGAACGTAGAAAAAACCAAGTACCCAAATCCGACCAAGAGCAATATCCTCTGGAGGAAGGGCAGTCCGACTTAATTTATTAAGGTCTTTGTTGCCGAATTGAGATTGGGATGCCAATTGGGTTAACGGTAAAAATGTTGGAAGGCCGTTTCCTAGAGCTGGACAATGACCGGCTTGATCAACCCAAAGCCATGGACCCGTATGCTCCTCCAAGCCGGATGGAACAGAAGGGTCATGCGTCCTCATCCGTCATGGTCATTCCGAGGACGCAGGCCTGCGTGCCTTGTCGATCTTGACCATTGAACAGGAAGGGACCCTGCCTC
>JACZVJ010000155.1 GCA_022572725.1 Nitrospinota bacterium | reverse complement strand
TATAAATGTTATAACAGAAGGGAAGCCCAAACAAGGGGAAAACCACACCCAATCAAGCGAGCAAAAGGTTCCTGACACCTTAACTGTCTCCCCAAAAAATTGCAGGACCTCTAACCCGCCAAACAACCTCGTTAGGGACTGTTTGCGGAGGTTTCCTTTGCAAGTAGCAGAAATCATGGATCGTTCGCGACAGTACAATCCCTTGCTCATTCAAATAATGTGCTTCCATACTTGAAAATTTGTCGTCTGGACGGTGACGGCCCGTTCGGTAAAAATCAGCGAAATCTTCTAAGTGGTCTTTCCTCCAGTGAAACCCATCTCCGCAGAAAACCATCCGGAAAAATAATTGCTCACGATCACGAATTAGCTCAATCTTTTCTTCAAAATCGATCGTGTATTGGAGGAACTTTTCCCTTGAAGCAAATAAGTCGTGAGCAATCTCTCCACCTGAATATTCAGAATCCAATATTAACTCCGTATTTCGCGTGAAATAACCATATTGCATTGCTCTCTGATATCGTTCCCAACTGTTCTTCTCAATCGGGTGGACGGTTTTCACATCAAAATAAATGCAGCTGCCTTGGGTCGTTTTGACGAAGAAATCTATTGTTTTGGTAGTACCAGGAATCGCACGCTCATACTCAATTATAGATGTACAATTGCCTTTATTTACCTCAAGAAAGCATTTTGCCAAGCACATCTCGTTAATGATCTCAGTGATCCCACGAGCATGTTCAATTGAGTGGTTTTCCCATGCTGCCTGTTCGGCTTGATATTTCCGGAGCAATTTCTCCGCAGAGGGAAATCGTGTTTCTTCTCCCCTAAGGACTGAACATATCGAAACATCTACCTGCCGCAGAAATTCGGCAATCAATTTTCTTGATTCCTCCATCGATCACCTAAATCGTGTCCTTTCGATCAACGTTTCATGCTATCCCTTCCCCTCTGAAAAAGAAAGAATTAGAAGAATTAGGATTAGAGACAATTTACCTACAAGCTGCCAAAAGTGTCTTCCGCCTTTGGCGTAGCCGAGAAGCTCAGCTGAATCCGGAAGCACGGCGAGCGCTGTTTGAGCGGAGGGGTTGTTGAAAAAGTCCGCCAGCTGCGTTCTCGTTGCTCGAAGCCCTCAATGTACCGAACCCGTACGCCTCGGACTTCTCGCTGCCTGCGGCCTTGCCGGACGAATCTTTTTGAACAACCCCTAGAGCGAGTTGCGCAGCCATATGATTCGGTGGTGTGGATCAGGAACCCCGAAGGGGCCGCGCACGGGCGGAAATGGTTTTGGGTCCTTTGGCGAAACAAAAGGACCTCGACCTCCTCAAAGAACGTCGTTGACTGCAAGTCTTGCCGCGTCGGGTAAGGGATACCGTGCCGTGGGGTTGGAGGCGAAGAGTCGGACACGGGGGAGAAGGACTCCGACCGAGGCACGCTCGACCAAGTTGATGGTATTGAGCCGCACATTGGATTTCGACTCGCGGGGTTGAATATCCCAGAAAGTCAAAAGAACCCCGCTGAGTTGAGTGACCTGTGGAAAGGTCAACGCCAAGACACCACTCAATCGTTTGAGGTCAACAACCCATTTCGGGCTTTTCGATCCCACCACTTTCTCTTGACCCGGCACCGTAATGGCTAAGATCACCGGAGCGCAGTAGTAGTGCAGTTGCCGAGCCTTCTCCGTTATCCTGGCGATGATTCGTTTGACGAGAAGCTTTTCAGCATCATCTTCCAGACCATTTCCGTCCTCCCCCCCAATCGGCTGCACTTTAGGGAAACCCCTCGTGCGACGTTCAGTGGGGACAATGACTGTCACTTCAACAAACAGCCGGTCATGGCCTAAGTAACATTCCAGGTCTGCAGTCCGGACCCACGATTCCGGAAGGAAGGACACGGAAAACCCGGCGCGCAAGAACAAGGAAGCCAGGTCCACTTCCGCCTGGGCCGCGTCTGATACGCCGCGTCTGTGCCGGACAAATTGCTCACGGAGCCAGCTCAAGCGCGCTCGGCTCGCAGGATCCCCACAGGTCCGGTGGAGATGGCGCCATTGGCTATCAAACTCTTTTGCTCCCAATCGGGTGTGGGTGATGGGTTCCCGGAAAATCTGGCCATTCGGAATGCGCGCACGGACCTTACGATGAAATCTTTTCATGGCTTCTCTCCTGGACACCCTGTCACTCAGGTCCCCATTGATTGGGTGCCTGTGAAAGATTTTGAAAGAACCCCGTCAGATCCACGTTGCCACCCGTAATAATCACGCCCACCTGCTTACCTTGTAACGCGGCTTCCCTTCGAAGCAAGGGGGCCAAAGCCACGGCACTGGACGGCTCAATGATGATTTTTAAACGTTCAAAGACAAATTGCATCGCCTCAACAATTTCGTGTTCCTCGATCACAAAAAACCCAGTCAGATGCTTCCGAAGAACGACAAGCGTCAAATCACCGATGCTGGTTCGCAGCCCTTCGGCGATGGTCTGCGGGTTGGGCTGTGGAACCACGCGGTTCTCCCGGACGGAGTGGATGGCATCAAGCGCACCAGCCGGCTCACAGGCGTAAATGTCCAAAGCGGGGTTCAGGCCATGAGCGGCAATGCACGTTCCCGAGAGGAGACCTCCCCCCCCAATTGGAGCCAGAAGAACATCCAAGTCCTTGACGGTATGCAGCAACTCCAGAGCCGCCGTGCCCTGTCCTGCAATCACCTTGGGGTCGTTAAAGGCATGAATACAGTGGCCGTTAAGCTTGAGCACCAACTCCTCAACAAGCTGATCGGCTTCGTCCCGGTTCGCGGGGGTGTAGACCTTGCCCTGATACCCGAGCACCGCGGCTCGCTTCAGGGGATTGACAGGTTCCGGCATCACGATGTGGGCTTCGCGCCCGTGCAACTGACAGGCAAGCGCCACGCCTTGCGCATGATTGCCCGAGGACAAGACCACAATGGGTTGAGAAGGGTGGTGGCGAGTCAGATTGGCAATCGCGGTGTAGGCTCCCCGGAATTTAAACGCCCCCACCCGCTGGAAATTTTCACATTTCAGAAATACGCGGGCTCCGGACCTTTCATTGAGCTGACGAGAGGTGAGGACAGGAGTCTCATGAGCGACCCCTTTTAACAGGACAGCGGCGCGACGAATATCGGCCAGGGTGGGTGGTTTCATGGGGGCCAAGAGGATCGAGAGCGCGCACGACGCAAGTGATCCCGGGGAGCCCGCCGGGAGATCAGGACCCTTCAGTCAAGGGAGAGGATTCTTCCTGATGACGAGAATGCTTCAATTCTTCAAGAGTGAACTGCTTCGGCAGGAGGACCGGGAAAACCACACCGATCGGATCCCCGCGCCGGATCGTGGTGGGTTTCTCCAACTGCAATAGAAAATTGGTCACGAAGGCATCATAGTCGGGAAGAAAGTCGTAGAGGTTCGGGGTTAATTTATACTCCTGCGACTTGATCCCCTCCCACACAGAAAACGTTCGAGTGGGGAAATGGTAAAAGTGATTCGGAACATCTTTCATCATGATGCCGATTTGTTTGGGATAGTAGAAGCGGATGCCGCAACACAATTTGGCGTACCCGCTGTTTAAAATGGTATCGACATACATCCCGGAAAATGATTTGTACCCCAGGAGTCGTTCCTCGGGAAGGATCGGCGGGGCTTGCCATTTCAGGCCCTCGCGGGTACGGCGAATCCTGCAGTCCACTGGGCTCCGGATCACCCACCCATACTGGCCGACCATCCGCACCGGCCCACAGTCATCGGGAACAACTTTATACCCACTCGCGGCAAGCTCACGCTGGTCCTGAAGAGGCATATTAGTCATCAACGGCCGGTGGGGATGAAAGTCCAATTTGAGCCGTTCAGGAGAAATCGCGGTGGAGTATTCCCGTTCCCAATAAATCGTCCACTGCGGTTGGTTCTTCTCGTGGGGATCACTCATTGTTCCATTCCCTGTTTGGCAGACTCATCACTCAGCGGCCTGACACCCCAAGAGGGTTCACAGCACCTGGGGCCTGGCCCCGCTTGACCAACCACGTGACCTCGGCCACCCGCCGTCCCAGCTCACGGGCCTCCGCCAATTCCTGCTCGCTGATACCCGGACTGTCCCCTTCCGTGGTCGCCGAAGCCCCAAGCGCGCCTCCACCGCTCACCACAATCATCTGATTTCCCAGCATGGCAGCCAAAATCGTGAGCATGGTCACTTCCTTCCCGCCCGAGATTTGCCCTCCGGTCGCAAAGGCGGCCCCCACTTTATTCCGCATTTTGAATTCCGGAAACACCCCAAATTTAAACTGCCAGTTGTCAAAGAAGGTTTTGACTTCTCCCGCCATGTTGGACCAGTAAACTGGAGACCCGACCACCAACGCATCCGCGGTAAACAGTTGTTGTGCGGTCACCTCCCCCACCCGGCGGAGTTCGACCACGGTACCGGGAACAGACCCTGCCCCTTCCACCACAGCCTGCGCCATTTTTTCCGTATGACCCGTAAGGGAATGGTAGGCCACCAACACTTTTACCCGCTCAAGGGAATCGGCGGCTTGAACGGGAGCAACACCAAACCCCCAAATCCAGAAGAGGACGAGGAAAGAAAGGGAACGAAAGGGAATAACCCCGACCATGGGGATGGTCCTCATAAAGCGAACCAGAACGTCAGGCAGCCAAATGCAGGGGGCCAGACCCCATATGATGATCCATCAACCCCGTGGAAGAACTCACCGGTAAGAGAGGAAGATCACCCACAATGAGAGGCGGGCTTGGCGGATGGGGGATGCCGCACACCGCAGGACCTCGCATGGAACCGAGGCGCTCCCTCCATTACCGGCGTTCGACTTCCTCATCCATGTGTTCCTCGACAGAAATATGGGTTAACGTCCCCCGATAATCACACTTGTGACACCGGACCCGCCATTCCTCGATCCAATTTTCTTGCACAAAGGATTGGCGGCATTTCGGGCACACGAACACGCCCTTCACATAATGAACCTGCTTCTTAAACTTCATCGAATCCCTCCTCGAGTTCAAAATCAGAGCCTGACTAGGAGCCTGTCCGAGATTAGCGATCGTCGCGAGGGTGTGCTGGTTTGAGTCAGATGTTTCGATCGTTTGAGGCGAATAGTGGGGCCTATTGAACGAAAAGGATCGGAAGATCTGGCCAAATCCAG
>JACZVJ010000061.1 GCA_022572725.1 Nitrospinota bacterium | reverse complement strand
CAGGGATTTTGGCAGATGGAATTGGCGCTCTGAAAATTTTGATTTATTCAACCGTCCCATCTGAAACTCTTTGATCAACAAATGATCCTGATGAAACAAAAGACTCGGAATTTATTATAGTCTTCAAAAGTCTGGAGCTCATCACCTAAACTTTTGAAAAATTCTTCGTGGGCCCTTACCTATTTCCAAAGCATGGTAGTTACTATGGAGTCCGTAGTGAAGACGACACCGTCCTCAACCTATTCGTCATGCCCGCGGAGGCGGGCATCCAGAAAAGCAAGAATAGCCCTGGATTCCCGTTTTCACGGGAATGACCAATATGGGGCACAATAGTCTTGCTGTTTCCCAAACTACGGACTCCTTAGTAATGCCCCATCGAAGAGATTTAGCCGCCATTTTCTCCTGGGTATGTCGTGAGAATGTGCGGCTATTGCCGAAGCTTGTGGGGCCATGTATAGAAGAGGTACATACAGTTGAGCTTGGTGCCTGAATGAAATGGAATCCACTTTTGGGGGACGAAGGTGTTGTGATGAACGTGATCATTGAATAGTATACGCCGCGCCAACATATTATGGAGGTTGTAACGCCATGCATCAAAGACGGGATCATACCCTAGGAAACCTCATTCTCGTTTTTTGTGGACTCATCTTATCGGCAGGTCCCTGCTTAGGAGCCGAACAGCGTATCGAGGCTCAGCTCACGACAGCCCCTGCTGTTCCTCCCGCAACCGGCCGGTCCACTCCCGCCCATGTCATTGTTGAGCTTGAAGCCAAGGAATTTGTGGGTACGCTTGAACGAGCTGATATTGGAGCCGATGAATTACCCGAAACCTTTCTTCCCGAGCCAGAACGCCTGCTCCACGATGTCAAGTATCGGTTTTGGAGTTTTAACGGGACCGTGCCTGGCCCCATGATTCGGGTCCGGGCGGGTGACACGGTTGAGCTGCATCTCAAGAATTCCAGAACCAGCAGGTATCCCCATAACATCGCCCTTCAGGCCGTCAACGGTCCTGGGGGCGGAGCCTTCATAAGCCTCATTGCCCCAGGCCAAAGCGCGGTGTTCTCCTTTAAGGCCATGTCATCAGGCCTCTATATGTATCACTGTGCCTCATCCATTCCTGGAATTCCGGCCCACGTGGCCAATGGCATGTATGGCTTGATTTTGGTTGAACCTCCCAAAGGCTTGTCCAAAGTGGATAGAGAGTATTTCGTGGTCCAGAGTGAGTTCTTTATCAAACCAACTCAAATTGAAGGTGAGTTCGAGTTGTATATCGAAAAGGGAATGGCCGGGCGGCCGGACTACGTTGTGTTTAACGGGGAGAAATGGGCGCTCACGGGTGAGCGAGCCCTCACCGCCAATGTGGGGGAAACCGTGAGGCTCTATTTTGGAAATATGGGGCCAAGCCAGACATCCTCGTTCCATATCCTGGGCGAGGTATTCGACAGGGTCTATGTCAATGGAACCGTCCATCGCAATGTGGCGACCATCCTGGTTCCGGTTGGTGGAACGGCCATTGCGGAATTCAAAGTCGATGCCCCTGGACAGGCACTCCTCATTGACAACGCCATTTTTAATGTGGCGAAAGGCGCGGTGGGCGTTCTATCGATAAAGGGTTCCGAGCAGCCGGCTATTTTCAAGAGCATCAGTAAACCCTAGCATTGAAGCACAAACGGTTTCGCTATCAACACCCCGGCTCCACGCTGACGTTGAGGGAAGGGCTGCGAGAATACCGGCAGGGGCATCCCCACCTCCTTAAAGAGTCTGAGGTAGGCGAGGAAGCCGCAGAACTTTTTCATTCTCATGATATCTGCCACGTCGTCTTTGGCTTGGATACCACCCTTGACGACGAAACGCTTGCCGATACCTGGACGATTTTAGGTACGACCGTGTCCTTCCGCACCTATCTGGGCTATATGAAGCAGGAGGAAGCGAAAAATATTTTGAAAGAAGCTGGGGTGAAAAGTCTTGTCGTGGGATTTCTGAGGGCGTTACCCAAAATGGTGTTGGTGTGGTACTACGCTCGACAAATGACTCATAAGTGGCCCTGGAAGGATCACGAAAAGTATCTGGATATGCCACTTCATCAAATTCGAACTCAATTTAATATCCGGATTCTTGAATGACAGGTGGGCCTTACTTTTCATCACCCTCTTGTTGTTGACACGGGTACTTCTTCATAAGCCCAAACAGTGCCGACACGACCACGTCGGCATCCTCCTGAGGTCCCTTCAGGTCTTTGGAAGCAAGTTCCAAAAGGTCTCGGCCATACAGGACGACCTTCCCCGGGATACAAAAGAGTCGAGGGCTCCCCCTACGGGCGAATTGCGCGTTAATGATCTGGAACCCGTCGGCCGCACCGTTGAGGTAGTGTTGCTCACTCCGCTGAGTCAAACCACTGATGGACAAAGGCTTCTCATCCAACGCCATAACCATGGCCGGGCTCAAGGTCAGCCCAAGGATGGTGGTCACAAGCAATGCGTTCCGTAACATGTTCCGCCTCCTTCCACATACAACCGCCTCCGGAAAACCAAGGGAGGTGCCTACAACCAGGTGCTTCTCCGCAAGAGGAATGACCGCCGCCTTCTCCTTTCGTCTCTGTTAAACACCTTGCCGTGAAGATTGGAGGGAGGGAGCGGGGGAAATCTCCTCCGTGAGGATTGCAGCTCATTGAGCACAGTATCCGCCTTACCTAGTGGGAGAGAGCAAGGCCATCGTATCGTCCACCACCTTCCCCGAGGTGGATGCCAGCAACCGATCCAGTATCCGTTCGTGGACCATAAAGCCGCGGGCCTCGAGCTGAGCCCGGGCTTCAGAAGTGAGTCGCCCCGTGATCCAAAGCTCCACACGTCGAACGAGGTGTGGGACGGACTCCCATGCCGACATAACCTTTTCAGCGGCATCCGCCACGGGCCGAGTCCAGAGCAGGCGGGCTAGGGGAAGGGTGGCGACCAAAGCATGATCAGTGGTGTACCCCAGAATCAACCGGTCGTCCAAGAGAATGATCTCGTCAATCGGCGCCACAGAATGGTGGTAGCGGGCCATCATCTCAGCGAGTCGTTGAAAAAACAAGGCCTCTTCCTCCCGCTGAGCACCAATGGCCACCTGGAGAAACCGCCCCCGGTGATTCACCTCCTTCATCTCCGCCAGGGCGTGTACCAGAATGGTTTCGTGGCGGGGAGAGTACCAGGGATGGGCCAGGAATGCTTCAATGGTTGAGTCGTTCACCCCCATCCGGGTGAGGAGTGTACGGTTGATCAACCGGAGATCCTCGGGGGTTTGTTCACGCAACAACTCCTGCATGGTTGCACCAAAGGAGGTGCCCATCAGAGCGAATCCCGCGGGTCCTGCGATGGGAAGGAGGAGCAACCGGGATCCCATGCCACCGGCGTAGGCGGCCCAGGCCACCTCGTTGAGTTCCTCTTGAAGCACGGCATTGGAGGAATACACATCCGCACCCACCGTTGCTGCTACCTGGCGTTTAGCCAGAGAAAACCCCACCAGCTCTTCCGCTTCTGTGTCCTCCAACGCACCGCGTTCCCCTTCCATCATTTCGCCGATACGGCTTATTGCGCGTGAAATCCCATCGGGGACCCCCATCACGGTGTTTTTAGGGTCTGTGACCAAGTTCCAAAGAAATTTAAAAGGGCTCATGACCGTGCTGGCGACTCCGGAGCCAAAGGCGGCGGGTTGGCTGATGGTGTTCAGCTCGGCAAGGGCCTGAAGTTCTTTGACCCGAATCTGCAACATGTCCTCGCCATAAGCCTCGAAGCGCCCGAAGGAAGAGTCAATCGTATAATGGTATGTGAAGCCATCCGGCACTACCTCTTCCAGGATCTCATAATCCTTTCCCGTGAGGACATCTGGTGGAAAGAGATCGCTAGCCTTGACCGCCTCCAGCGTTTCAAACTCACCCGATGGAGTTGGCGTCGTCGAGGCTGCATGAGATCCTCCATGAAGCGCGCCCTGGTTGGCACATCCCGTGTGGAACAGCGCGCCGACCATCAAGAGCATCGACAACTGAAGGGTGGGAGTCAACCCGGACTGTGAAGGCAGCAAGATCATCATGAATGCCTGATACCAAGGGGGATAGGGAAATCGTATGACAAAATGAATCGGTAATCTACGAGAAACTCATAAGGCATGGGTGGGGAGAGGTGCACACGAGTGGGTGCATTCCCCGAATTTACTTTTGGTATAGCCTGAGCTAAGACGAAAGGGCACGCCGAAGCGAAAAGAGGGGCAGGGCGGGAAGTTTACCGAACACCTTCCTGCCGGTAACACTCAAGCGCGTCAAGAAAGGCCCGGTTGGCAAGATTCGCGGCCAAGGCCATGTTATACCGCTCCACTGCACTGCAATAGCTTCCTTTCTCCCCTTTAGGACAAGGCGTCAAGGGGCTGGAGGGATTGGCCGAGGCCTCGCGGGCAATCTGTTCGGCATCGCGTTGAATAAATTCTTGTTCCAAAATATCCCGGCGGAGAAACGCGATCTGCGCCAAAATGCCGTCAGCCTGGTGAATAGCCTCCGGAATCGAAGCGGTGAGAGAGGAACGAATTGCCTGTGTAAACTCTGGGACGGACAAGGGTTTCAGGATCTCCTCAATCTCGCCTCGTAAATGGGACAGATCTTTTGGGCAGGTCCGAGTGGAGATAAACCGCGTATCTCCTGGTTCCATCGCATTCAGGTGACCCATCCTGGAGACTTGGGCCCCGGTAGCCAGTGAAGTCAAAACAAGGGATAGCAACACGAAAGCCGCGGCTGGGGCTTGACTCTTTCCGGCAGACATGAATCCCCTCCAATGAATAACGGCCTTGTCATTGATTCGCTCAAACCCTTCGCATAGATTCACCAAAAGCGACTGACTCACAGGTGTAAAGGGGTTTGGTGTTCCACATCCTGCCCTTGTAGAATACTCCCTTTCTCGTCGTGAATTCCGCACCCCATGGGAGCAGGTTCCTTTGGTACCGGGCTGTGCGTGGGCATGTTGAGGGTAGGTGAAAGGAAGGAGTGGGGGGCGTGAAAGTGAGAACTCGGGATTGGGACCCATTCCAAAATAAGCTCCACTCCCCAGGTGGCATTCAGGTTTTCATTATTTTATAAGCCAGAAAGGGGTTGTACTATGTCAGTCATGGAGATTGGGAAAGAGCTAATCGCGCTGTGCCGTGAAGGGAAGAACCTCGAAGCCATCGAAAAATTCTACAGTCCGGATATCGAGAGCGTGGAAGCGATGGCCATGCCAGGCATGGGACAAACGCAACGGGGTATCGAGGCCATCAAAGGAAAAACGAAATGGTGGCATGAAAATCACGAAGTCCACGGGGGGGGGTCAGGACCCTTTCCACATGGGGACCGCTTTATTGTGCTCTTTAAGATGGAAGTGACCCCGAAGCAGACGGGAAAGCGGATGACCGTAGAAGAGGTCGGCCTGTGCAGCGTGGAAAATGGAAAGATCGTGAAGGAAGAGTTCTTTTACAAAACCGAAGGGTGTTGAAGGTATTGTCAACTTAACGAAGATCCGACTCTGAGCACACAATTCGCCTCGACATAATCCATTGTTTGGTCAGGGGTCAGGGTGGTCGCTTCACTGCCTTGACGGAGCCAAATTTGGCTTAAGTTGACAATACCTCTGTAAATGGTGTCTGACCCCAATTTCCACCATGTCCCTTACCCGAGCCAGTGGGCTCTTTCGTCTGCATGAGGAGTAGGGAAAAAGTCAATAGTCATGCCTGACCCCATCTTTGGCTGACCCCATCTTTGGTGGTTGCCCTTTCTCCTCAAAAGGTTCAGTGGACGTATCGGATGGAATCTAATGATTGCGTTCTGGTTATCGAAACCAACCCTGTGAGGACTCCCTTTAATGTAAGCCTTGAAGCGTTGCCCAGACGCCGTGCCCAAGATTGGTGGCCGCTGAATAGCTCTGGCGAGCCATTCGGATTGCCAATCCCCACGTCGAGGGGGAGAAAAGAACATGTCTGGCAATTTTGGGGATATGGACGACCTCAAACCCACCGAGGATCGGAGACAGGTCATCTTCAATGCCATCGGATACTCCTTTGATCGCCATGCAGCGAATCCCTCGCTGGCGGCAGAGTTCGGCGATTGTTTGACTTTCCATATCAACACCAATGGCCTGACTGCTGGCAAACACTTCCCTCCGGGCTTCCGGAGTTAAGACAGGTTTGGAGACGGTCACTAATGGGCCAACATGAAAGGCCATCCCTCGTTTGCTCAGGACTTGTTCCGCGTGAGTGGATAGTGAAGAATCCAGGGACTGGACAATCAAGTCTCCTACCAACACCTTGGGGGAGAGGGCTCCTGCCAGGCCACACGAGATCATGAGCTCAGGAACATGGTTATCGAGAAACCGCGTGACACGGTCCTTGGCAATCGTTGGGATCATTCCTGACAGACAAAGTCGAACGTCATGTCCGTTGAGGGCACCACCCCATATTTGATCATCCCGGTCAACCAAGGTCATATGGAGTTGACGGCAGACTTCGCGAACCTCCCATTTTACTTCAGCTACTAATCCAATTCTCACAATGGGCCTCCTTTATTGGTATAGCCCTTCTTCCTAAACCATTCGACAGCCTCAGCGACGGCCCTGGGGAGAGGGGTTTGGGGAAATCCCAGCTGTTCGACAGCCTTCCTACTGTTATATTGCATCGGGAGACCTGCCATCCGTACTCCGTCCAGTGTGGCTTGAGGTTCTCGTGCAGTTATACGCCCATAGAGATTTCCCACAAGGGCAGCCATCCACGCCACGGCATAGGGAATGCGTACCTTGGGCGCTGGTTGCCCGCTGACATCGGCTAAGATCCTGAAAAACTCTCCAAGCGACAAATTTGCATGGCCAAGGATATATCGTTCGCCAATACGTCCCTCCTTGGCGGCCAGCCAATGTCCCGCAGCCACGTCCTCAACCGATACCCAATTCAGATCCATGTCGAGAAAGGCGGGAAGACGTCCAGTCAGATAATCGACAATGAGGCGTCCTGTAGGAGTCGGTCGACGATCTCCAGCGCCAATCGGAGTGGACGGATTGACGATGGTAATCGGCATTCCTTTCGCAATCAGTTCCCAGACAGCCTTCTCAGCCAGCACCTTTGTCCGTTGGTAGGTACTCCGACACTTTTCGAGTACCATGAAGTCCGCTTCCGTTCCAGGGGTCTCTCGCGAACCTCGTACCGTCACAACGCTCGAGGTATAAATCATTCTCGACACACCAGCGTCACTGGCAGCTCGGAGGACCTGGACCGTCCCCTCGACGTTGGTCGCATGCATCCGCTGTGGATCAGGAACCCATAACCGATAGTCAGCGGCGACATGGAACAGGAGATCCACACCGTGAACGGCCTCGCGGAGAGAGGCCGGTTCAGTGATATCCCCGCACAGGACCTCGACATCACATTCCTTGAATGTCGAGGTGTTGCTCGTGGGACGGACAAGGACTCGAACATCAACACCCTTCTGGAGAAGGGTATTGACGATATGCCCACCAATAAACCCTGACCCCCCAGTCACTAAAGCGCGCATTAACCCAGCCTCTTCTTATTTTGAGGCAAATTGGTGAGTGAAACGATGGCTCCTAGGAAATAGAGTCAGAAAATAGGGCCCGTCAGAAAATAGGGTCAGGCATGAGTATTGACTTATCGAAGGAAAAGGGGACGGATTTAATTTTGACCTTCTAACTCCATCTCTGTAATTCGGCCTAACAATGAAGTAGCTCGGTCAGCCTATCTCCACTCACTGAGTTTTGTGAGTTTGGAAATCCTAAATAAGAACAGCATGGAATCTGATCTTGCCATACTATACATCTATGAACACCACGATTTCATCACCTTACATCCGTCCCTCATCCAGTTCTATGATATCGACCCACCGAGTTGTAGGAGGAAGCTGCTCCACCGACACACCCCGTTTGGCAGCCACCTCGGTGAGCCGTGATTGAAAGCGTTGCTGCGCGGCTTCATTTTGAGGGCCACCGTTGAGAATCCGGTCATTCCATTGCGTCCGCTCCTCATCCGTCAGGGTTTTGCCATGCTCTTCGACCCACGCCACTACTTCCTCATCGGTCCCGCCTTGCACGACACGCTTTTCCAAATCCTCACCCGTCATTTCCAACAGATCGAGCAGATACTTATCAAATCCCACCGTCAGGTAATTGTAATCCTGAATCTGGCCGGCGTTTCGCATCCGGATTTTGTCAAACAATCGGCCCAAATGCGCTAAGCCGCCAATCTGCACTTTGGGACTTCGAGGATATTGTGGTGTGTCCATACGTCCTATCTCCTCATTTTTTTATAGTGAAAAAAATTAAAAACCCATCCTGCGTGTCAAGCTCCGCGCTCTCCTTCTATCTTAGCTTTGCGGGGCGGATTGTACCTGGAAAAGCCTCTCAGAACATAGAGCTTCCCCAGTTTTCCAGGCTCAGCGTATGTCAATTAACAAGTGGGGTCACAGATCAAGATCAGGTCTTGCCATCCCACATCTTTTTGTAAGGGTGGAGATCCCTATATGGTCGGCAATCCCCTCGGGCGTGAGCCGAGCGGGAAGGCGTGTTCGAGATTGTGGATGTCTTTTTTCGATAGCTCGAGGTCTGCGGCTTCGGCGTTCTCCTCGACATGACGGACCTGCGAAGCTTTTGGGATGGTAAAAATATTTTGCCGCTTCGTAAGAAACGCGAGGGCGACCTGATGGGGCGTGGCTCGGTGCGATACGGCGATCTTCGCCAGGACTTTCCCGCCTGGGGTGTTACGGGAGGGGAAGCGGCCCGACCCGAACGGGCTGTAGGCAACCACCGCGATGCCGTGCTTCTCACAAGCTGGGATCACCCCATGCTCGATCGCCCGTTGGCGGAGGTGATACAGCACCTGGTTGCAAGCAATCTTTTCCGGTCCGGCTATCGAGACCGCCTCTTCTATTTCTCCTGGGTCGAAATTGCTCACCCCATAGGCGCGGACCTTTCCATCTGAGACCAGTTGCTCGAACGCCCGGATTGTCTCCGCCAGCGGATACCGCCCAGCCCAATGCAGCAGATAGAGATCCAAATACTCGGTGCGCAGGCGCTTGAGGCTCGCCTCACACCCCCGCAGCGTTCCTTTATAGGAGGCATGCTCCGGTAGGACCTTGGAGGCCAGGAACACCTCGGGGCGGTGTCCAGCGATCCCCTCGCCCACCATCCGCTCGACCTCCCCTGATCCGTACATCTCGGCTGTATCAATATGCGTCATACCCAGCTCAAGGCCGCGCCGCACTGCTTGAATAGCCTCCCGGCGGTCGCTTTGCTCCAGGTACCACGTCCCCTGGCCGATGACGGAGACGGGTATGCCGGTAGGACCCATGAGCCGTGTTTTCACGTTGACGCTCCTAGCAGAGCTATTATGGGAAAGGAGGGTTGTCCCCTGTGTCAGGAGTTATCAAGGATTGGTACTGATGGCGGTATTGGAGAGGGGCAGGGCCACGTTGGGTTTTTTCGTGCGGAGGAGGTGTTCCAACGTCAGGAGGGTGTCGCGTCCGGAATTCGCCTCAATTCCCCGGGAGAGGCTCTCATCCGCGTATTGGTGGCCACCCTCTTGTGTTGCGCTTTGGCTCAGGCTGCCGGACCACGGTCGGGGATCATGGCTCCCGTGTTTGCGGGTCCAGGCAGCTAAACAGGCTTTGGCGATGATTTTGTTGAGCGGCGCGGGATTATACAGGAGCTTTTTGATACTCCATGGCGTCAATGCCAGGGGATTGTACCCGGCCGAGAGATAGCCTTCGGCAAGCAGCCGCTCTTCTAAATCGGTGTTCGGTTGGATGCCCAGGAAAAACATCAGTGGAAACACCCGCTCCTCACCTAAAATCGAGGCCACCACTTTGTACGACTCCACGCTTTGGAGCAAGGTCTCTTCGGTTTCCTCCGGCGAGTTGAGGGAGTAGTTCAAAATCACCCGCCCGTTGAATCCTGCCTCTTGCAAGTACCGGCAGCCCTGGTAGAGGTGTTCCAGCTTGAAGCCCATGTGCAGGCTGTTCAGGACCTTTTGGGAGCCTGAAGTGATCGCCACTTCTAAATCCCCCACGCCGGATTTCACCATCAATTGGGCGAGGCCGGCGGTGATCAGCGACGTCCGGATATACCCTGACCATTCAATCTCCAGCTTCTCCTTGAGAATGCGCTCCAGAATTTCCGTGCATTGGGGATACGCTTCTTTGCCGGTGATGAATTGCGCGTCGGTGAACCAAAACCGCCGAGCGCCCCATTGGTGATAATACTGGGAGATGTCGCGCACCACCATTTCCGGCGGGCGGTACCGCACTCGTTTCCCTTCGATGTAGGGGTACAGGCAAAAGGCGCAGTCATACGGGCAGCCTCGCTTTGATTGAACCCCGATACATTCGCCGATGTACTCGGGATACTGCGGAAAAATGGAAGTCAGGTAGGGTAAATCTACGGTTAACGAGTCGAGCAGGGCTGGGGCAGGTTTGGTCCCTTTCCTGATCCTGCCTCCCTCCCGAATGATAAAGCGCTCCCCGTCCAAGGACTGGTCGTCCAGCACTTTCAGGATGGCATCTTCACCCTCTCCGAGAATGCCGAGTGTGCCCTCGGGAAGCTTTTCAATTAACTGATCGGCAAAGGCCGTAAACGCCCCGCCTCCAATCATAAGGCGAGTCGAAGGAAACTCTTTGTGGATCACCCACGGGTAGGAGAGGTTGGCCCGGACCTCATGGTAATAGCGGTAGAGATTTCGCAATCCCTGCACCGAGGCGACGATCCGTTTGAAGGGATTGCTGGCATAGTAAAAATTGAAAGCGTGTTCCAGGGAGGCGTCTCCTTCATGCGGCGAGAAAATTTGAATGTCCCGCCAGGAAAAGCACACCAGTTCCGGATTGAACCATGAGGTTGTTTCGCGCAGCACCTTCGCTCGGGCCTGTTTGGGATAAAGAGACAAGTCCAGGATATGTTGCCGGACATCCGGTCGCCGCCGGTGAATGAAGTCCGCTAAATAGGTGATCCCTGTGGGATACACCTTCTTACAGGGCAGAAACACGTACAGAAGTGAGTTCATTGAGCCTATTTGATCGCGATGTGAATGGCGACGATCCCACCGGTGAGATTTCGGTACTCCACGTGCTGGAATCCGGCCTTGTGCAGAAGCGCCACAAGCCCTTCTTGATTGGGGAAAGCCCGGATGGAGGCCGGGAGGTATTGGTAGACATCGGTGCCATCACGTGCGACCAGTGTGCCGATGGTGGGGAGCAAGTGAAAGGAGTACCAGTCATACACCCGGCGGAGCCAGCGGGACACCGGTTGGGAAAACTCGAGACAGACAAATCGTCCGCCGGGCTTCAAGACTCGGCGAATTTCAGAGAAGGCTTGTGAAATATTCCCCACGTTCCGGATGCAAAAGCCCGCGGTGACTGCGTCGAAACTGTCCTGGTGAAAGTTCAAATGTTCCGCGTTGCCTTGGAGGCAGGTGATGCGAGAGGAGAGGCCCCGCGTGGCGATTTTTTGGATGCCCTGTCTGAGCATCGCCATGTTGAGGTCAAGGGCAGCGACCTGGCCGGTGGGGCCCAATCGTGGATTGAGCAAGAGGGCAAGGTCACCGGTTCCTGCGCCGAGGTCCAGAGCCCGGCCTCCCTCCATAACAGGGACGGAAGCTGCGGTGATTTTTTTCCACCGGTGGTGGAGCCCCAAGCTGAGGAGCGAATTATTGAGATCGTAGTACCGCGCGATGGCCGTGAACATCTTCTGCACGGCCTGCTCTCTGGCCTCGCCGGACCACTGTGAGATCGCTTGCCCGTCCGGCGTTGCTGCGGAATTGTCTGTCGAGCGCAACATTTGAAGGAGGTAGCATTGGCCTGAATCGTTTGTCAAGGAAAGGGGGTGGGGATTGGGAAAGGGAAAAGGCCAAGTTCTAGGTAGGCTTTGCCGGGTGCCCGCCAAAAGGGCTGCACAAACATCCGGCTGGAACCCAGTCGGGTGTTCCCAGCGTGAAAAACTAAGGGGTTTGGGCACCTCCTTTGACCTTTTGGGTTTGTATTACGTTGGCATGAGAGTTGAAAGAGGAGGGAGAGGCAATCGAATCAGGCCCGCCCCCGGCAGTCTTGAGGGGTTTTTTGCAACAATTCAAAGGCTTGAGTGTGAATTTTACCAGTTCTCATCCTTGTCACTCTTTCGTCTCCATGGGCGTTTTTGAAGAGAATGTAAAGGCGCTTGAGCAGCACCATCCAGACCTGGTGGCGTTACTCGCGGAATCCATCCCGACCGACCACATTACGATCGCTCGGGCCGAAAGTGGTGCCTCCCGGTTGTTTGTTCAAGCCGACTCGGGAGAGGAGGTGGCTCTTCATGATCAGGGTGACCCTGTGCAGGTTGCTGAAGGGACGGCTGAGCAGATGGCGGGGAGGCTTAAAGGGGTCCTCGTCGTCCTGGGCTTTGAATTAGGCTATTTCGCCAAAGCGCTTATTCGCCGAATGCCGGGGAATTGCGCGCTGGTTGTTTACGAAGCTGACCCCGGTATCTTTCTGACGGCGCTGAAAGAAGTGGACCTGACGGACGTGTTGACCTCACCACAGGTCGGAGTCGTGGTGGGGCCAAAGGCGAATCTCCGACACCAGTGCACCCAATTCGTCAGTCAGACGGGGGGGCCGATGCAGGTGATGGTCTACGATCCCGCTTTCCGGTTGGCGCCGGACGTGTATGGAGAAAAAACGGAAAGGGACTTGGCCCGGATTCCTTCTATTGTCACCGCCATGCGAAATGCGGTGGGGAGACGGGGGGCACGGGTCATCGAATGTACCTTTGAAAATATCCCCCATGTGGTGTTGGCCGAGGGGGTTTCACACCTCAAGGGATTGTTTACGGGGGTCCCCGCGATACTCGTCGCGGCCGGACCATCCCTTGGGAAAAACGTCCATCACCTCAAACAGGCAAAGGGCCGCACCGTCATCATTGCGGCGGACACGGCTTTGAGCTACCTGCTCATGAAGGAGATCGTCCCCGACTTTGTGTTGAGCGTCGATCCGCAGGAAATGACCTACAGGAAGTTTCGAGGAATAAATATTCCCGAGGAAGTGGCGCTGGTGTTTCACCCTGCGGCGTATCATCAGATTGTCAAACACTTCCCGGGGCCGAAGTACGCTTTCGATGCCGCCATGCCGGCTTACCAATGGTTGCAGGAGCACTGGCCGCGAAAAGGGCCACTCGATCATGAGACCATGTGTCAAACCCACCTTGGCTTTAACCTCGCTCAGTGGATGGGGTGTGCCTCCATTGTGTTGGTGGGGCAGGACCTGAGCTACACCCAGGATGGCCTGCACGTCAAACACGGAGGATATCTCACGGAGTCGGAATGGGCCACGGATGTTGCAGAGGGACAGGTCACTCGAAATATTTTTGGAGAGCCGGTCAAGACGAATCCGACCTATCTGAATTATAAAGCCATCTTTGAAAAAAAGATCGGAGAGTTTTCCGGAAAAATCCTCAACGCCACCGAAGGTGGGCTGGAGATCGAGGGTGCAAGGCTGTGTCGCCTGGCTGATGCGTTGGTGGAATGTGGTGAAAAGACGCACATTGATGTCGGAGAGATCCTGAAGGGAGTTCGGAAAAACCAGCCCTTGCCCGATTGGGAATCGCTGCTTCAGGAGATTCGCCATCGGGCCCGCGATTTGTCTCGTATTGAGCGCACGGCCCGACATGTGTGCCGTCTACTCGAAAAGATGAAGGAGAAGCGTCAGGTTTCGCCGACGGTTGATGCGGAACTCATCAGCTTTGGGAAGGCTGTGGAGCAGCTCACCAGTTTTATTCCACGATATACGACGGCTCGGGGGCTCCTTCACTGGATGGATATTGAGCT
The DNA here is from genome assembly GCA_022572725.1 of Nitrospinota bacterium. GTDB lineage: Bacteria > Nitrospirota > Nitrospiria > Nitrospirales > UBA8639 > JACZVJ01. Next base: position 4,508 of record JACZVJ010000061.1, on the reverse strand, counting down.
GGAGCGCCAGCTGACGGAGGACACGGACGCGCTTGACCGTATTCAGGACCACAATGCCAAGCATGATAAGCAAATCGATCGAGGCCTCAAGTACTATGGAGGCCTTGCGCGAGAGGCACCCCTATTGCGGGAAATGGTGCTACGATTGTTGCACCGCCTGGAATGCTGGCGAGATCTGGAGTCACAGCCAAAGGAAATTCTTCCATCGGCCGGAAAGCTCGAGGTCGTTCAGCGCTATGTGGCCCTGGAACTTTATGATCAAGCGGCAACCCATTTAGCTCACCACCTGGGCCGCCAAGACCAAAATTCCTTGACCTTGGCCGAGACTCTTTTGTGGGTCCGGGTTCCCCTTGAACGCCACCAAATCACCCTGGCGTTTGCACGGGCGCAATCAGCGATTACCCGATTCCCGGACAACCCAGAACTGCAATCCCTATGGGACCGAGCCAATGGGGAATGGCAGCAATGGCAACACAAGGTGGAGACTGCCCAAGCGGAATCCGGGCCCAAACAGGATACCCATTTGGAAGCAGGGGACTTCTACCAACGGGTCGGTGACTTCGCCCGAGCACGGGAGCATTACCGGCAGGCCGTTGAGGAACATTGGACACTCCCCGAGGAAGCCCGGCAATTTTTTCCCATGGCAGAAAGGCTCGTAGGAAACAGCGAGAAGGCCAGAGGCTAATTATCGAAAGCCAGAGTGCCGAGAGAGTGGAGTTAGAAAGGCTGATCTTTTACCAAGGCCTGTTCCGGACCATGGCTCTGTATCCGTCGAATGAATAAGAAAGATGAAAGGGTGGGGGTCCAAGGCACCCATCTTCAATATTCTATTATGGTTGACTGGGCCCTGCCATTAAGACCCATCGAGTTCACACGCCTCCTGATCTCTACAAAATCTGTCAGCAGAGTTGTGGGGGCTATTGGGGTGATGCTACTCCTCACCATGGGGTGTGCGGGGGGGCCGGAGAATGTCCTCCTTCAATTGCCCGAGGTTACGACACCCCCGAACGGATATGAGATGCCCCAGGTTCTGGATGCCAGGGTCATTCTTCCGCCTGAGCTTCTTAAGAGCGAAAACCATACGGTGCTGGACGAGGTGGTGCCCTTTCGGTACACGCGCCATTTCCGCATTACTTCGCCCTACGGGCAGTTCGAAGCCTACGGGGAGGATATGTTGCGTACCCGAGTCCAGGAAATTCGGGCGTTGGCAAGCCTAGAAGAAATCACTCAAGCCTCCGCGTTTGCCGAAGGGGTGAAAAATGCCGCCCTCAGCCCGTTCAAGTTTGTGTGGAGTCTCCTGACCGATCCCGTTGAGACGGTCACCGGTGTGCCGAAGGGCCTGTGGCGGATGATGACCCGTGTTAGCGAAATGGTCACGGGAGAACGCGGCAATTTGGAGGATTCCGAGGGGCAAGAGCTGATCGGGTTCTCCATGGTGAAACGGAAGCTGGCTTACAAGTTAGGTGTGGATGTGTATTCCTCCAACCGAGTGCTTCAGAAAAAACTGAACCAAGTGGCGTGGGCGGGGTACGTCGGGAACACGGCGACGAGGCTGCTCACTCTCCCCATTGGCGGTCCAGCGGGAGCCGTCCTCACGGGTACCTCTTGGAGTAGCGTCACCAACGAACTGGTGCGCGACAATGCTCCCGAAGATTTACGACGAATGAACCGGGACAAGCTGGTGGCGATGGGAGTTGAGGACTCGGTGATTGAGGACTTCCTTTCCCACCCCTGGTACTCTCCCCGTCATGAAACTATCCTCGTGCAGGCCCTCACCGAAATGGAAGGAGTGAAGAACCGGGGGAAATTGCTCGAAGTTGCGGTTTCGGCAGAGTTTGAGGAGGAAGCTCTCTTTTTCCAGCGAATGGCCGAAATGATGGCAGCCTACCATCGGGGTCGTGGAGCGATCGCCGAGATTGTGGAGGTTCCCAAAGGAATGGTCATGGCCTATACGGAGGACCAAACCCTGGTCGCCACTGTTCCGGTGGCTCGACTACCTTGGGCTCGTGAGGTGGCTGAAGCGGCTGATGGGGTAGAGCGATGGGCGTCGAAGGAGCGCCAGGTTCAGCGAGTGGAGCTTTGGGTATCTGGAGGACTTTCCCCGCGAGCCAGCGATCAATTTACCGCTCGGGGTACAAAAATCTATGAACAAGCCTTTGCCCAGTTAAATCCGGAGCCACTTGAAGAGCCGGAGCCCCGAACGGTGGCCTCCTTGGTGGCTGGCGAGTGAGGTTTCATAAAGCCATTTTATTTGAACATGCCGGTTGGTCACGAAGTATTGAGTAACGTACCTCCAGGGTTTCAAACTTAGTCTCAGATCCCCGTTCCCCTCGAAATCGTTTTCTCCTACTATCCCCTCGTCATCCCGTGAAGCTTGCCCTCGAGAAATCGGGGAACGGGGATCCAGTAAATACCACCCCTTTCTGAATTCCGGCCTTTGCGGGCATGGCGGATGACTGGCCGGCTGTGTCATGCGACAAATGCCCCATGTCAAAAGAAGCACTTTCTTTTAATCGCGGATGGATTTAAGATTTCACCGCAATTGGGAATGGCAACATATTCTTAAGAGGCTGCTCTCATGTCGTACGAGCCAGGCGACATCATTAGCGACGAGGCGCAGAGTCAGGCCAAAGAATTTGGGTTCGAGGCCTACGCCAAAACGATCGCGGACATCATTGCCAAAAAAAAGAACAAGACTCCAATGGTCATTGGCATTTACGGGCCTTGGGGCTCAGGCAAGACGTCCTTGATGCAAACCGTCCAGACACAGCTTTTGGAAGCCAAACCCAGTAAAACCCATCGAAGGTGCAAACCGGTCTGGTTTCAGGCGTGGAAGTATGCTGAAGAAGACGCCATTCTCGCCGCCCTGGTGGAGGAAACCATCAAAACTATGCAGCAGGGGGATTTTCTGAAACGGCGGAAGAAAGACCTAAAAATTCTCGCCAAGCGATTGGACACGACCAAGGCCTTTAAGCTGTTTTCCAAATTTATCACCGGCGGGGCTTTTGATGTAACGGAGTTGTTCAAGGAGCTGCCTCACAAGGAGAGATTAGGGTTCTACGACACTTTTCGAGCATTTTTTGAAGATTTAATCTGGACCTACGTGTCGGATGGGCTGGGCATCACAGGTTCTGGAAAAAACTTCGATAACACCGGCGTCCTTGTCGTATTCATCGACGATTTGGATCGATGCCCGAACCCGAGGATTCTGAAAATCCTGGAGACGATCAAACTCTTCATGGATATCAAGGGCTGTGTGTTCGTCATCGGAGCGGCCAAGGATGCCATCGAAAAGGCGATCGGAGAGACCTATGGTGAAGAAGGAGCCGAACGGTTCCTGGACAAGATCGTGCAGGTCACTTTCACCTTGCCCAAGATTCCGGAAACCCAAATTGCCGAGTATTGCGCCACGCTCGCGCCTGATGATCCTGTGCTTCACACCTATACCCCCTTGCTCGCCCGGTCGGTGAACCACAACCTGCGGGCCATCAAGCGGTTTCTCAACAATCTCAGCCTCACGAAAAGCTTGGCGATCAATCTTGAACTAGATCTTCCTCAGGAGGCTCTTCTTCGCTGGAACATTCTGGAATATGTGTTTCCCCGCTTGGCCCACATGGTCAAGGACCATCCCAACACGATCGGTACCTTTCAGGAAAAAATCGGTCAGATCGAGCAATTGGGGATCAAGCCGGAAGACTGGCGCCAGCATGAAGCGAATTTGCAGGAGAAGAATGTGGTCATCCCGGATACCTTGCAGGGATTCATGAGCGACGCGAACATCATTGAGTTGGTCAAAGGCTTTCCACAGGACCGGCCATTGATCGAGCAACTTATCAGCCTATCCGCGACGGCGGCGGTAGCAACCCAGGTTCTAGAAGAAGAGCCTCGGCTTGACCAACGTGGTCTGGGCAAGATGGTCAAAATTCCTCAAGGAGAGTTTTTGTATGGGGATGAGAAGACCCCCACAACAATCGATCATGATTACTTGATGGACGTATACCCGGTGACGAATAAGCAGTACCGGCAGTTTATGGAAGCGGGTGGCTATGAGAAGGAAGAATTCTGGCCCGACGAGGGGATGAAGTGGAAGAAAAAGGGAAAAAGGGTTCAACCGGATAGTTGGGGAGACCCCAAATGGAATCAACCGGAATATCCGGTGGTTGGTGTGAGCTACTATGAGGCTGAGGCTTTTGCCAAGTGGGCCGGGAAGCGTTTGCCTACGGAGCCGGAATGGGAAAAGGCGGCGCGTGGAACCGATGGCCGTGAATACCCTTGGGGAGACGAATTCGACAAAGATAAATGCAACAGCGAGGAATCAGGAATCAAAGGCACTACTCCGGTGACCAAGTATGTCAACGGAGTCAGTCCCTTTGGCTGCTACGATATGGCGGGAAATGTCTGGGAATGGACGGCGAGTTGGTATGGCAACGAACAGGGCGGCCTGCGCGTGATCCGGGGCGGCTCCTGGGACTACGGACCGGTGTCCTTGCGTTCTTCCTACCGGATCG
>JACZVJ010000006.1 GCA_022572725.1 Nitrospinota bacterium | reverse complement strand
ATTTCATCAACACCACTTCCATTAAATCCCAACAACTCGACAAAAATGTCAATTCCTGCAAACGCAAATTCCCCCGAGGCCATGGGAACCGCCTCTACACTATAGAACCACTCAATCTCAAGCTCGATGTCGAAGGTGTCTGTCGTGGAGTCGTTGAAAAAGACAAGTCCCAGATCCGTCAAGAATTCAGAATCCGCAAACCCGCCTGGCAGGCTTGCGCCGCCAACGGCTCTTGATTTAGCGGAAATGAAATCTCCTACCCCCAAGGGAGTCATAAAGGAAGGGTCGTCGAGAGGTAAGACCTCCGACCCCATGGTCGAGGCAGATCCGGTTCCACCACTGTCTGAGAAATCATCAAAAATAGCGGCCCCGCCAAAAATTTCGAGGTCGTCTAATTCACCAGGATCTGTAACATTCTCGACGCTCATGATCGTAATCGTGGTTTTGGCCATCGCATCATAGGTGGCTGTGGCCATCGCCTCGGTTGGGACGCCCACAGCCAGACCCGCCACCATGGCCGTAAGCCCAAGCATGTTTCGCGTTAGTCTACCAATCATTGCTCTGCCCTCCTGTTGTTAAAAAAAAATGGTTAATGGGGGATGACCCCTTTCTTACCGGGTTTCCGACAGGAAATGTCCCAACCCTGTCTTGAGTACTTCGGCGGTGCTCAGGATAAACCTCGCCGACGCACCTGTCCCCTGGACTCACCAAGTCGCGTATTTGTGTTCATGCCCCTGGTAACCCAATGGTTGCAGGGCCGCCTTGATGGTTCCGGCTTGTCATTTCCTGATAGCAATTTGCTTGCCATTATTCCAAGACGATGCGCCATGACCTCCAACCCTTGATGGAAGTTTTTGATTGTTCAGGAAAATTTTTTTTATCCTCGCCTTCATTCTTTCCTCTTTTTCACCTGACGCTCTTCAAAAACCGTAAAACCTTTTAACACCCCTTTCGCGCCAACTGAACGCGACAAGCCGGAAGAACAAAAATCCACGACTCAAGGGAGAGGAACGACCAGACTTTGAAATCGTCAAATTTTTCGACGCCCCGAGAGGGGAACTAGCAGGAGCATGGCGGGGGTGAGTATTGAGCCACGGTAACGAAGCGGAAGGTCAAGAAAAAGGAAGGGAGGCGCAGGAATGCTTAGTGGGGAGGGGTTGTCAAATCTTGAAACACCACCAGGGTTGGGAATATTCAAAAAATGTCAAGTTTCTCGACGCGGGGGGAAGAGGGGCGTGCCGGCCCGGGACCATTTGGAATGGAGCCTTTATGGGGCTGAAAAGGACTTTACCTTCTTGACTTCCAAGCTAGTATTCAGGGTAGCATTATGCCGACCTTCCTTTGGGGGGAGTATGGAACCTGAGCAGCCAATCTTTTGCTGTTTCAGGTGTACACATTTCCTCTATCGCCTCTTCAGGTGAACGTTGCGCCAAAGGTGACTTTCTTTACTTCTGAAATATGATTTGCCAAAATCAAAGAAAGTCCCATTTAGCATACACCGTGGTTAATTGCTCAATATGGAGGGTTCTATGATAAAGCGAGTGTTCCTTTTATTCTCAGGCCTTGTGCTCGGACTTATGCCTCAGCTCGCCTTGGCGCAAGGGCCAGGGGGAGGCTATGAGGGCATCGCGTCCATATACTTTACCTTCATCGGGCTGATTCTAATCTATGGGGTCCACGATATTTTTGGGAAGAAAGTGGGGAGGATCTCAATAATCCCGATTGCCGGTGTATTGTATTATTTACTCCCGGGTTAATCCCAGACGGATAATCCTCTTTCTGTTTGAAACATTGAAGAGTCACTTGGAACCCTGAAGGCTGGCACCAGGACTGGATGGCTTTCTCACTATGGAATGCCAGCCCTCTAGTCCCAAATCTGAAGAGGGTGCACACTGCCATTCTCACTAACTTGGTTGCAGAGACGGGGGTGTAAATCGGTATCGGGAAATTCCCTTATCCCCTTTGCATGTGAGAAAGGCTGAGACCCACCCGCCTCAAAACCTGTTCCCTTCATTCTGCCTCGTCCGTCTAGTTAACCTAGTCTGCCCTAATGTGGGATTGTCCTACAGGTCGTGACCTTTGAAAAAGTGAAGCCCCACGGCTGTAGGACCGATGCGCTACATCCCATATTTCTGGAAAAGAATAGAGGCAGGATTTCCTTACCGGGCCTTCAGGCAGGAATTAAAAACCCCAGAGCCCGATGATGACCGGGGGCTATGGGATTTTGCCCATACTTCCTATTTGGCGAATTGGATTGCCGGTGAGCTTGGAGTCGCTTCCTAATCTGGTTAGCTCTCGTTTGGGGAGAGTGTATCCCCAGGGTAAAAAAGAAGAAGCGAAGAAGTTAAGAAGTGGTGCCGAAGGCGGGACTCGAAGTCGCATGAGCCGAAGCCCAGCTCATGCTCCCACTAAGGGGCCAAGCCCCCTCGTGCCTTCACTTCGTTTCGGTCACCCCATGAAGGGGGTATTCCCCCTTCAGAACCCCCAGTTCGAGTCCCGCCTTTATTCTTTTTGTTGATGGGTTTGCTTCTGGTGATGGATTTCGTTCTCAGCTGTTAAGCAAATGGTGCCGAAGGCGGGACTCGAACCCGCAAGGGTTTCCCCACACGCCCCTCAAACGTGCGTGTCTACCAATTCCACCACTTCGGCAGGATGGGAAGTATGAAATTATAGGTAGGGGTGAAAACCATTGTCAATGAACAAGCCATCCGGTAGAATCCTTCTATAATTCAATTTTATTCAATGACCTTGAATGTCCATCCTTCCTCCTATTTCCCCACCAGGGTCTTCGTCTGACCGCTCCGTTGGGGCTTTTTTTGACGTTGACAATACCCTGATTCCGGGCCACTGCATTGAGGTTCGTTTTTTTTGGTATCTGTGGAATCACGGCCTTCTGGCCAATCGGACGGTGGTGGACAGTGCCTGGTACCTCCTGCGTAATATTCTCTCCTTTTCTCTCGCCCCGCTACGGGAAACCAAGATTTATTTAATTGGCAAACGGCCTGAGGGAGTTGAACCCCTGGCTAAATGGTTTGTCCGCTCAGAAATTTGCCCGAAGCTCTCCCTCAAAGGAACTGCGGCCCTCGCTCAGCACCAACAAGCCGGCCACCAAGTGGCCTTAGTGAGTGGGTCCCCCGATTTTCTGGTCAAACCCTTGGCCCATTTTCTCGAAGTGCCTACTGCGTTGGCGGCGAAATTGGAGACCACTGAGGATGGGTATACGGGTCGCGTCCTCCCTCCCTACCCTTATGGTGAAGGGAAACGCCAGTTGTTGGAAAATTTTGCGAGGGATCAGGGAGTGGATCTGGCGAGAAGCTATGCCTATGGGGATAGTCCCGGGGACATTCAGGCTCTCGAGTCGGTCGGACACCCGTTGGTCGTCAATCCCATCCGGGGAATGGCCCGCATCGCACGGCGGCATCGATGGCCCATGGCGGTTTGGGCGTAGTTGACCACGCATGCGGTTTACCCTTCCACGATAGTTCACGGTCAGGCCATGGATCGCAGCTCCATGAGTTCTCCACCTGTTTTGCGAATTACCGAAATTTTTCATAGTCTTCAGGGTGAATCCACCCATGCCGGCGAGCCGTGTGTGTTTATCAGGCTGACCGGCTGTCCGTTACGATGTACCTGGTGCGATACCGAGTACGCCTTTTACGGTGGGACCGAAATGGCCCTTGAAACTGTGGTGGAGCAAGTCCGAAGCTACAGGTGTCGGCTTGTGGAAATAACTGGAGGGGAACCCCTTCACCAGCCTAGTGCCTTCCCTCTGATTGAAGCCCTGTGTGCCGAGGGGTTTGAGGTCTTAATTGAGACCAGCGGGGCCATCGACACTTCTCCGGTTGATCCACGCGCCCAGGTTATTCTGGATGTCAAATGTCCTGGCAGTGGCATGATGGATCGCATGAATTGGGAAAACCTCGGCCAGGTTAGGAAAAAAGACCAGGTCAAATTTGTCATCAAAGACCGAAATGACTACGACTGGGCTCTGGAGGTGGTGAACAGATATGGGCTGGTCGAACGGTGTCCGGTGTTATTCAGTCCTGTTTTTGAGGAATTGGATCTCCGGCAATTGGCGGAGTGGATTCTTCAGGATGGTTTGCCGGTTCGATTTCAATTGCAACTTCACAAGTATATTTGGGATCCCCAAATGAGGGGCGTGTAAGAATTTTGAAGGGTCAACCGTGGACAGTACGAACAGATCCTAGAGGTCAGTATGAACATTGAGGTGAAGCGGGGAGAAATTGACGCGGTAGCGGCCGAGGTGTTGGTGCTCGGCGGACATGAGGATGATACCCAAGTGGGAAAACTTGCGGAACCGTTGGATCGTTCTCTTGGAGGGCAGCTACAGGAATTACGGGAGAGTGGAGAGTTTCAGGGGAAACGCCAGCAAACGGTCCTCCTGCATACCCATGGCGCGGTGCCGCCCAAACGCATCCTGCTCGTCGGGCTTGGGAAACGACGGGAGAATACCCTTGATCATGTTCGCCAGGCTATGGGGACGGCGGCCAAGCGGGTCCGTCAAACCGGTGCTGGCTCCTTTATCGCTCCTCTCATTGGGCCTGATGGCACTCGGGCCACTCCTGCCGACATTGCCCAAGCCATGGTGGAAGGCGCGCTGTTGGGCACTTATCGGTTTACCAAATACCAAACGGACTTGGCTGATGAGCCCAAAACCCTTGAGGCTATCACCCTCATCACCCAGACCGGAAAGCACCTCAAGGAGGCGAGGCTTGGTGCTCGGCGCGGGGAAGCCAGTGCCGAGGCTACCGCGTTTGTTCGGGATCTTTGCAATCATCCTTCCAACGTCATGACGCCATCCCGTGTGGTTGAGGAGGCGAAGAAAGTTGCTCAGGAGCGGGGGGTCAAACTGACGGTGTTTGACCGAAAAAAGCAAAAAAAGTTGGGGATGGGTGGCCTCCTGGGGGTAGCACGAGGAAGTCAGGAGCCTCCCAAATTCATCATTTTGGAGTACTCCGAGGGGAGAAAAAATGAGAAACCCGTCGTCCTCGTCGGCAAAACCGTGACCTTTGACTCCGGTGGCATTTCCCTCAAGCCCGCCGAGAACATGGAACAGATGAAAGCGGACATGACCGGCGGGGCCGAGGTGCTGGCCACTGTTCGTGCGGCGGCTCGGCTGCGGCTCCGGGTGAATCTGGTTGGTATCCTTCCAGCCACGGAGAATATGCCCAGTGGGTGCGCCATCAAGCCCGGGGATGTCCTCACCATGCTTTCGGGAAAAACGGTCGAGGTCCAGAACACCGATGCCGAAGGGCGATTGATTTTGGCTGATGGCCTGACGTATGCCTCCCGCTTGAACCCTGCCTGCATCATCGATGTCGCCACGCTTACCGGGGCCTGCATGGTTGCCCTCGGGCAATTCGCGATTGGCATGATGGGGAATGATACTGAGCTGAAAGGTCAGCTCAAAAAAGCCGGGGAGCAAGCCGGGGAGCGGGTGTGGGAGATGCCCTTATGGGATGAATATTTTGAGCAACTCAAGAGCGACGTGGCCGACATGCGAAATATCGGTGGCCGAGGCGGGGGTATGATCACGGCGGCGGTCTTTTTAAGCAAGTTCGTTGGTGATTGCCCTTGGGTTCATCTCGATATCGCCAGCACCGATTGGGGCACCACTGAACGTCCTTATATCGGAAAGGGGCCAACGGGGATCGGGACCAGGCTCCTTCTCCAGTTTCTGATCAATCGCACCGACCGACGAAGGAAGTGAGCGTTCCATGACGGTCCGAGATAAAGTCGGTCAACTCTTCATGATCGGCTTTCAAGGGACCGACCTCTCGGGTGAATTCCTCGACTGGCTCAAGGAATACCGACCTGGCGGGGTCATTCTCTTTTCCCGCAATCTCGTTGATCCCTTTCAAATTGCCAGACTGACCAATGCTCTCCAAGAGCAGGCACCTAACGGCCCCCTGCTGATTGCGGTTGACCAGGAGGGTGGTCGGGTTTCCCGGCTCCCACAGGGATTTACGATCTTTCCCCCCGCCATGGCAGTGGCTTCGTGTCAGTCCGCCGATGTGGCATATTCTGCCGCTGAGGTGACAGCGAAAGAACTTCGGGCTGTCGGCATCAATATGAACATGGCGCCGGTGTTAGACGTCAATTCCAATCCAACCAACCCGATTATTGGGGATCGGGCGTTTGGACAGACCGCGGATCTGGTCTGTACATATGGAACAGCCACCTTCCAAGGGTTGCAGGGGAATGGAGTCATTGCCTGCGGCAAACACTTCCCAGGCCATGGAGAGACTGCCACCGATTCCCATGAAGTGTTGCCAGTCGTGGAGGTTTCACGGACGCGTCTTGAAGAGGTAGAGCTTCGGCCGTTTCGTCATGCGATCAAAAATGGCCTTGCCACCATCATGAGCGCTCACGTGCTGTACCCCGCTCTCGATGCCAAGGCCCCGGCCACTCTCTCACCTGTCATATTGACGGAGCTTCTGCAGGGGTATTTGGCCTTTCGAGGGCTGGTTCTTACTGACGATTTGGATATGAAGGCCATTCTGAATCATTCCTCTGTTGGGGACGCGGCCGTGCGATCGTTGCAAGCCGGAGCCGATATGCTCCTGGTCTGCCATCAACAAGACCACCAGACGGCCGCAATTCATGCGGTGGAGAAGGCTCTTGAAGATGGCGTGCTCTTGATGAACCGCATTGAGGCAAGCCAGGCCCGAATCTCGTCCCTTAAGGAGCGGTTTCTCCCCCCACACCGGCCGGTTAACCTGGATACGGTTCTTGAGGTCGTAGGTTGCCGGTCTCACCGTGACCTATTGCAGAAAATTCAAAAAGTCGCCGTTCGATCTTGAAAGTCTCCAGGAACCACGGAAACCCCCACAACCATCAAGAATCCAGGACCTGTTTTTGACCTCGCTCCTCGCCCTGTGTCGCCCGACCGGGGTCGCCTTAATCCACTCAAATTGAAAAATACCCCAAAATCATTCTTCAGGTTGGCAAAATGGTTTGTAAAGATAGGTTGGCCGCTCTCACCACACATGCGTGAAGAATAAACTGAGAACAGAAATTTCTGATCGAATACATCACCTACTTCCTCGATGCCAAGGCGATTCAACTCCTGAGAGGCCTACGATTTTCATCGCTGCCAACAAAATCTTGGACTTTTCGGCTGGTGTTTTGATTAGCTCATTCTGTTGAAGCCTGTCAGGGGGCAGGGGGACCATCATGTCACAATCAGAAGGCTCTCCGTTAACTCTTCGATGGTCCTCTGAGTAAATAGGGTGAAAAGGGTCACAAATCGTTATGGGTGATGGAGGAATCCATGCCGTTAAAAAAAGGCGACATCATTGATGAGCGCAAACACCATCCCGACAGTTGTGGATTTCTGGTCAAGGTCATGGGTGGGGGAGAAGGATTTGAGAAGATCATCTGCTGTGATCATGAACTGACCGAAGAAGACATCGTTCCGGCGTTTGAGCGGTCGAAAGGGAGGAAAAGAGGCCACCTTCCTCCCGCCGTCATTTTAGATGAAAAAAAGCTGCACCCCGATTCCTGCGGGTTGCGCGTCATGATCATGGATGGCGGGGCAGGGTTCAAGGAAATCATTTGCTGCGGCCGCTCGCTCACGCTGAATTCCATGCGAGAGTTTCAGTACGGGCAAGTCCAGGACAGCACTCCCCCGGAGGTGGAACGCCATGGTCATGCGTAGGGAATCCGGATCTTCTTAAAAGTGAGGGTGCCGAAAAGACCAGGTGGCAAGATTGCATACCCCGGCGGCACCCGTGGCGAATAGCACGTACGTGAGAAGTGCAGCGCGGTGATTGTATTCCCTTGATGGAGTGTTAGGTATTGAGGATGAGGTGCCTTGCGTATGGAAAACTTGGTATGGCACTATCCTTATCTTCAAAGTGACCATGAGTTCCCTTCCTGAATTTGTCGGCACTGTCCACATTTTTTTGGGCCCCTATCGAGGGAACCCCATTGCCCTTTATTTACGGAAGGAAAACAACACTTGCAGAATCTCTCCCAGCATGTATCCCTGGAACCGCCTAGTCGGGACCGGGGAAACCACCAATAAAGCCGCCGCTGATTTTGAGGAAAAATGGAAACAAGGAGGCCTTTCACCCGACATGTACACCGGCCCTCATTGGGAAGGAGGAATTAAGCCAGAAAAACCCAAGCCCGCTCCTCCCGCGCCCAAACCTGCTGCTCCGCTCCCACCCAAACCTGTTGCTCCGCCCCCACCCAAACCTGTTGCTCCGCCCCAATCGGACACAGTAGGTACTCCCGCGCCTTCCGCCGAGGTGCCCACCCCTGAAAAAGATCCGCCCCCAAGTCCGTCCAGTTCACAAACCCCTGGAAGCATTCCCCCTGGATCCACAGATTCAGGCCTTGGGTAATCAGAGGCGATGTCGTTTTCTAGGAGCCTGTCCGAGATTAGCGATCGTCGCGAGGGTGTGCTGGTTTGAGTCAGATTTTTCGATCGTTTGAGGCGAATAGTGGGGCCTATTGAACGAAAAGGATCGGAAGATCTGGCCAAATCCAGCGCAACCGCAATAGATCCGTCTAATCTTGGACAGGCTCCTAGTCTTTAGACGTCTGAGAAAAATCTTTCTGCGGCTCGGACAAAGGCGTGAAACAATCGCTTTTGGATTGGATCGCGGTCGTAGAGGTACTCCGGATGCCATTGCACCCCCAAGCAAAACCTCCGGTTTTGTGCCTCCACGGCCTCGACGACTCCGTCAGGAGCCACGGCAGTTTGGAGAAGGGGTGGAGCTACTCGTTTGATGGATTGGTGATGAGAGCTATTCACATGAATGGTAGCTCTCCCTGTAATGCGACGGAGCAGGCTTCGGGGAGCAACTTGAACGGGGTGGGCCAGCTTAGTTGCCGAACCTGCAGGCTGATGAGGAACGGAGGTGTTGAGTTCCATAGGAATATCTTGGACCAAGGTCCCTCCCAGAGCTACATTAAGAGATTGTATCCCACCGCAGATGCCCAGGATCGGTACGTGATTTCGATAGGCCAATTTGGTGATACGTAACTCGAGTGTGCTGCGGGCTTGGCTCATCAGGCGGAACTTGAAGCGCTGCTGCTCTCCATACAATTCTGGTGCGAGGTCGGACCCACTTCCGGTGATCAGGATGCCGCTGACTTGTGACAAGATTCTCCGAAGCCCTCTGGAATCGGAAATCAGGGGAAGCATGAGGGGGATGCCCCCAGAGTGTTCAATCGCTTGCAGGTAGCGAGCACGCAAAAAATAGGTTGGCTCTCGCCCCCCCATATCTTGCCGATCACCGGCATTGAAGTCCGGCGTCACCCCAATGATGGGCTTCATAGGTTGTGAAGTACCTCTTCTTCGAAGGGTTATTCAAAAATGGGATCTTCATAGGGAGGGACCCCCATAAACCGGATGGGCTCCTCTCCCCGGAGGTGATCGGGGGTGATGACGTAGGTGCCATAAAAACTTGGTTCCCAAATCAATTTCGCCGTCTCCACGTCTCCCCCAGTCAAGGCCCAAGTGAATCCCCCCACAATTCCGCCTACCGCAGCATACAGAATTTTCGCTACTCCGTATGGAAAGGTCAAAATAGCGCCAGCCAAACCTAACCCTGCATCCATGGCAGGGCTCTGGTCATCCCCTCCCGCCGCCGCGGCGAAGCTTCCCCAAGGAATAGTGAAATTGCATAAGGCCAGAATGATGGCACTCACAAGCAGGTGTTTTCCCCACGATAGCCGAATGTTCCAGAAATAGGCCCTGTTCCTCTTCATTACACCCTTCCTCCTGTAGGTTTGGTTGAAAGTATGGTCAATTGGTCCGTGAAACCCTACGAACCTGGTCGAGAAAACCACCTTGATTGTATTATACCCGTACCGAGATTTGGAGTTCCCCAATAATCATCCCTCTGACTCTCCCGGGACATCAAGCTCTCGAAGGATTTGGGCTTTGACCTGGGCCCCGTCCTCCCCCAACGCTTCCTCAAGCTCGGAGACCAAGAAGTCACTGGCCAATCGACTATTCTCCTGACGAATCCCCACGTTCAATGCCAATTGGAGTTTTGTCTGGCAAATCTGCTGGACAAACAGGTCTTGGCCCAGTTGGGCGTAGTTCTGTCGTTCAGAATCCGGTACAAGGGCCAGGGTCTTGTTCAACCATTCGTCAAAATTCAGGTGTTGCCGGGCTCGAGCAAGCTGTGCTTCCTCCACTTCGACAAGGACCTGAACCCCGCCCTTCCAACTCCGCTTTTTTAGATTGAACACACAGTAAAGGGTATCAGGGGTGGCCCCATCTTTTTCCGGACCATAAAATAAGGTAATCCGGAATTGAGGGACTTGGGGCGGTGGGGTCGAGGACATGTTTCTGAATTCTACCATGCGAGTCTTCAAACACACTATCATTGAGTAATTGGAATCAAGAGCCATGTCGGTGGAGGAAGACACCCGTGGGTCCCTTTTTGTGTGCCGCGTCTATTGCGCCGTCGATCGTGAGCGGCGGGAGAAGAAGAATGGGAGGGTTCCCACCCAGCCTGGCAAGGGGTGCCCGTTCTCCAGTGTCGTCGGGCAGGAGAGGCTGCATCATGAAAATGGGGACAGGCACCGGTGGGGACTGTCCTAATCAGGGATGTCCCCCTTCTGTACCGTAGCCAGTCCCCATTTTCCAAGCAAGCGTGCCCGCGGAGAGCAGAAAACCATTCTCCCTTGCAGGCCCTGACTGGGCAGGACGGACATGAGGCGGGGCCGTGTGCCCCTCATGTGCGTCGCCTAGCCATGAGGCGTACAGGAGAAAATCTCCCCTCGCCCCTCTTTGACAAAGAGGGGAATCCGGCGCACCTGGCCTCCGCACGTGGGTGAACGTCACCAGTGGCGCTTATCCTGGCATGTGCCCTTTGTCCCTCACCCCACACTCCACCAAATTTGCACCTGATCCGATAGTTGGGTTGCGCTCTAGGCTTTTACACGGATAGGGCGTACTTCAGGTCTCAGCGCCCCGGGTGGGTGGCAGGTTGACACCAACCGTCCCGAGAAGATAGATTTTAGCTTACCAAAGCGATGTAGTGAGAAAAACCTCTGGATGATGGCCTGTGTATGTTTGGGACACTGGGTTTCCCTGAGTTAATAATCATCTGCGTGATCGTGTTAATCATTTTTGGGGCTGGTCGCCTTCCCCAAATTGGTGAGGGGATAGGAAAGGCTCTAAAGGGGTTTAAAAAGGAAGTCCAGGATGCTTCGCCAGCGGCCGACTCTCAGCCAGCCGCGTTGCCGGACCCACAATCCCAACCTGCGACCCTTTCAACCCCGGAATCAGCCGAGCCGGCTTCCCAGGTGGCGCAGAGCGGTTCCCAGCCATTCCAGCCAGGTCCCGAACAAACGCCAGGGACAACAGCCGCACAAGCCTATAGCGGGGTCCGGCCTGAGCCTGTTCCGCCCCCTCAACCAGTGGAGGGCTCTCAACCTGCTGCGTCCTCACCTGCAACCCCATCTCCTCCACCGGCTCATCAGCCCATCAGCATGGAGCAGCGAGCGGAGGCTAAGATTCCCCAACCGCAGGCCCAGTATCCTCCCCTCCCTCCCACGGCTGTCCAGAAACCAGGATCCAAGCGACCCTCTGCAATTGTGAATAAAGAAGCGGTCGCACGGGTTCAAGCGCAAAGGGCTGCTATGCAAGCCAACGCCGCCAAGGGAACGACTGGCACTTCCCCGCAGGATCTCCAAAGCCTTGGCGAGGGCTTGGGAAGTGCACTACGCACTTTTCGTCAGGCTACGGCCGATGTCAGAAACACCATTGACCCGGAGATGCGAACGATCCAAGCAGAACTTGAAGCGGCACAAAAAGAGGTTGAGGAGTCGGTAGAGTTGGTCAAGCAACCACTCTTACCGAAGGAACCTCCACCCACCTCCTAAACCACTTGCCTGTCACCACGTGTCCTTTCGTCCCGTCTCCTTGGCCCTTTCTCTTTTGCTCCTAGCCACATGGGCGGGTTGTCAGGCTGCCTCTTCGGTTAATGACCCCTTCACAGTGACGGCTCACCTTGTTGAGCTTCTCCGAGACCCCCATCCTGATGTTCGTCGAACAGCCGCCCTTTCATTGGGGAAAATTGGACACTCCGCCGGTGTGCCAGCCCTGGTCAAGGGATTGGGGGACCCCGACCCGGTGGTCCGTGAGTACAGTGCATGGGCCTTGGGTGAGATTGGCGAGGAGGACGTGAATACCCAGGCTGCAATGGCTTTGGTCGGAGCCATAGGAGACGAAAGGCCGGCGGTCAAAAGGGCTGCTGCTCAGGCGTTGGGAAAGATTGGCACCCGACAGCCTGTCATTGAGGTACTCATCGAAGCGTTGGCCGTAGGAGAACTCGAGAGCCGACGATCGGCAGTCCATGCCTTAGCTCAATTGGAAGGAACCTCTGCCTATCCGGCCTTGCTGAGCGCGCTTGGGGATCGAGATGCCCGGGTGCGCCAAGGCGCCGTTGCGGCGCTTGGGGAGCTGGGGGATCCCCGTGCGCTTCCGGCTCTTCGGAAGCGGCTCCTGCGCGATGGGAATGTGGGTGTCCGGACCGAGGCTGCGTTTCGAATTGGAAAGCTCGGAGGGCGGGCTGACCTTCCCTTTCTCCAGAAGGCCGCTAATACGGACCCGACACCACTCGTACATTTGTGGGCCATGTGGGCTCTTCAAAATGTCGGGGACACTCCTAACGGCAACCCCACAGGGGGTAGGTAACCTCGGGTTCAAACTGGGAACGCTGACCCCAAGGTCCTTGGTGAAAAAGGCCGGGAGAAATGTGGGATGGGATAGAGTTCCATAGCCTGGATGGGGTCCCTCCCAGAAGAGAGGGTGGGATTCCTGACCATTAAGCCCTTGGAGGGACCCCTGATTTTAAGGCTTTGAGTTGCGGCGCCAATTCTGTTTTATAACAGGTTGGGCAAATGGCGTGGCTGAATTTGATCGCTGCGTGTTCGGAAAGGTATTCATCCACCAGCCGCCAGTAATTTCGATCGTCTCGGATCTTTTTGCAATAGCAACAAATGGGCAGGAGACCTTGTAGCTGCTTTATTTGAACAAGCGCCTGCTCCAGTTCCCGAACACGCCGAGTTAATCCCCTTTGTAAATCCACCACCCGGAGTCCTACCCGAACGCGAGCCCGCAATTCCTCACTATCAAAAGGCTTCACCATGTAGTCGTCCGCCCCTCCCTCCAATCCAGTCACGATGTCTTTGTGCTCACCTTTGGATGTAAGAAGAATGAGATAGGTGTTCTGGGAGCCTGCGCTGTTTCGGAGTGCCTGGCAGAGCTCGATGCCATTCAAACCCGGCATCATCCAGTCCAAAATGGCAAGGGATGGAGCCTGCGGACTTTGAAGAATGTGCCAAGCCTGAGTACCATCAACGGCCTCACTCACCGTATATCCGTCTTGGGAGAGGGCGGCCACAAGGGTCCGGCGTGTTAGGGGTTCATCCTCAGCTACCAAAATTTGGCTCATCATTTTCTGGCTCATTTAAGGGGAGGGCAGTAGCTCAGGCTTCAGGCCTCGTCGCATCGTTGGCAGTTCTTATGGAATCCTACGGATGAATAAGCCTGGGGCAGCCTATTTCAACGTCAAACTAGAGGGCATTTTGGACGGCCTCGAGCATTTCAGAAAGTTCAAATGGCTTAGTCAATGCGCAGACGGCCCCGAGTTGTTTGGTAAACCCGAGCGTGGTTGGACCTACCTCACGGGTGAACCCGGACATGGTAATGACCTTCAGAGCGGGAAAATCGTTGGTCAATTCTCGAATGACGGTGATCCCTCCCTTCTCCGGCATCACCAAGTCACAAATCACCAGGTCGGTCGGATGTGCCCGATAGAGATCCACACCTTCGCATCCATTTTTTGATTCAACCACCATGTGACCTGCCGATTCCAAAGTTTCTCGCAACATGCACCGAACCGGCTCATCATCCTCGATAAGAAGAATTGTTGCCATGTGGTCACCTCGTTCTTTGTGGACTCCCGCTAAAACGGGTTAACGCCGAGCGGTCAGGACTTGAACTTAGTCATTGGAGGCTAGTGGCGTGACGAATGCTTCCTGACCACCCAAAATTCCCCATGGCTGAGATGGCTCAGCGCGTGCCTTTCCAGACGCAGGGTGAGAGCCGTCTTGGAGGGGCAAGGCGTCAATCAAAGCCTGGCCTCCAGCCATCCTCGTGCGAGTAAGTGGGGGCCCAGGGATTTAAACCAGTGCGCTAGGGCCTTGCTCCCTTTGAGCAGCCCCCCACGCAGGCTTTTTCCAGCAGCCTGCTAGAGTTAAAATCCCCGTACCGGTGGGTTTGAGGCTGGGGTTCCAGGTGGCTAGTCTCTTCCCCACAACACCCGCTATGACCGATCCTTACGCCATCGCCGGCGATGAAGCGGCTTCATCCACACTTTGGTAAATTGGGATAAATTTTTGGAAATTTGCCAGTTCAAGAACTTTGTGAACATAGGTTTGGGGGTTGGCGATGCTTAACCGGCCATTTTTGAGTTTCAAGTTTTGGTGGGCTAACGCCAAAAGGCCCAGAGCGGCGCTGTCCAAGAACGGGACAGCTTGGAAATTCAAAATAATATGACCCCCCGCTTTTTCTTGAGCCTTCTCAAGGGCTGAGGTAAAGGCTTTTCTTGCAGTGAATTCAAACCGGCCCGAAATATCTAAGACCGTAGTACCAGACACGGATCGTTGGGTGATTGTCATTCTCCTTTCCTCCTACTGGGGTTTTTCCTTTGTGAATGAAGAGTTTTTGATGTCTTGTCGGAAGAGATGGGTCAGAGATCCCTCGAAATCCGTGCAAACAAAAAGAATCAAAAATTTTGGCTAACCCTAATTGTTAGTATGTATCGGTTTTTTTCCTTTGGTCCTTAATGGTTTCCCGTTCTGGATTTTTCAGACAATGTGGGGGAGGAAGCTTCAGATAATTTTGGAGGAAGGGGGAAAAATCGTGAGGGTGCAACCGCTGAGTACCATGCCCGGAGAAGAAAGCTTAGGGGAACCAAGAGATTCGAGTCGATTGGGCAAGAGCTTTCATTTTACAGCAGTTCTCTGGACCTTCACGGGGCGGGTTAGCTGAAAGAAAGAGAAATGCCTAATAAACGGGTGATTTACGGTGAAACCCGATCTTGGTTTAGTCAGACTTGGCATCTACTAACAGGCCAATAGCCCGACGAATTTGGTCTCGGGAACCCAAGAGGACAAGGACATCGTCCTGCTCCAAGGGAGTCTTTTCCGATGGGTTGGATTGGGTAATCCCGCTACGGGTGAGTGCGATAACGGAAGCGCCAGTCCTCGGGCGAATGTGGAGCTCCATGAGGAGTTTTCCGAGGGCGGGTGAATCTTCATCAATGCGACACGTTTCCACCTCAACATCCATAAGTGTGCCGGCCCGCAAATGATGAGCCAGCTCAGGAAGCTCACCACGCCGTAAAAGGGCGTATCCTTCACGACGAATCTGTTCGGCCTTTTGAAGGATGATGTCCTTCGAAAGCTTATAGGTCTGGAGCACCAAAGCGGAAATCTCGATGGAGGTCTCAAACTCCTCCGGGATGACCTCGTTGGCTCCGAGCTGCCGGAGTTCTTCTAACTCTTTTAAATACCGCGTACGTACGATGATATGGAGGGCCGGGTTGAGTCCGCGGGCCAGGCTGACCATGCGCCGGGCACTAAAAGGATCGGATGTGGCGATGACGAAAACTCGTGCATTTTCTATTTGGACTTGTCGAAGGACGGTTGGATTAGTCCCATCTCCATAGAGAATCGGCACGCCGGTCCCGAATTCCAACTGAACGACCTCACTCCGGATATCCAGAACGACGTAGGAAATTTCCACCTCTCGGAGAACTCTGGCGAGGTTTCGGCCATTCAGCCCATAACCAACAATGACCACATGGCCCTTAAGCTTCAATTGGGTCGTCTCCACCCGCGACGTCATCCGGCCCGGCCACCATTGGTACAACCGTTGAATAGCTTCGGTCCGACGGGCAATTCTTGGGGCCCACTGAATGAGGAAGGGGGTAATGATCATCGTGAGAACAGAAACGGCCAAAAATACGTTGTAGGCTTCGTGGCTGAGTATGCCTGTCTCCTGACCCTGTTGAGCCAGGATAAAAGCAAATTCTCCCAACTGTGCGAGAGCAATGCCGGACAAAATTGCCGAACGAAAGGGCCCTCCGGCGGCCAGAACCGCTCCTGCCCCGGTGAGAAATTTCCCAATAAATATCGCGAGGAGTAGGAGCAAAATAAGAATAGGGTGGTCGAGAACAACCCGGGGGTCCATGAGCATTCCAATAGACACGAAAAAGAGGCTATTAAAAATGTCTCGAAATGGAAGCACATCGGCCAACGCTTGGTGGCTGTATTCGGACTCCGAAATGAGCAGGCCTGCAATGAAAGCCCCCAAGGCAAGTGACAAGCCGGCGAGTGAGGTCAGCCAGGCGGTGCCCAACCCTAGCACGACCACGGTGAGCAGGAAGAGCTCTCGACTCCTGGTCCGAACAATGAGCTCCAAAATTTTTGGGACGATGACTCGGGCTGTGACCACAATCATGATCACCAATGCAGCCGATTGCCCCAGAGTGACAAACACGACCCCCACTCCCTCACTCCCACGCTCGGCTAACAGGGGAGTGATGAGCATCATGGCCACCACAGCAAGGTCCTGAAAGATCAAAATCCCGATCGTAGAACGGCCGTAGAGCGTGTCCGTTTCCCCTCGCTCCGCCAATGCCTTGAGAACAATTGCCGTGCTGCTCAAAGAGAGAAGGAAGCCCCAGAATATGGCCTGTTGAACAGTCAGGCCGAACCCCAGCCCCCCCAAGAGGGCCAGAAAAAGAACTCCCAGGACCTGTGCAGGACCGCCAATCAAGAAGAGGTTCCGGGAGGACTTGAGGTGGGCTAGGGAAAACTCGAGGCCAATGGTAAAGAGTAAAAGAATGACCCCAATCTCCGCGAGAGCCTGAATTTCCTCGCGGTCCGAAATCAGATTGAACCCGTGAGGCCCTACCAACGTGCCCGCAAACAAAAATCCTGCGATAGAGGGGAAGTGAAGTTTATGAAACACGAACACCACGCCAATGGAAACGGAGAAGATAACCAGAACGTCTCGGAGCACACTTGCTTCGTTCATGATGTGGCTTGGTTCAACTCGGTACAGATTGTACGATCCTGGCCCTACTATACGTGAGTCAGTGATCGGACAAAAGGTGCCTTTTGTCATATGGGCTAGTTCCATGACATGTCATCCGATTTCTAGAAAAAATCTGAGGACAGAAGCGTTTTAGAAAAGGGGCAAGTAAAAAAACAGGGTCGGCGGGTGGGAACGGACTACCCTCGAATGGGGATAAGCATCGATCCGGCTACAGATCTTGAAAGAGCCAGGGAACCTCCTGCTTCCGCCGCGCCTCGTAGGCGGCAATGGCAGGCTCTCGTTGGAGGGTGAGATCAATTGCATCCAACCCCTGAATGAGACCAGTCTTCCGAAATGGGTCAATGTCAAAATGAAACGAGGTCCCCTCCGGAGTCTTCACCTTTTGGGAGGGCAGATCGATCATGAGGCGATATCCTTCTTGAGCATGGACTGCGTCGAACAGTTGTTGGATTTCGTGAGCCTGGAGTCTGACGGGCAAAATCCCGTTCTGAAAGCAATTGCTAAAAAAAATGTCCGCGAAGCTTGGCGCCAGAAGGGAACGAATACCATAATCCAGGAGTGCCCAGGGCGCATGTTCTCGAGAGGATCCACAGCCAAAATTATCCCCGGTGAGCAGGATCGTAGCCCCTTGATATCGAGTTTGGTTCATAAAGAACAGAGGGTCCAGCGAGCCATCGGGCCGATGGCGCCAGTCAGCAAACAACCCTTCTTTCAGACCCGTTCGATGAATGGTCTTGAGGTATTGCTTCGGAATGATTTGGTCGGTGTCCACATTCACCCGATCGAGTACAGCGACGAGACCGGTCAGAGTGGTAAAGGCTTCCATGAAAAAATTCCTCTCATGAAGGGAGGGTTTTGGCCATTCGGAAAGGGGATTCTGGCCCCTTTCCCCACACCTGGAACCGTTTGGAGGGGGTTAGGCCCAATGCCGAATATCAACAAAATGTCCAGCCACCGCTGCGGCTGCCGCCATGGCCGGGGACACCAAATGGGTTCGGCCACCTTTGCCCTGACGCCCCTCGAAGTTTCGATTGCTGGTTGAGGCGCATCGTTCCCCAGGCTGAAGCACATCAGCGTTCATGGCGAGGCACATACTGCATCCCGACTCACGCCATTCCATACCCGCTGAGCGGAAGACCTGGTCAAGCCCTTCCTCTTCAGCCTGCTTCTTGACGAGGCCTGAACCGGGAACGACCATGGCGTGAACCCACGGAGCCACCTTCTTCCCCTTTAAGTAAGAGGCAACCACGCGCAGGTCTTCAATGCGGGAGTTGGTGCAGGATCCAATAAAGACGCGATCGATTTTGATTTGCTCGATCGGAGTACCAGGCCTAAGACCCATGTACTCCAGGGCGCGCTCCGCTGCCTGACGCACTGCCCCCTTCGGCATAGAAAGAGGGTTCGGGACTGTGCCGTCTACGCGAGAGACCATTCCCGGGTTGGTGCCCCAGGTGACCTGCGGGGCGATGTCTTCGGCTTGAAGGTGGACGGCCTTGTCGAATTGCACTTCAGGGTCGGTGCCAAGTTCAGCCCAGGCGGCGAGGGCCTGGTCGAGTAGGGTCCCTTTTGGCGCCAGCGGGCGGCCTTTGATGAATGAAAAGGTGATCTCATCAGGGGCAATCATACCAGCCCGAGCCCCACCCTCGATTGACATGTTGCAGAGGGTCATTCGACCCTCCATGGAAAGAGCCCGAATGGCGGATCCGGTATACTCCATCACGTACCCGGTCCCACCGGAAGTCCCGATCTCGCCGATAATAGCCAGGATCATATCTTTTGCAGAGCAGTGCTCAGACAGCGTGCCCTCCACCAGAATTTCCATGGTCTTGGGTCTTTTTTGGACCAGACATTGGGTGGCCAGAACATGCTCGACTTCACTGGTGCCGATCCCAAAGGCCAACGCACCAAAGGCTCCGTGGGTGGAAGTATGCGAGTCGCCGCAGACAATGGTCATGCCCGGTAGCGTGAGCCCTTGCTCCGGACCAATCACATGAACAATGCCCTGGCGGATGTCATTCATGCCGAACATCTGAATGCTGAAACCGGCACAATTCTCTTCAAGCATTTGAATTTGCCGGTGGCTCATGGGATCGGGAATTCCCACCCGCCTGTCCGTCGTCGGCACATTGTGATCCGGCACGGCCAAAACCGCAGTGGGACGCCTCGGCTTTCGGCCGGTTTGTTTGAGCCCTTCAAAGGCTTGGGGAGAGGTCACCTCATGGACCAGGTGTCGATCGATATATAAGAGGGCAGTCCCATCCGGTTCCTCATCCACAACATGGGCATCCCAGATTTTTTCAAACATGGTTTTGGCCGACATGGCTGATTCCTCCTCCTTCTCGAACTATTCTATATTGCTCACATCCCTTCGACCCTTTCAAGTCCCTTTCCTCCGATCTGATACCCGACTTGAATGAGAAAGGACAGGATCTCGGGAATTGTTGAAAGACTCTTTTTACACCCAAAACACCCAATTGGTGGAAACGAAATGGCTGCCATCGATCAAGCCCATGATAGTTACAAATGTCATTCAGCCACGGTCGTGGCCCCCGGAGCGTCCACGGGAGTACGTGAGTACGTGAGTGGACTGAGGAGCTGAACATCTCGCTGTGGGACTTTTTGACCATGGCAGTGGCGTTCTCGTATGGTTTGAAATTTCCAGGCCGAAATTTTCCGAGGCTGGCTTCTCCCAAAGGCTGTCAACTCGTTGCTTTGTGGTAGCGTTCTGATTTTGCTATACTTTTCAACTAGTTTAGTTTCCCTTTGTCAGGCACCGAGCACCAAGTAGGGTGTCAAGGTTTTTGGCAGTGGCACCCAGCACAAAGGCCCATCTGTTGATCCGACCCCGCCCTTGTCACAGGACGTGACATCTTGCCCAATTGAGGTTTGTGGTCAATCCCTCTTTCCCATCTTTCTGATTGATTTGGGGGTTTTCATCTTAAACCCCTCAATCCAATTGGAGGGTCTCCCAGGCATTGGGACTTTTGCTGGAGGGCGGAAATGACCAAGTTCGTGGGAGGCGCTAGGGAAAGTTCATGGAGATAACCAAAACGGCTGAGCCAATAACCAACGAAAAGGGATTTCAGTATTACTAGATCCTTATCCTGGGGGACTTCCGTGGGACCGATAAGCCGCTTGTTAAGCTGGTTTTCCAATGATATGGCCATTGATCTCGGGACGGCCCATACCTTGGTCTATGTTCAGGAGAAAGGGATTGTCCTTAATGAGCCCTCCGTTGTCGCCATTGAAAAGGACACCAATCGGGTCTTGGCGGTCGGGAGTGAAGCGAAGCGAATGGTTGGGCGAACACCTGGAAATATCTCCGCGATCCGTCCCATGAAAGAGGGCGTGATTGCCGATTTTGAGATGGTGGAGCGGATGCTTCGCTACTTTATTGCCAAAGCGCATAATCGAAGCACCCTGATTCGGCCTCGGATCATCATCGGGGTTCCCTCCCGAATCACTCAAGTGGAACAGCGGGCCGTCAGGGAGTCGGCCGAACTAGCGGGGGCCCGTGAAGTCTATCTGGTCGAAGAAGCGATTGCTGCTGCCATCGGGGCTGGACTGCCAATCACCGAACCCACTGGAAACATGATTGTGGACATTGGGGGTGGGACCACGGACATAGCGGTTATTTCGCTGGGAGGTATTGTGTATAGTGAATCGGTGAAAGTGGCTGGCGATCAGATGGATGCTGCGATCATGAGCCATCTTAAGCGAGAATATAACCTCCTCATTGGCGAACATATGGCTGAACGGGTCAAATTGCAGATTGGCTCGGCATATCCCCTGGCTGAAAAGGCTCAAATGATGGTCAAGGGGCGGGATCTCATTTCAGGAATCCCGCGGACCATTGTGATGGAGGACACCGAAATTCGGGGAGCCCTGCAAGACTCTGTCACCACCATTGTCACAGCAATCAAGCTGGCTTTGGAAAATACTCCTCCTGAATTGGCAGGCGACATTATTGATCGGGGAATCGTCTTAACGGGAGGTGGGTCCTTGCTCAGGGGCCTCGACGCCAGGTTGCGCGACGAAACGGACCTCCCCATTGTCAGGGTGGACGACCCGCTCATCTCTGTGGTGATGGGAGTAGGAAAAACGCTTGAGGAACTTGCCCTGTTGCGCAAGGTGACTTCCGTGTCGACGGGACGTTTCTAAGGTGAGGAAAATCCATGATCGGTAGGCTTCGCCTCTTTCCCATGGTTGGTTCTGGGGGAAGACGTCTCTTCCTTGTCCTTCTTGTGGTGGCGTTCTTGATCGTGGCCCTGATACCCCGACAGGCCCAGGTTATTCTCCAAAGTGTTGGGAAACCCTTTGCCAATGTCCTTGCCGTTCCATTCAAAGCCATGGCTGGCCTGGATCGAGGTATTCGGGATTGGTGGAATCAATACCTCGCCTTGCAGGGCGTGTACGAACAGAACATCCATCTCCAGAAGGAGATCCAGCGTTTACAGGGGGAAATGAATCAGCTACGTGAGAAAGCGCTGGCCTCCGATCGACTAGCTGACTTGCTGAACTTTCGCCAACATGGCCAGTTCCAGACGGTTGCCGCCCGTGTGGTCGGGCGCAACGCGTCCAATTGGTATCAGGCCCTGATTTTGGATAAAGGGGAGGATGATGGCATTCGAGTCGAAATGGGTGTGATCACGCCAGCCGGTGTGGTCGGGCAGGTGATAAAAACTTCAGGGTCAATGAGCATTGCCCTTCTCCTCACCGACCCCAACGTGGCGGTGACCGGGTTGGTGCAACGGACTCGAGATGGGGGAATCATTCAGGGTACGGCGAAGGGGTTCCTACGGATGAAGTATATTCCCCCCCTTTCACCCGTGCAAAAAGGCGATTTGGTCGTGACCTCTGGCCTGACCGGGGGATTCCCCAGAGGTCTCTTGGTTGGCCGGGTTGTTCAGGTTGAAGAAAGCGAGGACGACCTGTTCCAATCAGCTCACATTGATCCGGTAGTCGATTTTTCCAAACTGGAGGAGGTGCTGGTCCTTCTCTCAATTCAACCTGAAGATGGGATAGAGACCAAAGTCAAGGAGCTGGATTCCCCAGTTCACAGGTCGGGGCTCCCATGAAAGTAGGTCTTTACGCTGGACTGGTCCTGCTCCTTGTTCCCTTTCAGGCCACTCTCCTCCATTCTCTGAGCCCATTCGGTATTCGCCCCGACCTGTGCCTGGTGGCAGCCTGCGTGGTGGGGTTTTGGGCTGGCCATTTTGAAGGGCTGGTCGTGGGACTCCTGCTGGGGTTTGGTCAGGACTTGTTCTCTGCTGGAGAGCTCTGGCTGAATATGGTGACCAAAGCTGGGGTCGGTTTTTCAGCCGGCTTGATGGCCAAGCACCTGATCAGTACGACACCTCGAGCGATCTTCGTGCCCATGGTCCTCTTTTCAATATTTTCTGGAGTGGTATTCTTGGTGTCTTCCAGGGTGGGCATGGGGATCCAGGAGGTGTTGCAGGGATTCCCGCGGATTCTTCTTCCGCAGGCATTGTTTGATGGGCTCGTGGCTGTCTGTGCAAATTGGCTTCGGGCGCGGTGGGGTCCCCAAGCCTTAAATTTGTAGGGAAAGACGTCTTCCTGGAGTGTCGCCGGCTCGGGAGCATGAAGGCCAGGATGGGTCCTGGGGAAACCATTTATGAACGGAAGCGGACTTCCCTCGAAAGAGTTAACTGACCTTCAACAGCGCCTGGTTCTCATCAAGGTCGGGGTGCTGGTGATTATCGCGTTTCTCGTCCTGCGATTATGGCAGCTGCAGGTCCGCGATGGTCCTTATTACCGGAGTCTGTCTCAAGACAACCGAACGCGTTCAATTGTCTTACAGCCGGCCCGGGGGTTGATTTATGACCGCAATGGGAAGATTCTTGCGAATAACGTTCCAAGTTTCAATTTGTATGTGGAGCTGGAGGATGTCAAAGATCGGCAAGTTCTGATTGGGGAGCTCGTGGATCTCCTAGAGCTTGATTCGGCCGAGTTGGCTAAGAAGTTTCATCCTAAGGGGACCCTCACTCGGGTTAAATTGAGTGGGGGGTTGAGCCTTCGTGAAGCCGCCCTGATTGAATCCCACCGATTGGATTTGCCAGGGGTTGTCATTCAACCGGAATATCAGCGCAACAACCCCCTTGGCGCGTATGCCGCCCATGTCCTTGGGTACGTGGGGGAGGTTTCCGAGGATCAGCTGACTCAAGAGGAATTCCAAGGTCTCAATCCAGGGAGCCTTGTCGGCCAAAATGGGGTTGAGGCGAGGTATGATGGAATTCTCAGGGGACATGCCGGTCGAAAACTTCTCGAAGTCGATGCGCTTGGCCATGAGAAGCGGATGATTTCGGTAGACAAGCCCCAGGCCGGGAATGACATCTATTTAACCATCGATTTTCGGTTGCAGAAGTTGGCGGAAGATCTGTTAGGCCAGGAAGCGGGCGCTATTATTGCACTGGACCCAAACACCGGGGAAACACTGGCGTTGGCGAGCCGACCCAGTTTTGACCCTAATGCTCTTTCCCGTGGATTAACCTCCCAGGAGTGGCTCGATATCCTTCAGGATACCCGTCATCCGTTAACCAATCGGGCTATCCAAGGGCTGTACCCCCCGGGCTCTACGTTTAAAATTATTATGGCGGCTGCGGCACTCGAGACCAACACTCTTGACTTCACGGATACGATTCAATGCTTAGGCGGTTTTCGGTTCGGGCGACGAACGTACCGTGATTGGAAAGCGGGTGGGCACGGTACAGTGAACATGCGAAAGGCGATTGTCCAGTCCTGCGATGTGTATTTTTATAGAGTCGGACATCGGATGGGTATCGAAACGATTGCCTCCTATGCCAAAGAGTTTGGTCTCGGAGAAAAAACCGGGATCGACCTGCCGTCTGAACAAGCCGGCCTCGTTCCTTCCTCTGCGTGGAAACAGCAGGCCCGAGGGGAGCCCTGGTACCCTGGCGAAACGATTTCTGTTTCTATTGGGCAGGGTTTTGTCACTGTGACGCCCCTCCAAATGACCAAGGTCATCGCGACTATTGCCAATGGCGGGATTTCACCTAGGCCCCATTTGGTTCGAGCCGTACGGCACCGGGAAACGGGAACCATTGAGAAATGGGCAACTCCAACAGGGACGTCCTTGAACATCCACCCCGACCATATTCGAAGAATCCAGAATGCCTTAACTGCGGTGGTCAATGAAGGGACGGCCCGGCGAGCTCAATCAGCCTTGGTCTCCATTGCCGGTAAAACCGGAACGTCCCAGGTGGTAAGCCTCCGGGCCGTGCGGGGAAAAGAAGTGCCCAAAAAATTTCGAGATCATGCATGGTTTGTGTCCTATGCTCCAGCGAGTTCACCTCGGATTGCTGTGGCGGTGTTAGTGGAGCATATGGGACATGGGGGGTCCGTAGCGGCCCCGCTAGCGAAAACATTGATTGAAGCCTTCATGGAGCTTTCACCTGCTCCACCCGATGGCGAGACCAAAGTAATCCCGAGTCATCCCTTCGAAACGCAGAACCCCACCAAGGCCACCCATGGGTGAACGGCATTTAAACCGAAGGGGAATGGATTCTTTCGATTGGTGTTTTTTGAGCGTGATCGTGAGCATTCTTTTCCTTGGAGGCCTCTCTCTCTACAGTGTCACTTCTGATGCTCAAGGAAGTGGGTTCCCCGTTTACTTGAAGCAAACCCTGTGGATTGGGGTCGGGGCCCTCGCTTTTTTGGTTCTCGCCAGCTTGGACTACCACAAGTTGGCCAGGTGGGCTTATGTACTCTATGGCATTGGGCTGATTCTTCTTGTCATCGTCCTGGTCAGTGGGAAAAGCAGCCGTGGGGCTCAGCGATGGATTGCTCTCGGTCCCTTGGCCATTCAGCCCTCCGAGTTTGTCAAGTTTTCCCTTATTTTGGTGCTTTCGGTGTACTATGCCACGAGAGTTCGATACGGATGGCTCCACCGCATGGTCCTACCTGGGCTCCTCACTTTGCCGGGGTTTTTGTTAACTCTGAAACAGCCCGATCTTGGGAGTAGTCTCAGTTTTCTGGCCATTTATGTTACCTTGCTCTTGGCGGTGGGCGTGAAATCCAAAACGTTTGGATTGGTTCTCCTTTCTTCGCTTATGATTTTTCCCTTTGCATGGGGTGAGTTATGGGGATCTCTTTACGAATACCAAAAGGAGCGGATCATCAGTTTCGTGAATCCAGCTTATGATCCCGGAGGCAAAGGCTACCATGGATTACAATCCAGGATTGCCGTTGGCTCAGGAGAACTTTTTGGAAAAGGCCTCCAAGGAGGCACGCAATCCCAGTTCAAATTTTTACCCGAAGGGCACACGGATTTTGTCTTCGCGGTATTTGCGGAAGAGTGGGGGTTCTTCGGCTCAGTGCTTTTAGTTTCCCTTTTTCTGGCTTTATTCCTCCTGGGGTTGGACATTGCCTCAAAGGCAAGGGACTTGTTAGGAGCGTTGGTCGCCATCGGCGTGGTCGGCATGATAGCCTTTGGCGTGGTCGTGAATATTGGCATGACCCTCGGGCTTGCGCCAATCGTGGGGATCCCCTTACCCTTGATGAGCTACGGGGGAAGTGCGACGGTCGTCACCATGGCGGCGCTGGGGCTCTTAATGAATGTTAAACGACGGCGGTTGACTCTGTTGCCATATTGATTTGGCCTACGACCTAAAAGCCTGGACCCCTCCAACCCGGAGCCGGGGGACGGTAAGCTCCAGATTCAGGGCGGGCAGGGAAGACGGGTCAAATTGTGCGAGGGATCCCTATCCCACGAAACGGGCGGGGGCCCTTGTCTTAAGAAATAGGGCCACTGGGAGAAAAAGGAGTCCTCATGGGCTTTGAGATTGCCATAAGTGTTGCTCGTGAAGAAACCCGGGTGGCCGTTTTGGAAAACAAAACGGTGGTCGAGTTGTATGTGGATCGGGCCAAGAAAAAGGACTTTGTCGGTGATATCTACAAAGGCACAATCAGCAAGGTGTTGCCAGGCATGCAAGCAGCCTTCGTGGAAATTGGCTTGGCCCGTGCAGCCTTTATGCATGTATCCGATCTTTCTGTCGGAACGGAACCAGGCGACATTCTCGTTGAAAACGGTGATGACGATAAGGGGCCGGAACTCCCACGACCGCGTCGTCAAACGGTCCGTCCCATCGAGGAGTTGTTGAAAGAAGGTCAAGATTTGGTCGTGCAAATTTCCAAGGGGCCTATTGGAACCAAAGGGCCTCGGGTCACTTCTTACTCCTCTTTGCCGGGGCGGTTCCTCGTCTTTATGCCCAATGTCGACCACATCGGGATATCACGGCGGATTAGCAGTGATGAGGAACGGTACCGGCTGAAGGAAATTATGAGACGGATTCGGAAACCCGGGTATGGGTACATTGTCCGGACTGTGAGTGAAGGGGTGACTGAAGATGACCTTAAATCCGATGTGGAATTCCTGGCCGCAGTCTGGGAAGACATTCTCAAAAAGCAAGACCAGCCGGCTCCTGCCCTCCTTCATACCGATCTCAACCTGACTCTCCGGGTCGTCCGGGATTTGTTTACGAAAAAAGTGGATCGGCTCTTGATTGATTCCAAGGACGAGTTTAACAAGGTGAAAGACTTCGTTCACAAGTACCTCCCTGAGCAAACCTCCCGCCTGTATCACTACGAGAAGGAAGAAAGCCTTTTTGACTCTCTTGGCATCGAGATGGAAATTTCCCGTGCCCTGGGCAGAAAAGTCTGGTTGAAGTCCGGTGGGCATATCGTGATCGACCATGCCGAAGCGATGACGGTGATCGATGTCAATACGGGACGCTACGTGGGAAAACGCGATCAGGAAGAAACGATCCTGAAAACCAATTTGGAGGCGGCAAAGGAAATTGCTTACCAAATCAAGCTCCGTGGCATTGGGGGGATCATTATTATTGATTTTATTGATATGGAACGGGAGCGAAACCGGGAAAAGGTGTACAAGGCGTTGGTTGATGCGATGGCTTCCGATAAGGCTCGAACGAGAATTTCACGAATCTCGGATCTTGGCCTCGTTGAGATTTCTCGTGAACGGGTTCGAGAGGATCTTCTTCGAACTCTTTCCGACATATGTTCGGATTGCGAAGGGCGAGGGTACACAAGATCGGCCACGACCGTGGTGTATGACATTTTTCGAGATATCCGACGAATTGGAAGGGCGACCGGACAACAAAAAATTGTGGTGGGGGCCAATCCGCGAATCGTCGACTTGCTTCTGGATCCGGAGCATGAGGGAATTGAGGAACTCGAACGCGAGTATCAGCACCAGATCCTCATCAAGCCGGACCCCCTGCTACACCTCGAGCAGTACGATATTGTGGTGATGGGGGAGGGCCAGGGCGCCCCGAAATGAGGGGATGACTGCCCTTGCAGATCAGCCATGGTATCACTGGAAGCCTGGTTGGCCTTACGATCGGTAAAAGGGCTCAGTGACGCCACATTATTCAGGCTTATTCAGCGGTTTGGTTCTCCAGAGGCCATTCAAAGAACCTCAATTCGGGACTTGGTGCAAAACGGCCTTAGTTCTTCCGTGGCGGAAGCCATTCATCGTGGACCCGAACGTGAACCGTTGGGAAGGATCCGGCAAGAACTTCGACTCGTGGAAAAGGGGAAATTGTCCATTGTGAGCGTGTTGGATCAAGGGTACCCTCGTCGGTTAGCCATGATCCCCGATCCTCCTCCACTGTTGTATCTCACCGGGGGCTGGACGCAAGCGGATGACCATGCGCTGGCCATTGTGGGAACTCGGAACGCGACCCCCGGAGGGTCGGCGTTTACGGAGGCCTTGAGCCAAAATCTTGCCTCCCTGGGTTTTACGATTGTCAGCGGGTTGGCTAGGGGCATTGATGCGGCTGCTCATCGGGGAGCCCTAAAGGGGGCAGGGCGAACGGTGGCGGTGCTGGGTTGTGGAATCGACCGAACCTACCCTCCGGAACATAGGGCTTTGCGCAAAGAAATTGAGTCGAATGGGGCGGTCCTTTCAGAATTGCCGTTGGGCTCTCCTCCTCGGCCCTACCATTTCCCTCGGCGCAACCGGGTCATTAGCGGATTATGCTTTGGGGTGGTGGTCACGGAGGCAACCAGCCGGAGTGGGGCGTTGATCACTGCCCGGTTCGCCGTGGAGCAAAACCGCGAGGTGTTTGCGGTTCCCGGAGCCGTAAAGGAGAAAAGGCACCAAGGCCCTCACGGGTTAATTAAGCAAGGGGCCAAATTAGTGGAGGATTTCAGGGATATCCTGGAGGAACTCCTTCCTCAACTTGACCCTCCCTTCCGCGACCGGTTGAGAACGGTCGAACCGGTCCAACCCCCTTCGCGCCAGGATCTTGTAGGACCGGAGCGGGAAATCTATGAGGTTCTCTCCCATGAACCTTCTTTGGTTGACGAAATCCTCGCTCAAGCTCGCTTTTCTCCTGCCGAGGTAATGAGTATCCTGTTGACTTTGGAATTAAAGGGCCATATCCGAAAATTACCAGGGTCCCACTATATCCGGATCTAATAAAAGGTACCCGCTTAGGGACAGCTCTTGGAGATGGCACGAAGATTGAGGTACATGACTCGAGAGAAAGGGTAACCGGTACGTGGCGAAGTCATTAATTATTGTTGAGTCTCCTGCGAAAGCTCGGACAATCAGCAAATATTTGGGGCGTGGCTATCAGGTTTTAGCTTCCGTGGGCCATGTGAAAGATTTACCTAAAAGTAAATTGGGGATCGATATTGATCGAGACTTCCAACCCCAGTATGTAGTGATTCGTGGTAAGAGCAAGTTCCTGTCGGAAATTAAAGACCAGGCGAAGAAAGCGGAGAAAGTGTATTTGGCCCCCGATCCCGATCGAGAAGGGGAAGCCATTGCGTGGCACATTGCCCAAGAGCTGAATGGAAAGAGCCCACGGGTTTACCGTGTCCTGTTTAACGAGATTACCGAAAGGGCCATCAAGCGAGCCCTCCAATCCCCAGGCACCATTAACATGAAAAAGGTCCATGCCCAGCAAGCCCGTCGGGTGTTGGACCGAATCGTGGGCTACATGCTGAGCCCGTTGTTATGGAAAAAAGTGCGTCGCGGACTGAGCGCAGGGCGGGTCCAGTCGGTAGCCGTCCGGATCATCTGCGAACGCGAGGCAGAACGGGAGGCGTTTCAAACGGTCGAATATTGGACGATTACGGCCATGTTGCAAGGTCAGAATCCCCCTCCCTTTGAAGCCCGGCTGCAAGAATACAGGGGCAATCCTGTAGAAATCCATACGGGAGAAGAGGCGGATCGCATTCTCCAGGATCTCCAGGGAGCCGTTTTTACTGTCTCAGCCATTGATAAGACCGACCGGTACCGCAACCCCCCTCCCCCCTTCATTACAAGCCGGCTTCAACAGGAGGCTGCTCGGAAGCTGCGGTTTACTGCCAAGAAAACCATGATGCTGGCCCAGAGATTATACGAAGGCATCGAGATCGGTGAAAAAGGTCCTGTCGGGCTTATCACGTACATGCGAACGGACTCCCCACGGGTGTCGACCGAAGCTCAAGCCGAAGCAGTGGAGGTCATCGAATCCCGGTTTGGCAAAGGGTACCTCCCGCCGACCCCCAACGTCTACAAAACACAGAAAGCCGCACAAGAGGCACATGAGGCCATTCGCCCCACCTCGGCCAGGCGGGATCCGGAGGGGGTACGGTCTTTTCTGGAAAGGGATTTGTATCGTTTATATAAACTGGTCTGGAATCGGTTTATGGCGTCTCAGATGACACGAGGATTAGATGAGGCCACGAAGGTTGATATCCAAGCGAATGGATATGTGTTCCGTGCCACGGGCACGGTGGAAAAGTTTGATGGGTTCCGTCGAGTCTACATTGAGGGTAAGGATCACACAGAAACCGAACAATCAAGCGCCCAGGATCCTCAGATTGTGGAAGATGACGAGCGCAAGCGGCTGCCGGAGCTGAGGGTTGAAGAGCAGGTGAAGGTGGTAGAGGAACCAGATCCGGGGCTTCTCCCTAAGCAGCATTTTACCCAACCTCCCCCTCGCTTTAATGAAGCGCTCTTGATTCGGGAACTTGAGGATAAAGGAATTGGACGCCCCTCAACCTATGCCTCCATTATTTCGACGATCCAGGACCGGCGGTATGTGGAAAAGGCGGAGGGTCGGTTTACCCCCACGGAACTTGGCCGGCTTGTGAACGAGCGACTTGTTAATCACTTCCCTAAGGTCTTTGATGTGGCCTTCACCGCACGGATGGAAGCCCAACTGGATGAAATTGAAGAAGGCGAAAAGGACTGGGTGACCACGGTCAAAGAATTCTATGAACCCTTTGCTAAGGACCTTAACGAGGCCGAAGAGAAAATGGAAAGCCTCAAAGGGAAGGAAGAACCGACGGATGTGGTGTGCGAAAAGTGCGGGCAGAACATGGTGATCAAATGGGGGCGACATGGATATTTTTTGGCTTGCCCGGGCTACCCCAATTGTAAAAACACCAAACCTTTCACAAAAGATGAAAGTGGAACGATCCATATTGTCGAAAAGCCTGTGGAAACTTCGGACGAAAAATGCGAAAAGTGCGGGAACCCTATGGTAGTCAAGCGTGGGCGGTTTGGAGGGTTTCTCGCCTGCTCAAATTACCCGGAATGCAAGACGACGAAGCCTTTAACGATGGGAATACACTGCCCGGTTAAGGAATGTGGTGGGGATTTGGTGCAAAAGCAGACTCGAAAGGGGCGTCCTTTTTATTCTTGTAGCCGGTATCCCAAGTGTACCTTTGCCCTCTGGAATCGTCCCATCAATCGCCCCTGCCCAAACTGCCAGTCGCCTTTTCTCATCGAAAAATCGACTAAACAAGCCGGATCCCGCATTGAGTGTTTCCAGGACACCTGCGGGTACCAAGAGGCCGGTTAACAACCGCTCTCCTCACTCCTTTTACGAGCCTACGGCCGGTTTCATTTCTTTATTCTGCTCAAAGGTCTTGATTGGTTGGGCTTTTCTCAGAATTACCTCTTCCGTAATCACCACTTCCCTGATATCGGATTGTGAAGGCACCTCGTACATGATATCGAGCATGACTTCTTCGAGAATGGTTCGGAGCCCACGAGCCCCAGTTTTTTGTGCACGGGCCTTTCGAGCAATGGCGACTAAGGCGCTATCGGTAAACCTCAGTTTGACTTTGTCGAAGGACAACAGCTTTTGATACTGC
Source organism: Nitrospinota bacterium (assembly GCA_022572725.1). Classification (GTDB taxonomy): domain Bacteria; phylum Nitrospirota; class Nitrospiria; order Nitrospirales; family UBA8639; genus JACZVJ01. The sequence goes on along the minus strand of JACZVJ010000006.1, from coordinate 23,167 downwards.
TTCGTTAAAGCGTTCCGAGGTTCCGTCAAAATGCGGTTAAGGGCGTGTTCGTCCAATTCCCCCAGGGTGGTGACGATGGGAAGTCGGCCGATAAACTCGGGGATGAGTCCATATTGCAGCAGATCTTCAGGCTGAACCTGCGCCAGCACCGAGGCAGGATCTCCTAGGCTTTTCTTCTTGGCCTCTGATCGAAACCCCATCCGTTTTTGGTTGAGCCGGCGCTCAATGATGGCATCCAACCCGACAAAGGCGCCCCCGCAAATAACAAGAATGTTTTTGGTGTCCACCTGGATGAACTCTTGGTGAGGATGTTTGCGGCCCCCTTGCGGTGGGACATTGGCTGTCGTCCCTTCGATCAGTTTGAGAAGTGCTTGCTGAACCCCTTCCCCTGACACATCTCGGGTAATCGAGGGGCTGTCGGCCTTTCGAGTGATTTTGTCGATTTCGTCGATATAGAGAATCCCGCGCTCCGCCCGTTCAACTTCGTAATCCGCGGCTTGAAGCAGCTTCAGGATGATATTTTCCACGTCTTCGCCGACATACCCCGCTTCGGTGAGAGTCGTGGCATCAGCCAAGGTAAAGGGCACGTCAAGGTAATCGGCCAACGTTTGGGCCATGAGGGTTTTCCCCGTTCCGGTGGGCCCGATCATCAGGATATTGCCCTTTTGAAGCTCCACGTCCCCTGTGTCGAGAGCCGCGATGCGTTTATAGTGGTTGTGGACGGCAACGGAGAGAATTTTCTTGGAGTGCTCTTGCCCGATGATATATTGGTCGAGATGGCGATGGATTTCGGAAGGTTTCCGAAGTTTCGAGGAGATTTCCTCTTTCGCCTCCTGCCATTCCTCCACCATGATCTCGTTACAGAGTCCGACGCATTCGTCACAAATATAGACTGTCGGTCCGGCAATCAATTTACGGACTTGGTCACGGCTTTTGCCGCAAAACGAGCAACGAAGGTTCGCGTCGGCTTTAACCTGTTTGGCCATGAAATCTCCAGGCTTTACTCACCCTTGTCGTGAGGTGATGTTTTCCCTTCCAGCTTGTTGGAAACTCCGCTCTTGTTCTTGTCGGGGCTTCGCATAATGACCTCGTCGATCAACCCATAGACTCTGGCTTCTTCACCGGACAGGAAATAATCCCGCTCCGTATCCTGCGCAATTTTTTCCAAAGATTGGCCGGTGTGTTTGGCCATGATCTCATTCAGTTGAACCCGAATCTTCAAAATTTCCTTGGCGTGGATGTCGATTTCCGTAGCCTGACCTTGGAAGCCGCCCATTGGCTGATGGATCAGGATCCGGGCATTAGGAAGGGCAAAACGTTTGCCCTTGGTTCCGGCGGATAATAACAGGGCCCCCATGCTGGCCGCCTGCCCCATGCAAATGGTGGTAATGGGAGCCTTCACATACTGCATGGTGTCGTAAATTCCCAAGCCTGGCGTCACGCCGCCCCCGGGGCAATTAATGTAAAGATTGATGTCCTTTTCAGGATCATCCGCTTCCAAAAACAGCAATTGGGCGATCACCAGATTGGAGAACATGTCGTCAATGGGGGCGCCCAAAAAAATGATCCGGTCTTTTAGGAGGCGCGAGTAAATATCATAAGACCGTTCACCGCGGCTTGTCTGTTCAATGACCATCGGGATTAACATACTGGCTTCACCTTTCCCTTCGAAATTCTTTTCAAAATCTTACTTCACTCCATCCTTCTTTTCTCCATGAAGGGGGCCTCGGATCTTGGGATTTTGGAGTGAAACGAATGGACCTTGCCGGGGCCTCCTATCCTTGGATCACCGCAAATTGGTAAACCATCTGCAGGGCTTTCTCAGCTCGGAGACGGTCCCGAAACTCCTCACGGGAATCCTCTCCCCCGGCCTCAACCATGCGACGGATGTCCTCGACAGGGAGCTTGAGTCCACTGGCCAATTTGGTGATTTCTTCTTGAATGTCCTTTTCTTCAATCACAATTCCTTCTTTCTCGGCGATGGCTTCCAGGATAAGCCCCACCTTCACTCGTCGTTTGGCATCAGGTGTCAGTTCTTGCTGGAGGCGCTTGACATCCTCCTCCAAGCGAATTTGGTCCTCTGGAGTGGGCGCGCCTTTCCTTTTTCGTTGCTCTTCCATGAGGCGCTGGCGGACCATAGTCCGCACTTCTCGGTCGACCAGAACCTCGGGGAGATCAAAGTGGTGTGTTTGGAAGAGACGCTCAATGACCTGGTCTTTGTAGGCTTCCTCAATGCTCCGCTTGAGCACCCCTTCCAATTCAGACCGGATCTTGTCTTGGAGTTGGCTCAAGGTCTCGAATGGCCCGCAATCCTTGGCAAACTCATCGTCGAGGGTCGGGCGATTCTTTTGCTTTACTCCCTCGATTTTGACCTGGAATTGGACAGTCTTTCCCGCTAGACGTCCGTCAGGGTGGGAGGGAGGATACGCTTGAGAAAGTTCAACGACTTGGCCTTCGGTTTTCCCCAGTAACGCCTCATCAATGTCCAATCCAAGGACAGCTTCCTTTGAACCCACCTGGTGCAGATGTCCCTCCTTTTTGGAGCCCTCGACCGGCACTCCATCCAGGAAGCCTTCGACGCTCACAACGGCAAACATACCATCACCCAATGGGGTACCAGCCGGTGCCGCTTCCAATCGGGCATGCTTCTCACGAAGAGATTCAATGGTTTGGTTCACTTGGTCCTCAGTCACGGTTCTGGAGTCGGGCTTCAACGAGATGGGATTCGGAGGACGGTAGTCACGAATCTCGATGGTGGGCTTTATTTCTACAGTGGCGGTAAAGGTGAACACGGAGTTTCGTTTAACCTTGATCCGCTCCAACGGGGGAATTTCAACCAGCACCGGAACGACCCCCGCTTCTTTGATGGCACGCTGGTAATAGCTTGGCACCAGTCGTTGGAGGACATCCTGTTCCACGGCCTTGGAATAGCGTTTCTCGAGCATAGCGAGTGGGGCCTTGCCTGGTCGAAACCCCGGGACCTGAACCTGGCGTTTGAGATCGGCGTACGCTTTGTCGAATTCCTTATTGACGGCCTCTTCCGGCACCTCAATCTTGATAGCCCGTTTAACGGGGCCCAACTCGGTCATTTCCAATTTCATCGTGTGATCCGTTCCTTGGTCATAGTATGAGGACCGGAGGGTAATGGACAAGCTGAAGTTGGTGCGAGAGGGGGGACTTGAACCCCCACGGTCTCCCACGAGATCCTAAGTCTCGCGCGTCTGCCAGTTCCGCCACTCTCGCTTATTCGGGTAGGGTCTTTGTTTAAGACTGGAACCCTAGACTCACCGATTCTCAGGTCCTTCCACTTTGGTAAGGCAGAAGCCAAAACCTTAAAAAATTGCCTAATCTACCTTTTTACCCATCATTGGAGTGTACTGTCAACGAATACTTGGTCTGAGATGGTAAGCCCGGCTTATGCCGATCGGGGTTGGTGCCCGAAGTGCTCCGGATCCATGGCGCCCAAAAGACCCGAGTATGAAATATGCAAAATATGTAAAAAGTCCGGGGTCAGCCGTCCAGGAAGCCTCAGACTCTTCGGGGCACTCCCCGAGATGCCTCGTCCAGTATTTTCTTGCGCTCCATGGGGGAGTAGGCTAAGGTGGTAAATAATGGGACTGAAGAAACTCTACCTCGACATTTACACGCGGTTTGTCGAAAAGCAGGCCACGGAGAAGGGCTACGACTTCCAAGAGACTTCAACCGGCAGCGTGGCCCCGAAGTCGGTCAAATTTAAAGAAAGATTAAAATGGTGGACACTAAACCGGCCGAAACGGTTGAGGATGATTTCCCAGGAGCGAGATCGACAACAACAGGAAATTCTCGCCATTAAAAACCAGCCTGATTCCCACGCAAAATCCCCGCCCTCCTAAAAGGGATTCCCCAATTAAATGTCTGACCTTATCTGGGCCACGTTCCAGTTGTACAAAAATGCCCTTAAGGGTGCTCTCCATTCATTTCTCAGAGGTTGGCTGGTTGTGGTGGTCGTGGTGGTTTTCGCCGTCTTCATGATGTCGGTGTCGAGTGTGGCGTCAGGCTTGGGGATTCTCGGCGGGTTTCTTCTGGGTGGAGCCAATGCCTTTATTGTCGGGTCCCTGTTAGGTCTCGTTGAACAGGCGGTGATGAGTTCACGCCGCATGAGGTGGAAGGACGTTTGGCAAAGTGCGGGACAATATTTTTGGGATGTCCTCACCATACTGTTTATCGTGTGGATCCCGCTTCAATTACTAGAGATGGGGATGGGGGCGAATCCCTATGGACCGGCTGTCGGTTCCGGGGTCTTTCTTCTCTTGTTTATTCTCCTCAATCCAGTCCCTGAAGTGATTTACCAGGTGAGGCATGGCTCGCCTCTTGATGTCATCCGGGAGGGCTACGAATTCGTCATTGAAAACTGGATTGAATGGTTTTTCCCATGGGCCATCGTTCTCGCTCCCTTTGGCCTGGCATTTTTCTTTATGGTCTCCAGTCAAGGGGGAGGAATATTGGGGTTGAATTTCATCCAACTCCTCCGACTCCCTTTTACCATCCTGAATACCTGGCTGGCGTATCTGGGAATTCCTGGCTCACTCGCGTCGGCTTTGGTGGTAGTCCTGACACCCATTGCCACAGTGTTTGTTCTCTTTTTCCGGGGGCACCTGTTTGCTTCGCTCCACAGCTCATCGAGGCGCCAGCGCCTGTTTAAAGCACGAGCGGCTCGCAAGTGATCCGACTATTTCTGAATCATGGTGGTGCAACATCCAACCGGTAGAGGTGGGCCCGGCTCGGGGTATTCATCGCTTGTCGGTCCCGAGAGCCCATGATAAGATGCCATTCTTTATTCCTCAGTTCAGGAGTGACGCCTGCCACGCTTGTGACGCGTTTCGGTATCCCAAGTCTGGAAGCAAGCAGTTGTTCGAGTAAAATATTGTTAGGCAGGGAAAATGTCTAAAATGTCTAAGTGGCTGCGGAGAGGTGCGAGAGCGGCCGAATCGGCGTGCCTGGAGAGCACGTGTGCTGGCAACGGCACCGTGGGTTCGAATCCCACCCTCTCCGCCACAACTTCAGTGGCAATACGACTTGGGTTGGAACCAGATCAGAAATCACAGACTGGAATGTGGAGGGTGGGATTCGAACGGGGGTCCTGAAGGGGGTGTTCCCCCTTCGAGGGGTCATAGGCCCCGTAGTTGGGGCCGTCCTAGGGGCGGAGCCCCTGGGAAAGCAGGGTGCTCTTGCACCCTGCGGGGCAGGCCCCCGAGCGGGAGCGCGGGCGAAGTCTGGAGCGCGACTTCGAATGCCCACCCTCTCCGCCAGCCTTCGCCTGCCCTCGTGAAGAGAGGTTCGAGCTGCACCGGTTTTTCAAGTGGTGATGAGCCTAAAAGGGCAGCCGTTTCTCCATAGCCACAAGGAAAGGGGCTGGGCCCTGTGCAACAGAATCCTGTGAATCCCGCCAGGTCCGGAAGGAAGCAACGGTAAGCGGGCGAGTCTGGGTGCCGCAGGATCACCTGGCCCCGGTTTCCGGAAAGTGATGCGCGAACAGTGATGAAGTGTATGTCCCAAGGCAATAACTCTTAACGCACTCCCCATCATTTATTACTTATAACGAGCCATGGAATACCAAGTTTCCGCCCGAAGATTTCGTCCCGGGACTTTCGAAGACCTCATTGGGCAACCCCATGTGGTCCAGACGTTGAAGAACGCCATTGCCGGAAAACGCGTGGCCCATGCCTACTTGTTTTCCGGGATGCGTGGGGTCGGCAAAACAACGGTGGCTCGAATCCTGTCTAAAGCCTTGAACTGCGAGCACGGACCAACCCCCCAGCCCTGCGAACGATGCGAAAGTTGCATTGAAATTACGCGGGGCAACTCAATGGATGTTATAGAAATTGATGGCGCCTCCAATACCGGTGTGGATGATATTCGAGAGCTTCGAGAAAATGTGAAGTTTGCCCCCTTCCGGGGGACCTACCGCATTTACATTATCGATGAAGTGCACATGCTCTCCAATTCCGCCTTTAATGCCCTGTTGAAAACCCTCGAAGAGCCCCCAGCCCATGCCATTTTCGTGTTTGCCACAACGGAAGTGCATAAAATTCCGGCAACCATCCTCTCGCGGTGTCAGCATTTTAATTTTCGGCGAATTCCCCGGATGGAAATCGTCGCCCGTCTCCGCCATGTCGCCGAGCAAAATGGCGTGACGGTGGAGGAGCAAAGCCTCGGGGTCATTGCGCGGGCCAGCGAGGGGAGTATGCGGGATGCCTTGAGCCTCTTGGATCAAGCGGTAGCCTTTGGTGGGAACACCATAAGTTACCAAGATGTGGAAGACATGCTGGGCGCTGTACCGGATGAACTGATTGGTCAATTGGTCCGGGCCATCATGGGACAGGATTCGGCCGCTGCCGTGGCCGTCGTCGGGAATGTGTTAGATCAAGGCTATGATCTCCGTATATATTGCAGTGAGGTGGTGGAGCGGATGCGAAATTTTTTGGTTGCGGCTGTCGTCCCTTCACAGGAACAAGCTAGAGCCCTGATCGATCTCCCTATGGAAGAAGTGGAAAAGACCCTCACGGAGGCAAAATCCTTTCCTGTTTCGCAGCTTCAAGAGTTGTTTGAAATCTTTTCGCAGGTGGAGGATAGGCTTCGCGGAACGGCCCACCCTCGATATGCCTTCGAGGCGGCGGTGGTGCGAGCCACCCGTCTCAACCGACAGAACGACTCCGGCATGGATAGCCAACCCGACCGCACTCAAGGCAAGGTGGAAGGAGCGAAGCCGAGGGAAGAGAGTGCCTCTCTCCATTCGCCCACCCCGCACACGGATTCCCAGTCGAAAAAGGCGGATACGGGGGCCCCCTCTATCCCCAGACAACAAGGGACCATCCCTCCTCCGGGGATGCTTGCCGAGGAGAAGGAGCCTGTACGGCCGAGCTCAGCACCTCCACATCTGGAGCTGGCTGGTAAAATTCAGCCGAGGAGTTCTACGGCGGCGAAAGTCCAGCCGGAGCCGCAAGCCACGGATAATCTGAGCCTGACGAATTGGGCTCAGGTGGTGGATCACGTGGTCCAAGGGCATCCCAATATCGGAACATTTCTGAAAATGGGAACGCTCGTAAGGATCGACGGAAACCAAGTGGTGATCGGGTATCCCAAAAACGCCTCTGTGGCGTGTTCAAGAATTCAAAAGGAGGAAAACCGAAATGTGGTGGGCAAAGCCTTCGAACAAATAACTGGCCGCCCCGTCCAGGTCCTAGTGATCGAGTTGAGCGAAGGTCAGGGAAAGGGCCTAACTATTGGAAAGTGGCGGGACGAACAACGAGAGTTAGAAGATCAGGCCTTGCTGGGAGAAGTGAAGGCCCACCCCATGGTGAAACAAGCCGTGGAGTTATTTGGAGTGGAAGTGATTAAGGCGAGCCGGATCTCCGTGGAGAAGGAGGCACCCTAATGTCAAAGAATCCCTTTGGTAATATGGGCAATTTGTTGAAACAAGCGCAGGCGATGCAAGAGCGCTTGGGCAAGATCCAGGAAGAAGCTGCCACAAAAATGGTCGAAGCTTCCGCGGGGGGCGGAATGGTAACGGTCACAGCAAATGGTGCGATGCAGGTGATCAAGGTCGTCATTGATCCAGAGGTCATCAAGGCCGAAGATCGTGAGATGCTTCAAGATCTGTTGGTCGCCGCAACAAACGAAGCACTTCGGAAGGCCAAGGATTTGATGGCCGAGGAAGTCAAATCCTTGACTGGTGGCTTGGGAATTCCGGGGTTACCTGGAGTGCTTTGATCGAGCAGATCCGAAATCTGCTGGACCGGCCCGTGGAGGAGTAGAATCATCAATGGGCGTTCAACGCCAAGGATTGCTGGCCAGACTGGCCCGGGAATTTGTGCGTCTTCCTGGGATCGGGCAGAAGTCGGCTCAGCGGCTGGCCTTTCACCTCATGAAAGCGAGCAAGGAAGACGCCCTTCGCCTGGCGGATGCTATTCGGGACGTCAAGGAACACGTGACCTCTTGCGTCCGATGTCGCAATATCGCTGAAAGTGACCTGTGCGATATTTGCCAGAACCCCAAGCGAGATCGCACCAAGATTTTGGTGGTGGAGGAACCCAGTACGCTGTATGCCATCGAGCAAAGCGGCGGGTATCGTGGATTGTACCATGTGTTGATGGGATCCCTCTCTCCGCTTGATGGAGTCGGCCCATCGGACATTCGGGCTCATGAACTGGAGATGCGGGTCAAGGAGGGTGGAATCGAAGAAGTCATAGTTGCGACCAATCCAACCATTGAAGGGGAGGCGACGGCGATTTACCTCACGAAGGTGCTCAAGCCCTATGGGGTGTGCGTCTCAAGGATTGCTTATGGGATTCCGGTTGGGATGGATATTGAGTACGCCGATGAGGTTACCCTCACGAAATCCATCGAAGGACGGCGGGCAATGTGAGGGCTTTCCATTCAAGGAACATAGCTTTTCTTCTTCGGCCATCTCACTTCAAAAAATCCCTCACGAAAAGCGAACCTCTTGTTGCTTCCGAATCGGGAAAGCCTCCCCCTGCTACCCGATCCACCGCTCTGCAGCACTAACGGGAGAACCGCTTCTCGGCTTGTTCAACCTGCCCACTCCAAATCCCTAGGGTCTGAGCGATAACTCGCACCTCACTCCGCCAGCGAACCTCGTACTGGCCGTCGGCCACCGCGAATTGAAGCAAGCCGGTAAAGACCTTCCGCCGCGTCTCGTCTCCCTCAATCAAGTCAGCAAAGAGCTTAGGAACGGTGAGGCCTTGGGCCACGCGCTTCAAATTGGCCTGCTCCGTGTCGGAAAGGTGAAGAGACTGTAAAAGCCGATCAAGCTTTTTCCTCCCATCCGGAGTGAGGGTGTCGATCAGGCAGGCACAGAGTCCGCCGACAGTGTACCGTTGGTCGGGAGAAAGACCGGCCCAACTTTGGATGGCTCGAGGGCGAGACGCAGGTTTGGCGAGCTTGGCCGTCTTGCCCGTTGGCTTGAAAGAGGATACGCTTCGGGCCTTAGGGGAAACGGGTTTCGCTTTCCAGCCCTTGGCTTGGGCTTTCTTCACCCCAGCGCTCGCCTGCCGAATTTCTTTCTTCCCCCTGGCAACCGCGCCTTGCTTCGGGGAAGAGGGTGCGGCCTTCTCATGCCCCTTAAGAGGTTGGGATGAGAGCTTCGACTTTGAGGTCTTCAATGAGGCCTTGGTCTTACCCTGGGGTTGTGTATGGGGTTGTGTAGAAGATGCGGCCTTGGCCATCTTGCCCTTGGCCTTTAGCTTGCCGCCGGACGTTGGACGCTTTCCCTTCAATGGCATCAGAGAAACCTCCCTCAATTTTTATTTTGAACAGGATGCAAATGTGACATGAAAGATGGTGTGCGGAATCAAAATCGGATGTCAATATAGCCTTTTCCCCTAACGGGGGCAAGAAACCACAGGCAACCACCCAATCCCCTGGGACCCTGGCAAAACCTCTGGTTTCATCATCTTGGTGTGTTAGGATGCCTGTGATGGCCCACGACAATATCCCAGGCTCGGGAAAACTGCAGGAACTCGAAAAAGTCGCACTCGAAGCTGCCCAAGTGGGAGCAGAGATTCTCCAAAAGTATGCCAAGGCCGGCTTTCGGATCAAGCACAAAAATCCACTGAACTTGGTGACGGATGCTGACCTCGACTCAGAGCGAGCTATCGTCGAGGTGATTCGAGCAACCTACCCCACCCACCAGATTTTGGCGGAAGAAGAGGGCAGTCACTCCTCGCAGAATTCTTCCTACAAATGGATCATTGATCCCCTCGATGGCACCACCAATTTTGCTCACGGGTTTCCAGCCTACAATGTGTCCATCGGCTTGGAATATGAAGGAAAGTGCATCCTCGGTGTGGTCATCGATCCGACGAGGGATGAGGTCTTTGTGGCTGGAGGTGGGAGCGGGGCTACCCTGAATAGAAAGCCCATTCACGTATCGGCTGTCCCCAAGTTGGACCAGGCGCTACTCGTGACCGGATTCGGGTACGATATCCGTGAGAACCCCGAGAACAACCTGGATGAGTTCTGCCGATTCACCCTGTGCGCCCAAGGGGTGAGACGAACAGGGTCGGCGGCCCTGGACATGTGCTATGTGGCCTGCGGGCGATTCGATGGATTCTGGGAGCTGAAACTGAACCCCTGGGATGTGGCTGCCGGCCTGGTGATCGTCCAAGAGGCAGGAGGAAAGGTCACAACATATCAAGACGAGCCCTTCTCCATCTACGGAAGAAAAATGGTGGCGAGTAATGGGTTCATTCATGGGGAGATTCTGGAGGTGCTGCAAAGAGGGGGACTGAAATGAAAACCATACTGAAAATCGGTCTGCTGGTCCTGGGGCTCATCATGGTGGCCTTGGTCGTCCTGAGTGCCTCCCTGAATTCCCTCATCAAAACCGGCGTGGAGACGATGGGGCCACAGATCCTGGGCACACCCGTGACCCTGGAGAATGTCGAGGTGACCTTACTTTCAGGGGGAGGAGCCCTCCAAGGAAGCCTCACGGGGTTGCTTATCAAAAACCCGAAAGGGTTTCACACCGATCACGCCATTTCCCTGCCAAACATCCATATCCGCGTTGATCGAAATTCAGTGCTCACGGATACCATCATCATTGATGAAATTGTTATCGACCACCCTTCCATCACCTTGGAAGGGTCGCTGAAAGGAAGTAACCTGAGCACAATCCTGGAACGCGTGGAAGACTTTGCCAGGCCGGGTTCCACAAATGGCTCAGGGGAACAGGGCACCAGTGAAGCGAGGACGAGGGCGGGAGCCAAACAAGTCCAAATCAACCATGTGATCGTGAAGGATGGGCAAATCAATCTCAGCTTCACCGCGCTTCAAGGGCGGGCCATCACACTGGCGCTCCCGGATATTCACCTCCGCGATATCGGGAAAGAATCCGGTGGGATCAGCTTTCAGGAAGCGTCGGCTGAAGTGTTCGAAGCGGTTTACTCCGGCGTCACCAAAACCGCCTTAGGGTCAGGAAAACTGGTTGAAGGTGGAATCGACAAGCTGACAGCGCCCGTCAAAGATTTGGGGAAGGCCGTTGAAGAAGCGGGCCAGGAAATTCTCAAAGGCCTGCTTAAAGAATTTTGACGAATAAGGGTCCTCACGTCCGAGGATTTGGGATGCACGGCAATAGCTACTCGGATTCCTCGTCGCGAATACGTAGGAATACAGGAAAGCGGGGAATGCCATTTTTCGTCAGTCCCTGGTAGCGAAAGGTGATCCGGCTTTGCAAGGGCGGCGGATTGCGCCGTTGCTCATGACTTAACCCGCTTCCGATATAAAATACCACCCCTTGATCGGTACGCACTTTAAGGGAACCGATCTGACCGGTAAACTGGCCTTTGCCCGGACGGTAGCCAATCACGGTGGCCTCGGAATCCGTAAACGGCTTCAACTTGAGCAAATCCTGACTGCGGCCACTGGCATAACGGGCGGTTGTTCGGTGCAAGATCAAGCCCTCGCCACCCTGGTCGATGATCGTCTGCAGTTTCTGCATCAATGCCTCTTCATTGGCGACTCTCTGCTGTTCAATGACTGCCAAATATGGTGAATGTATCTGTGCAACCATGCGGGTCATCGCCATCACACGCTGGCCAAAGGTGCCGCCATGTTCGGGCAGGTCAAACACCATCAAGCGAATATTCCGCCAGCCATCGTGAGGCTGTTTTCTTCTCACAATGGAAGACACCTCTTCATAGCGCCCTCGGCCGATCCATAACTCACCATCCAGGGGTATGGCTGGAAAACCTTGGGTAAACCATGCAGGTGCTGCAAACACTTTGCCGCCCCGTGAGACGAGTTGGTGGCCATCCCAACGTGCGCGGACCCCGTCCAGTTTTTCACTGGTCCAGTATTGGCTGACATCAATCCCCTGATGGTAGATTTCAGCCAGCATCAATTCGGGTTTGTCATCGGCCAGTGCACCTGATAACGACAAGACACCGATGAAGAAGATGGTCAGTTGCAACCAGCGCTTTGGCGTACTGACTGACTCAGAGATGTGTTTTTTCTCACACTCAAGTGTCTGGCATGGGTGATGCGGCATAAATGGTCAACCTCAATTCCTCGCCAACCAATCCCTATTTTGGTTCTTGGCTACTGAGTTTCGATAAGAGGTTAAAAAAAGTGGGCAGTTGGACAGAAAAGGGGTCGGGAGTCACTTGTCAACCCATTCAGCAGGTTGCTGGCGGGACCTCTGTAAACTATCGCACAGGGTTTTGATGGCAGTGTTAAGGTAGTGTGCAGGCATTCATATCACGCAAGCGGGTACTGTTTCTTCACACCGCGATCATTTCAATCAATCTTACCTCTTCCGGCGTGAGTTCTACACTGTCAACTTGTAAATCCTCTTTCATATGTTGCTCGCTTGTCGTTCCTGTCAACGGGAGCATCCCAATCTGCATGGCAAACCGAAAGATGACCTGCGCAGGACCTGTCCCTACACGCTTCGCAATACCCCCTATTTCAGGTTGAACCAAGACATCCCGGTTCGCGGTTAACAGGGAAAAGCCTTGATAGATGATGCCGTTGGCTTGGCAGATTTCCCTGACGACCTTATCCCATCCGAGAACGGCATAACACCTATTCTGCACCACCATGGGTTTCACGTCTGCTTTTTCACAGAGCTGTTGGAGTTGTCCGGCACTGACATTGCTAATGCCAATCCTTTTTGTTCGACCTGATTTGTAGATCTCTTCCATTGCCGCCCACACCTCCCAATCCTCTGCTCCCAGCCCCGCCCGCGAATAGGGTCCGTGTAAGACATAGGAGTCCACGTAATCCGTCTGGAGGTGTTTCAGCGAACTCTCAAAGGACTGGCCAACCTGGGTGGTAATATCTGCAGAGGCATCATAGGGCGTTCTATGGTCTTGGCCCCCGACAGATGTAAATTTGGTTTGCAGAAAAAGCGTCTCCCGGTTGATGCCTTTGTTGGCGAGTGCAAGCAGGGCCTCACCAACAAGGGCCTCATTGTAATGGATGAGCTGATTGGCCGTGTCAATGGCCCTAAAGCCTGAAGACACGGCTAATTGAACCAGATAAGCGGTGGCGTCTTTCTTCCAGGCGGTTCCATACATAAAGGAAGGAATTTTTACGTGAGGATCTGCAGTAAATTGATTCATGTGTCACCCAATCTGAATGACCGACCAGTGTAAGTTCTCCATGTCCAGTTGATTGAAGTAGCGACCTTGGGAAATTTGACCATCTGTGACCTAGCAGGATGTTGAAAAAGTCCGCCAGCTTTGTTCTCGCGGCGCTTGGAGGCTCTCGACGTACCGAACAGAGTACGCCTTCGCCTCCTCGCTTGCTGCGGCCGCGCTGGACGGCCTTTTTGACCATCCTGCGAGCTGTTCTGATGCCGTCCCTGATCTCCTAGAGTGCTGTGTTGCCCCTGTGCCAAAAGGGTTTTTCAACAACCTGCTAGGGTGTTTGGAACGTTTGAAAGCCGACTCTCCGTACATTTGATTTTCCTCTCTCGTTGAGAGGCCCACTCCCTGGAGCCCGCCCGACCACTATTCTAAGACCTCGACTAGATCAGCGAGTTCCCACGGATTGCTCAGGTCGAGTCCTTCAAGGGTGGCAATTTCTTTGGGATCAAGCGGGGTGCCATGATGTGGCTCAAAAAGGCTCTTGCTCAAGCATCGGCTCGGGCAGGCCACCAAACATCGTGAGAACCAGTACCAGAATCACGGCTTGCACCACCCATCCAATCAGGCACACGCCAACGGCACGGAGGGTGCTGTGATAATCCAAGGCTTGGCGCACGGCAATCACCATGGCCACCAGCATCCAGATCCCGGCTATGAGAAACACCATGTTGTGTAATGATGGGACGATTGCGAATACTCGAATCAGGCCTGGAGAGCTTGAGAAGCCGATCGTCCGTAGCAGTTCGCCGTGGGAGGCTCGGGTCTGTGGCTCGGGCAGGAGTCTGGTGCCAATATAGTAAGTCAAGAAAGCCCAGACATACCATCCGACCAGGGCCATGATTGTGCCAACCACAACACCCGCAACTCCACCAGTCTCGATCAGCCCAACTCCACTCGCGACACTCGATAACACGACGACACCCGTGGCTTGGCCAAGAGCACTCTCGTCTGCCTCAACTTCTTCATAGAGGTTGATATCGAGTTTTGCCGCTCGAATCATCCGATCAATGAAAGGCGTCATGACGGTGTGCCTCCTTCTCCGCTTGGGGGTTGACTCCTACGAAGGCTGGAAGAGTACGTTCCCTAAGAGTGAATACCCTGATCGACCTTGCGGTAGTGAAAGTGAATGGAAATCAAGATGACTCGAAAGCCTAGACTGCCCATGGAGAGGTGTCAAGGATCTGGTGTGCAAGCTCGTCATGAGTCAGCGGCCAGGGTGTAGCCTGTCCTGAAACGTGATCGACTGTTCGCTTGCGACGGCCAGTTCAACGTGGGTGACCAGGGCTTCCATCTGGGCCTTACACGATGTACCACAGATCGACGGGTGAAGAAAATGCCGGATGCGGGGTGAACCTTCAAGAGGTGTCGACATACCACCTTAGCGGTAGTTCTCAAACTTGAGGTCGATTCCGAAATCCTCTTGCTTGAGGAAGCCGATGACGACTTGCAAATCATCCTTGCTTTTACTTTGGACACGGACTTGATCACCCTGGATCTGAGCTTGGACCTTATACTTACCGTTCTTAATCGCTTTCACCATCGCCTTCGCTTTGTCCTCCGCGATGCCGCTTTGAACGGCGATGGTTTGACGGACCGTTCCGCCCAAGGCGCCCTCGACTTTCCCATAGTTGAGAGCTTTCAACGACACGCTCCGCTTGACGCATTTGGCTTTCAGAATATCCAGCACGGCCTTCAGCTTGTATTCGTCATCGGAGATCACGACCAATTCCCGTTCCTTTTCTTTGAGTGTCAGGTCGGTCTTTGATCCCTTGAAATCGAACCGTTGCCTGACCTCTTTCATAGTCTGGTCAACGGCGTTTTTCATTTCTTGCATGTCAACTTTCGAGACGATGTCAAAGGACGATTGGTCTGCCATGGTTCTCCTTTCGAGTCTGTTCGGAAAATCCCACCCCAATCCTTTCTTCTTTTTCCGGCAATTGGCAAAGGAAAGCCCTGCCCCCAAATCTTTTTATGAATTGTGCTGAGGAGTGTGTTTGATCGCAAGGCCTGACCCTTATCCGACTGAGGAGGACTTCTCCTCCCCTCACCGCACCAACAGCACCGGGCAGGTGGCATGGTGGAGGACGGTGTGAGAGACGCTTCCCATGAGGAAGCGACTGACGGCTGAAGGGTTGTGTGTCCCCATCAGGATCAGGTCTGGTTTCATCGTATCGGCCTGCTCCATGATGGTGTCTGCTGGGGCACCCATTCCTACGAGCCCGGTGACTTGATAGTGTGTGGCCGTCAGGTCCGCGACCACCCCATCATTGAATTGCTCGGCGCTCTCCAGCGCGTGTTGTATTTTGGCCTCTGGTGCCGAGACGCCGGGCCGCCAGATTGCCCGTGGAATCGGAACCACGGTGAAGACGGTTATTTCCACATTCCCGTGAAAGGGATGTTTGGCGAAAAACTGCTTGGCACGTTCTGCGTCGGCCGGTCCTTGGACCGGAAGCAGAATCTTCCGCAACTCGCGTAGCGGTGATTTGATGATCATGACCGGACAGGGCGCATGCGTGAGCACCCGATGCGAGACACTCCCGAGAGCCAGTCCTTTGGCGTGCACCCTCCCTCTTGCCCCTGCGATGATCACATCGACTTGGTCTTCCCGAGCAATCGAGAGAATCACTTCGGCGGGTGTCCCGTCCTTCAGACGCTTGGAAACCGGCGCGGTATGGTAGGACAGGTGTGACATCGCTCGCTTGAGCACCCGCCCGCCTTCCTCCCGGATGGCTTGCTCGACGGTCATCGCCAGGTCTTGAGCGATGTCCGGCCCCAGCATGGGGTACGCTAACCGTGGCAGGTCTATGACATGCACCACGATCAGGTTCTTGACAGACGCCAGACAGCTGACTGACTCAGCAGCCTGGTGGGCCTGTTCCGAGCCGTCCACTGCGAGCAGCACCCGCATCGACTCCCTCTCTTTTAAGCCCTATCCCTCCTTCCCCGGTGGGAGAGCCTCATTATAATAGGACGATCCAGCCTTTGGCACCCAAAGTTTTGTTTCGTTCCCACATAAAGGAGAGGCTCTTCAGATTGTGTATTGAGTCACAGATGCTCCCCTTGGTTTATTGTGGGCGAGAGGACTATCGAAGGGGCGGTTGGGAGTAAGCATGGTGAAGGAGGAAAACTCAGACCCCCCTCACCAACACCTCTCCCGCCCCAAGTGTGGAGGAATTTGAACAGTCAAGTGTGGGAAATGATTTGGAGGAGTGTTACCCCATTTCCAGGAAAGTGTGGTGCGGGTTGCGTTCCTGGGCGAAGTTTTTGGACCAGGGGGTGCGGAACAGCACGATGGGACGATCGAGCTGGTCTTTGACCACCATGGCGTCGGAAGGAGGTCTGAAGGTTTTCACGTCTCCAACCAGCCAGGTGCTGCACTCGAAGGGCATCAGATCCAATTTGATCTCCACTCGGTATTCCCTCCGAAGCCGGTACTGGAGCACGTCGAACTGTAACTTCCCCACCGCCGCCACGAACGATTCCAAGTCGTTCAAGCTCCGGAGGATTTGCACCGTCCCCTCTGCGGCCATTTGCACCATGCCCTTGTCGAAGGCTTTGCGTTTGCCTACATCGGTCGGGTGAATCCTGGCAAACACCTCCGGCTGAAATTGCGGGAGGGGCTTGTAGTTGAAGGTATCCGTGAGAGAAATGGTGTCGCCAATGGCGAACTGCCCGGGATTCACGATCCCGATGATGTCCCCGGGATACGCCACATCCACCGTGGTGCGTTCTTTGGCGAGCAGGCTATGCGGCCGCGAGAGCCGCACCTCGTTTCCCAATCGATGGTGCCTGACCACCATGTCCCGTTCGAACCGTCCGGAGCAAACCCGGAGAAACGCAGTGCTGTCTCGATGCCGGGGGTTCATGTTCGCCTGCAATTTAAAGACATACGCGCTAAAGGGGGTTTCGACGACATCTACCGTAATCTCCTCTCCGTTGGGTGTGTCCGCTATGCGGGGGCTGGCGGAGGGGGCCATCTCGACAAAGGCGTCGAAGAAGTCCTCGATCCCGAAGTTGGTCAAGGCCGACGCGAAGAACACGGGCGTGACCTCACCTCGTAAGAAGTCGTCCAGCGAAAAGGCATTCCCCGCCACCTCCAGCAATTCCAGATCGTGCGTGACTTGGTCCCAGAGGTCTTGGTCAATCAAAGATTTGAGGTCTTGGCTATCCAGCGGAATTTGCCTCCTGCTTGCCTTGGCGGCCCCTCCCGCGGCCATTTTTTTGAAAAGAGATACCCGGCGGCTGGACCGATCCACTACACCGACGAATTGGCCCCCGGCGCCTATGGGCCAATTGATGGCGCTGGCGTGGATCCCGAGTACCTCTTCCACCTCAGCCATCAGGTCGAGTGGGGGGCGGCCATGCAGATCCATTTTGTTGATCAAGGTGAGTACGGGGATTTTCCGCAAACGGCATACCTCGAACAGCTTGCGGGTTTGGACCTCGACCCCTTTGGCTGCATCGATCACCATGATGGCGCTGTCCGCTGCGGTGAGGGTGCGGTAGGTGTCTTCGCAGAAATCCTGGTGACCCGGGGTATCGAGCACATTGATCACCGCGTGTTTGTACTCAAACTGCATGGCCGAGGCGGTGATGGAAATCCCCCGTTCCTGCTCCATCTCCATCCAATCAGAAGTCGCCAGCTTCGCATTTTTCCGGCTTCCCACCAGCCCGGCCGTCCGGACCATCCCGGAATACAGCAATAGCTTCTCCGTCAAGGTGGTTTTGCCCGCGTCGGGATGGCTGATGATGGCGAACGTCCGGCGTTTGCCCGCCGCGGCACGAATTTCATTTTGAAGATGGATATCCATTGTAGAAAGTGAATCGGAGGAGGGTTATAAATCCTGAAGGCGCCCTTGGGCTCTGGCCAAATCCACTCGGGAGGCATTGAAGTTGAACAAGGCCTCAATCAGGTTATCTCGGGCCTGGGCGACGGAGGTTTGCGCATTGGTCACTTCAATGTTCGTCGCCACCCCCACGGCAAACCGTTGCCGGGCCAACTCTAATTCCTCCAGCGCCAAGCGGAGGCCTTCCTCCGCGACGCCTATTTGCTGCTGGGTCGATTCAAGCGTGAGCAGCGCATCACGAACCTCCAGGGCAATCTGGTAGTGAACATCTCGGGTCCGAATGGATTCCTGGCGGACGAGACTGCGGCTTTCGGATATTCGTCCTTCCCGTTGGCCGCCATCGAAAATGGGGATCGACAGTAACACCTGGACGTTGTCGGTGGTAAGGGCATCAGAAATCTGATTACCGGTCAGGCCCACATCCCCGCTGCCTATCAGTGAGGGGATCCGTTCGCTGGTGACAGAACTGAGCGTGAGGGCCGCCAGCCGCTCCCGCCGTTTCTGAGCCTTCAGTTCCACTCGGTTTTCTTTCGCGATGGCTAAGGCCTCCTTCGTGGGCTGTTTCGGGACCGCTCGCAGCGTGAGTTCGTCGGTGAGGACCAGGCGAATCTCGAACGGGAGCCCAATCGCGCGAATGAGGGTCAGTGTGCCTCGGTCATGGGCGTTCTGGGCCACCAGGAGTCGCTGCTTTTCGTTTTCCAATTGGACCCGCGCGCGAGTGACATCCAGGCTCGTCGCCATGCCCGCGGATTTCCGTTCCCTGGCCAAGCGGAGGAGCTCGTTGTTCAGCGTGACGTCCGCTTCGCGGGCGTGGACGGCGGCCTTCGCCCGAAGCGTTTCCAGGTACACCAGGCCGACGGTGGCCATGGTGTCCTGTTGGGTAATTTCGGCATCCAGGCCAGCCACTTCGACATTGGTACGCGCCGCCCGCCATTTGTGAATCAAGCTCAGGCTAAACAGGTTCTGGGTCAGGAAGGCCCGAGTCCCATAGAAATCTCTGGGATCGGACACCGAGGGACTCCCCCCAAACGTACTCAGGAAGAACCGGCGTCTCGCCCAACTCATGTTGGCGGAAAGATTGGGGAGGAGCTCCCCCAGTTGAGTATCGGCTTGGTCCTGGGCTTGCGTGATCCGTTCCTTGAACAGGAGCACCGTCGGATTTTGATCCACCGACGCCTGCATGGCGTCACGAAGACTCAAGCGGAGTTCAGGCTGGCCCCCCGATAGGCTCTTTTCCTCAAGGGCGAAGGAGACTGCCCCCGGTCCTCCCAGAAGAGTCAGGAGAGCCACAATCAATTTGAACTTCCACACTGGTGGTATCATCAGTTCGTGATTTCCCTTCCTCCAAATCATGGCGGAATTTAGGCCTCGGTCACTCCACCGGGCACCGTTTCCCCAGGAACGATGTGGGGGTGCCTTTTAAGCTTGAAATCCATCACCAGACTGAACAGAGCAGGAACCACCAAAAGCGTAAACACGGTTGAGAGCACAAGGCCGCCCAGCACGACGCTCCCGATTCCTCGATACAACTCCGATCCTGCTCCTGAAGAAAGGACGAGGGGCAGGAGCCCAAACGTCGTGGTGAGCATGCTCATCATGATAGGACGTAGACGAGTTCGAACTGACTCGCTAATGGCCTCTCGAGGGGGCATCCCTCCACTCGCTTCCCCCTCACCCGAAAGGGTGGAGCTTCGCCGCTCCGGGTACATAAAGTTCAGGGCCTGGTGCACAACCAGAATGGCATTGTTCACAACCACTCCGATCAAAATAATGAACCCCAGCATGGTTAAAACATCCAAGTGTTGGGTAGGAACGCCGTATATAGATGGATCCAATGGGTTGGACACCTTCAAGTAAAGGTTGACGAGATACAGGCCGAGAAATCCACCGGCGGCAGCCAAGGGGACACTAAAAATAATGACGAACGGATACAGAAAACTTTCAAACAAGGCAGCCATGAGCAAGTAGGTAAGCAAGAGGGCTAACAGGAAATTCCCTTTGAGCGCATTATACGTTTGGTCCAGATCACGGGCCGTACCCTCCAAGCGAATGTTGTACAGACGGCCCAGCGTTCCACCTTCCTTGATGGGAAGAATGACTTGACGCTCAATGATGTCCATGGCGGTTTCCAAAGGCATTTGCGCAGGGGGGATCACCTGGATGACGATGGCCCGTTCCCGCTCGATGTGGTTGATTTGCTCGGGCCCCGAGACGAGAGTCACCTCCGCAATGGCTCCGACCGTGGTGAGTTTCCCGCCGGGTGTGTAGATTGGAATATTGGCCAGGTCCTGCGTGCGCGCCGCGTAGCGATCGGCGCCCCGGACGGTTAAGTCAATCTCATCGCCCTCAAACTGGTAATCGCTGGCCTTGACCCCGTCGATCAGGGCATCAATGGTAAAACCCAACTCACGATTGGTCATTTGCACATCGGCAGCCCGATCCCGCTTCAAGGCCACTCGGATTTCCGGGCTGCCCAGATCAAGACTAGGCCTGGGCCGGACCTGAGCTTGGGGCATGATCCCCCTCACCTGCCCGAAGATCCGTCCGCCCAAGGCGACGAGGGTTTCCAATTCCGGCCCGGTGATCTCGATATCGACGTTTCTCCCCTGGCCGAGTCCACGCTGAAACAGGCTGCTTTGGGTCACGATACTGATGGTACCGGGAATATCTGCCGTGGCCCGTTTAAAGAGAGGAATCAATCCCTTAACTTGAGAATCATCATTCGTTCGCGCACCCATGAACAACGACCGGCCTCGAGCGACGTAAAAGAAGTTCCGAATGCTCGGCCCATCCAACGCGGCTTCTTCGGGAGAACCCGGTTTTGCTTCCCAGTGCGGCCTCAGGACCCCTTCAATGTGCTCCCCTATTCTGAGGTATTCGTCAAGGTTGTAACCCGGTGGTGGAAGCAGAATGCCGATGATGAGGTTCCGGTTTCCCGTAGGCAGGTATTCGGCCTTGGGAACTAGAACCCACGTGAGACTGACCGCTAACGTGGTGAGTCCTATGACAATCGCCAAGCGCCAAGGCAAGCTTCCGCACATCCGATACGTAAGATCGCCAACATTTTTGGAGTTCAGCCCGAGTCGGTCGAACAAGGCATGACTCCCCTCGATGAGCCGTGAGAGGAGGCCAGGCTTTTGGCGACGGGGGCGATCCTTTGAAGAATGGGAGTTAGCTGTCGTCAAAATCCGAGCCGACAAACACGGAATGACCGTTATTGACACGATCAGGCTTAATCCCACCCCGGCGCTGATGGCGATGGCGATGTCACGGAAGAGCTGTCCGGCCTGTTCCTCAATAAAGACGATGGGAACAAACACGGCAATGGTGGTCAGGGTACTGGCCAGGATAGCCCCCCAGACTTCGACGGTGCCGTCATAGGCCGCGCGAAAGAGTGGCTTGCCGGCCTCCCGGTGCCGGTAAATGTTTTCCAGCACTACAATGGAGTTATCGACCAGCATTCCGGCAGCGAAGGTCATGCCCGCCAAACTGATGATGTTGAGGTTGCGGTCCAGCATCCAGAGCGTGATGAACGTCCCCATGATGCTGATGGGAATGGCTAATCCAATAACCAGGGTGGTGCTGCCCGTCCGGAGGAACAAGTACAAAACGGTGATTGCGAGGAGGCTCCCAAGGAAGAGATTGAGACCTACCAAATCCAGGGAGCTGTAAACGTAGTCGGTCTCGTCATACACCTGGAAAAGCTTGAATCCCCTGGCTTTGAGAACGTCATCATTCAAATCCGCGACGGCTTTCTTGAGGTCAGCCATGGCGTCAAGGATATTGGCGCCCGTCTCTCTGATGGCGTTGACCGCGATTGATGGGGTCCCCATTTCCCTGACCACAGCCTGGGGCTCCTTGTAATCAACCTGGGCGGTGGCCACATCACGGACATACACCGGGGCCCCGTTTCTCCTGGCAATGATGACGTTCTCGACATCCTCAGGACTCCGATACTCCCCGACCGTCCGGACCGCGTACGTGCGCTTCCCCTCATCAAAATCGCCCGCGCTAAAGTCACGATTCTCTCGATCGAGCGCTTGGGCTAAATCAGTAAAGGTCAATGACCGAGCGGCGAGCTTGGCGGGGTCCACAATGACGCGAAGTTCCCGGTCCCGGCCCCCATATACATTTGAAGCCGCCACTCCCGCAATCCGCTCGAACCGGGCCTTGATCACATCCTCCGCGAAGTCACGCATGGTATCGATGTTGACTGGATTCCCCTCCAATGGCTCAAAAATAAACCACGCCATGGCGCTTCCCCCGGTGTCTGTGCTGCTGATGACCGGTTCGTCGACTTCCTCAGGGTATTCTTTGACCTGGTTGAGCCGATTTGACACGTGAAGCAGGGCTGTATCGGTGTTGGTGCCGGCAGGAAACTGGAGGGTGATCTTTCCCCTGTCGTAGGAGCTTTCCCCGTACATTTTCTCCAACCCTTCGACCCCCTTGAGTTGCTCCTCCTGCTCATCCACGATTTCACGTTCGACTTCTTTGGGACTGGCTCCTGACCATCGTGTATCGACCGTAATCTCGTGCTTGGTCACATCAGGGGTGAGCTGGACGGGTAAGCGGTTCAGTGAAACCACACCAAACAACACGATAAAGAGGACCCCCACCGTGGTGGTGACGGGATTTCGAATGGCGAATTGGACAAAGTTCATGATGTCCTCAGGTATGCCAGCGGCAACGTGACTTCATCCCCTTTGAGCCACGGGAGAAGGTCTACCTCCTTCACCCTGCGGGGACTCACCAGGCCCAACTGATTTAATCTCCCCCTCCTGATCCAGAATGCGAACGGGCTGACCGGGGAAAAGACGTTCGTTGCCTTCGATCACGACCGTCATGCCTTCCTGGATCGGGCCACTCACTTCGACCACTCCTTCTAAATGCACGAGAGGAGTGACGGGAATTTGATTGACGGCCCCATTCTCAACCAGGAAGACAAATTGTTTCCCTCCGCGAAGGACCAAGGCATCCTTGGGCACCACCACGCCTTCGTAGGGCTGCCCCACTGGTAAAGTCACACGGGAAACCATTCCACTTTTTATCGTGAGGTCCCGGTTGGGAATTTCTATCCTGACGGGGAAGGTCCGGGCGATACGATCAGCCTGCGCGACGACGGAAAAGACCCGACCCCGGGCCTCGAACCCTGGAAGCCCGTCAAACACGACG
>JACZVJ010000060.1 GCA_022572725.1 Nitrospinota bacterium | reverse complement strand
GGGGAGGGGGGACCGAGATCGGCCAAATGGGCCTGGTTGTATTCCAGCATTTCCTTCTTCACATCAATGGCCAACACTTTTCCATTCTGCCCAACAGCTTGAGCAAACCGGCGGGTGAAATAGCCTGACCCGGCTCCAATATCGGCTACGACCATTCCCGGTTTCAGCTCCAGTGCTTTGATGACCTCCTCTGGTTTTTGGTACTCGTCCCGACCTGGCCGCTCTAGGGCTTGGATGTATTCGTCAATATTCCACGGTCCTCGATGGCCACATGCCGTCAACAGTGCCAGGACCAATAGTAAAACAATGCCATGCCCCAACCGGTAGAGAGGGGTGTTTTTCTTTAGGCCTGGTTTAACTTCTGCCAGAAACATCTCGAATTTCCTTTACTTTCTCTACACTGTTTCGCTCACGATCAGGGTTGAGGCTCCTGAAAGGGGCCGGTGCTCGACCATTTGCCATTGAGTCTCCTCGAGCCAGGTCTTCACCTCCTCGACGCTGTAGACATCTCCCTCTCTGGACACCAAGAGAAACTCTCCAGCCATCAGGGCCGCAAACGGTGGCGCCGTGTGGGTTGAGTCGGTCCAGAAGTCAACAAGGAGCAGACGGGCTTTGCTGGGGACTGCCTGCCTAATTTTGGTGAGGAGTTGGCGGTTGTGATCCGGTGAAAGCAGATGGATGACATTGGCCACCAGCACGGCATCATGTCCGTCGGGGAGGGGATCGTGGAAAAAATCTCCTGCTACCAAGTTGATTTTGTCATGGTAGGGTGTTGTGAGAAGCCGGTTTTGAGCCACGGCAAGGACCGAGGGGATCTCGAACAGGGTTGGCTGAAGGTGAGGGTGCTGCCGGAGGAGGGCCACCAAAAATGAGCCTGTGCCTCCGCCCACATCCAGGACCCGTTGGTGCTTTCCGAAATCATAGGTCATTGCCAGAGCTTGGGCTGTTTCTGCTGTGATGGCCTCCACCCCTTCCGAGAAAATTCGCCCCTCTTCCTCCGTCCATTCCTTTTGTTTGTGGGTACCGGGTTCCCCGCGGATTGCCTGTTCATAGTTCAGCCAGTTCGGATAACTGAGTCGGTTCCAAAACCGGAGAAAAGGACGTAGGTCACCGGGGCCTTGGCCGGAGAGGAAGGCTTGTGAAACCGGACTGTGCGAGTAGGTGCCCCCGGTTTGCACGAGAATTCCTAGCGCGACCATCGCATCGGTGACAATCCGAAGAGTACGGGCTGGCAGGTGGAGCCGATCTGACAGCGCAGGCAGGGTGGCTGGCCCATGAGTCGTAAGGGCGTCAAACAGCCCCACCTCATTGGCTATGAACAAGTGTTTGGCGGCCAGAAAGCCACTGGCGATTTCGAGGATGGGCTTTGGAGAAACCTCATGTTCTGATTGAACTTTGTCCGGTAGGGGAGAAACGCCAGCCATGAACACACAACTCCTGATCGCGTCTACCAGTGAAATTGATGCGGCCCGAAATTGGCTTCGTAGTAGGGGACAATCACTTGGCCAGGTGGGGCGACCTGATCAAGCCTTTTCCTATCCTCATCTGTCACTTTAATTTTTATAGCGCCAAGGTTGTCTGTGAGTTGTTCAAAGGTTCTTGGGCCGATAATGGGACTGGTCACTCCGGGCTGTTGAGAACACCAGGCAATGGCCAATTGGCTCGGGGTACAGCCTTTTTCCTTGGCCAGGCTTTTCACCACGCTCAACACCTGGAAGGCCTGGCTGGTGAAATGGCGGGAGAACCATGGCTCATCCTTGGCTAGTCGAGCGGCTTGAGGGGGGCTCTGGGCTTCGAGGTATTTCCCGGTGAGGAATCCCTCGGCGAGGGGAGACCAGGGCAGCAGAGCCAGTCCATAGGTTTGAGCCATGGGGATCAGCTCCCGCTCGATACGGCGGTCCAGGAGGTTGTAGGGAGATTGTTCCGAGACCATCCGATTGAGCCCGAGTTCTTTTGAAATCCAAAGGGATTCGAGGACCTGCCAGGCCGCATACGTGCTGGTCCCAATGTAGCGGACCTTTCCTGACCGGACCAGGTCATCCAACCCTCGAAGGGTTTCATCCATGGGGGTGTCCGCGCTGGGTCGGTGGATCTGGTAGAGGTCGATGTAATCGGTTTGAAGCCGCCGGAGAGACGCTTCGCATTGATTGACAAGATGCCGCCGGCTGTTTCCCCGAGCGTTGGGATCTGTGTTATCCATCGTGCCATGGACCTTGGTGGCCAGGACCATTCGGGACCGCATCCCGTTTTGCTTGAGGGCTTTGCCCACCACTTCCTCGCTTTTCCCCTCGTTGTAGACATTGGCCGTATCAAGGAAGTTGATTCCTTCGTCCAAGGCCCGATCAATGATTTTGATGGAATCGGCCTCGGGGGTTTGATTGCCGAACATCATGCACCCGAGGCACAACTCGCTGACTTTGACTCCCGTGCGACCGAGATTTCGGTAGTCCATAGGTTTTTCAGATCCTTTCCTATCGTCTCAAGCGGCACAGGATAAACTATTGATCCTGTTCGGTTCAATTTAAAGCGAGCTGAAAGGGATAGGAGTAAAAAGGAAATGCTCATTTTCCTGAGCCGAGGGGCATAGAAAAAGGGGCTTAGAATTTTCTAAGCCCCTTGTAGCCTCACAGAGGTTGGTCGATTTATTTGGACTTTACAGCTTTTGCAGTGCCGCCACCCGCACTTCAATCGGCGGATGGGTGGAGAACAGGTGCATGACGCCCTTAGATGGGCCAGAAATTTTCATTGTAGCCAAGGCATCTTTGGTGCTGTATTCAAATTGGGCCCGGGTCACCCACCGGTTAATGGCTTCTAACGCAGAAATCATATTGTCCTTCCCGACTGTATTCGCGGCAAAACGGTCGGCTGCAAACTCCCGTCGGCGGGAGAAAGCGGCTATGGGAATCATGGCAAGGAAGGAAAGGACAATTTGCAGGAAGAAGTAGACGGCAATGTACAACATAAAATTACGCTCAGCCACGTGTCGAGCCACCCACGTGCTAATGAAGTAGACGAAGGTGTTCATCAGCCCCGCCAGGACGGTTGTGGTAAACATATCGCCGTTGTACACATGCCCCATTTCATGGGCAAGGACCGCGCGAACTTCTGCTTCATTGAGGTTATTGAGCAAGCCTGTCGACACCGCTACCATTGAATTGTTCTTGGAAGGGCCGGTGGCAAAGGCATTCGGGTCTGGTGCCTCAAAGATCCAGACCTCGGGCTTCTTGATGTTGAGCCGGCTGGCGATTTTTTGCACGGTTTCAAAGACGACCATCTCGGCCTGGTTCCGGGGTTGGGTGATTTGGTAGCAGTCGATCATGGCCCTTGCCATTTGCTTGGAAAAGGCCAAGCTGATGAAGGCCCCCCCAAATCCGATCACGAAGGCCCAAAGGAGTTGCTCATGGGTGATAGAATTGAGGAGGTCAATACCAAAGGCTGGAAGGACGAATTCCGACAGGATGGTGAAGGAAATGGAGAGGGTTACGAAAATCAGAATATTGGCGAGAAGCAGTAAGCCCATGCCTTTCATTCGTTTCATAAAACGCCTCCTTCAGGGCAATCGATCAGGGTTCCCGTTTTTGGGTATTGTAAAGAATATTTCGTCAAAGTGACCTGGAGATTTGACGGGGTTCTTGGGGGATTGGCTATTCCAGCATGACCAAAGGTTCCTTTGGTCCACGGGTTGATTGGGCTGTCACCAAAAGTTAAAAGGAACGCTGGAAAGCCATAAATTTCTTTAACTCTTTGATATATAATACCATTTTCTAAGGAGTCAAGGTAACGAGAGAGAGGAGGCCATGGTTTACTTGTTTGCGAGTTAAAAGCATGTTGTACTGGAAACTGGGAAACCAGAGTAACCTGAGGAGGAGGACCCTTCGTATGGAAGCTGGGCTCAATTCAAAATCTTTTGTTCTTTTTCTGATGGTTGGTGTCGGAATTTTTCTGTGGAGTCCGACAGGGGCCCAAGAGCCTGAACCGGCTGTGTTGTCTCCGGGTGCGGATGGGGTTCAGCGGGGGACCGTGCTTATGGAAAGCTATTCCTTTACTCCTCATCATCTCATTGTGCAGGTCGGGCAACCTGTCGAACTCACGCTGTCCAACGAATCGTTTTTGGTTCCCCATAATTTCATTCTCAATGAGCCTGAGGCCGGACTAGCGATTGAAGAAAATATTGGTTTCGGAGATACCCTTACCATTCAGTTTACTCCTACCCGTACCGGGGTCTACCCTTTTTACTGTGATAACCAACTCTTATTTTTCCCCAGTCATCGGGAAGAGGGTATGGAGGGCCGCCTTGAGGTTCGGTGAGAACTCCTGCCTATGAATGACGACTTTTCTGAACGCCATCTCCTGCGTGATATCCTCAAACGGGTGTCCCGGTCGTTTTATTTGACCATGGCGGTGTTGCCGGATGGTGTCTCCAAACAGGTCGGCTTAGCGTATTTGTTCGCTCGTGCTGCGGATTCCATTGCTGATACGGGCCAGGTAGATCGGAGTGCTCGTGTGCTGTGTCTCCGCCAATTAAAATCCCAATTTCTTCTTGATTACCTGAATTGGGATGAAATTGTGGGGGTTCAGACTATGATGGCGCCTTTACAAAGCTCCCCTGGGGAACGAGCCTTGTTGGAGCAGTTGGAAAACTGTTTCCGCCTCTTTCACAGCCTGGAATACCAGGATCAACACGAGATCCGCCAACTTCTTCCGACCTTGATCAGCGGGATGGAGATGGACCTGACCGTGTTTCCCGGCGAGTCCGAGGAGCGGGTTACGGCGCTGCCAACTATGGCTGACTTGGATATGTATATTTATCGAGTGGCGGGCTGTGTCGGGGTATTTTGGACGAATGTGATGTGTACCCGCCTCCCTCGGATGCGAAGGCGGTGGGATCCGGAATCGAAGGGGGCAATTGGGATCCGGTTCGGGAAAGGCTTGCAACTGACGAATATTTTGAAAGACCTGCCGAAGGATTTGCGACGAGGACGCTGCTACATCCCCCAGACGGTTTTGGAAGAGGTGGGCTTACAACCGCAAGACCTCCTGGACAAGCGCAATATTTCGAAGTTTGGGCCTGTGCTTCAAAAGCTGGTGGGGATTGCCCTTGCACACTTAGATCAAGGGTGGTTTTATACCTTATCCATTCCTCGCATGGAGGTTCGACTCAGGCTGGCCTGCATGTGGCCAATCTTAATTGCGTTGCGAAGCCTCCACCTGCTGACGACCTCCAAGAATGTGTTGGATCCAGCCGAAACTCTCAAGATTTCCCGGCTAGAAGTCTACCGCATCATGCTTATCACGACCCTCACCGGTGGGTCTGGATATCCCGGAACGGCCTATTGGGGGCATTTTCGTAAGGCAATAGGGTGAGCCCTGTCAGGATGTTGAAAAAGTCCGCCAGCGGCGTTCTCGTCGCTCGAAGGTCTCAACGTACTCCCTTGTACGTCTCGGCCTCCTCGCTTCCTGTGGCCTTGCTGGGCCTGGCTCTGCCGAAGCAAGACTTCAGCTTCGCGCAGGCGAGCGGGCCTTTTTGAACATCCTGCCCAGCTCTTGGTGCTTTTAGGGCTTGTTCAGAGTCTCCAGGCGTATTGAATATTTTGAGTTTTTCAACAGCCTGCTATTGTTTCTGAGGGGTGAGGACCTTGTCACCTTTTCGGTACACTGCGTAGATGGCCTGGGAAGGGCAGGCATCCAAACACAACCGGCAGGATTCCAGGCAGCGCGACTCATCAAATTTGTATGGTGGGGTCGATAGCCAGGCACCGGTTGGACAGACCGGAATACACACGGCGTTGTGGGTGCAGCGATCGGGGTGACGGATCAGATGATCCCGTGTGACCATCATAGGTTTGACTCCTTCAAATAGAGCTCCAGAAAAGAGTTCGAGCATGTTCGCGGGACGGTGCATCTTAGACTTGCCACTCCTTAACCAGTGAGCGTATTCGGTCCTTTAATTCCGGAATTTGGCCAAGATTGGTTTGAATGGCTCCTAAAATATTCTCCATGCGGGCTGCCCGCGTGGCTTCTTTATCAAGATGGGCCAAACGATCATATTCTGCGTACGCATCGAGATGAGCCGATTCCAAAGTGGAGCGCGCCGCAGTGATTCCCTCCTTGAGGTCACGTGGTTCCGGAGCCAGGGGGGGAACCACTGCAAAGGACCCATCGGTAAAAACCAGCACTGCCCCGCCGGGTTTGGACTGGAGCGGGGTCACTGATTGAACGGTATGGCCTGCCAACTTTTCCCAAGATTGTACCAACCCCGGGAATTTCTTTAGAAAGGCAACCTTGGTTTGGTTGGCCTTCCATTTTGCTTCATTCGATGACACGGCATCCTCGAATTAGGAGTGAACCGTTGTGCCATTCTCGGCTTTTGTGGAGCCCCACGCCTTTAGCCCACTCCGCCGAAGTAGCTTCGGCTACGAAGGTGGGTAAAGGTGTGATAACCTCTCATCGTTGGCAAGAGGGCCTATTGGGGGATGGGGGTGGCCCGTGTTTCAGACCTTAAAGGAGGAACCTCATGGCCTGGCATGAGGAGCCGTTCAACAGTTTCGCCTTTTACAATATGTCGTTCCATAATTTCTGTAACGTCGGCTTCAGTCCCCACCCAATACCAAACGCCCTCGGGATAAATAACGACGCTGGGCCCTAAATCGCAGTGATCAAGGCACCCGGCCTTGTTAGCCCGCACGATCCCGCGTAATCCCAGCCGTTCCACCTCTTTCTTAAAGAAGGCATGAAGTCGTTCTGATCCACTGTCGGCGCAGCACCCACGTGGATCCCCTTTGGGGCGTTGGTTCAAACACACAAAAATATGGTGTTTAAATCCTCCCATGCATGGCCTTTTTCCGGGTTTTATCCAAAAAAGCGATTAAGGGATCTTACATGAGGGTTCCTTGTAGTGTCTAGATCTCCACCCTTGGCCTTAATGGTCGGATAGTAAACGATTCCTCCAATTGTGAAGGGGTTTTTAGCACATGGAAAATTGGCTCAGTTTTCACGTTAGAGCGGTATAATAGAACGAAAGGCGTGCGGGGGGCCGAGGAAATTGTATGGTTATCGGAATTCCCAAAGAAGTGAAGGATCATGAGTTCCGGGTGGCCTTGACTCCAACTGGTGTGGCGGAGCTTACGCGGTTGGGCCATACCGTGTGGGTTGAGGAGAAAGCAGGGGCGGGAAGCGGGTTCCAGGATGAGGAGTATGGTCAAGCCGGTGCCGGGATCACCCAGTCAAAAGAAGACTTGTTTCATCAAGCGAATCTCATTTTGAAGGTCAAGGAACCTTTCTTATCAGAATGTCCCCTCTTTCAGTCACGACACACGCTGTGCACGTTTCTTCATTTGGCGACCTCGAAGGAACTGACCCAAGCCCTGCTGGCGTCGGGAGCAACTACCATTGCCTATGAAACGACTGAGGACGAACAGGGGCGCCTACCGATCCTCCAGCCCATGAGCGAAATTGCTGGACGCATGTCAGTCCAAATTGGGGCGCATTTTTTAGAACGTACTCAAGGAGGACGTGGAATTCTCCTGGGGGGCGTAACAGGAGTGGAAGGGGCCAAGGTTGTGATTCTTGGAGCTGGGAGTGTCGGGTCAGCCGCTACCAACATCGCTGTAGGGATGGGAGCCCAGGTGAGGATTATGAGTTTAGACCTGGACCAACTTTTGCGATTGCACGAACGGTATCAGGGGAGAGTGGTGACCCTTGCCACAACGAAGGGAGGAGTTGATCGAGCTGTGGAAGAAGCCGATTTGGTCGTTGGCGCCGTGATGGTCAGGGGTGCCAGGACGCCCCAGTTGGTTTCCCGTGCTGTGGTTGCGCGAATGAAACCAGGATCTGTGATTGTCGATGTTGCCGTGGACCAAGGAGGGTGCATGGAGACCACCCGTCCGACCACCCACTCCGATCCAGTCTATCAAGTCGATGGAGTTCTGCATTATGGGGTCACTAATATACCGGGCATTGTTGCTCGCACGGCGACTTTAGCCTTGACCAATGCCACGCTTCCTTTTATAGTCCGTCTGGCCGAGGCTGGAGTCGAAGGAGCTATAAATTCCAGCCCAGGCCTTAGCCGAGGGGTGAATCTCCGGCGAGGAAAGGTGACCTGCCAGGCGGTGGCGGAAGCCCACGGCTTGAGCTTCCACCCAATTTACTAACCTTGTTATTGAAACGTGTGTTTTCGGGGCGTAGCGCAGCCCGGTAGCGCACCGCGTTCGGGACGCGGGGGTCGGAGGTTCAAATCCTCTCGCCCCGACCACCCACTCTTCATCCCGGCTTTTTCACTCCCGCTCCGCGCGCAGAGTTACCCACTGATTTCCCCAATCATCCAAAGAATCAGACGGTTTGCAAGGCCCCCTCGTGGTGTTCCCTTTGAGAAATGAACGCCACAGTTGTTGAAAAATGATGAAAGCGTTTCCTCAATTTTTTCGAGTGAGGGTGTTGCCCTCTAGGCGGCCGTAACCCATGAATACCTTGTTGGGGGGCATTGCGTTCATGAGCGGTCTTGTGGCAACTCTGGCGTTGTGGTGGGCTTACAGGCTCCGCCGGGAAGTCGAAGGCTTGAAACGGAATGAGTATTACACGGAAAGTAAGCTAAAGGGTGTCTCCAGGCAGATATTCGAAGCAATTGAACCACTTCGCGTTCAATTAGCCAAGGTGGCTTCTGGTGTCTTTGTCCCGGAGGATCTTATTCGAACCGGCCGTTTATACCGAGATGTCACTGCTCAGGAGGCCCAAACCATGATACAGGCCGGGCAGGGTTCGACCGAAGCTGGTGTGGTGGTTGTCGATGTTCGGTCAGCAAAGGAATACGCCACGAAGCATGTCCTAGGGGCTAAGCTTATTCCGATTGAGGAACTGGAAACGAGGTATCAAGCGGAAATACCCCAGGATGCGCAGAAAGTCTTTATTTATTGTGCTGGCGGGGACCGCAGCCGGTTGGCCTGTGATTTCCTGAGCCGTCTGGGCCATCTCAACCTGTACAATATTCGGGATGGCCTTCAGCAATGGAGAGGGCCGACGATAGGAGAAGAGCCGCTCCACCTCATCCAAATTCACCACAAATCTCAGCGTCGGTAGTCCTTTGGTAGTTCCTTAGGGAATGACTGCCCAGGCATGGCTGACCCGCTCACAATTTTAAATGTCCTAGGTCCTTACCGGGAACCCCGGGAACCCGCGTTTTCCTTTGACTACGTGATTCAACGGCCGCATTGGCCGACGCCCCAAGGGGTGAGGGTCAAAGTCGCATTAGAGGAAGAGCTGGAATATTTAAAGATGAAAATTTTGAACGTACCAGGAGGGTCACCTGGCCAACAACTCCGGGTGAATCGGATTCTTATCAGCGCCATCGCAGATCAGAAACTTCACATTGCCAATGATGATGGGAGGTTTGAAGAACGACGGGATGTGATGATTGACCCATTCACTGGCCAATATTCCCATCTGTTTCTCCGCTTGGAATCCTGGATGAACGAGGAACGTGATCGGCTCAGGAAAGAAATCCAAGACCAAGTGGGCCTCTAACGATGGGTTGGACCATTCCTTAAAATCCGGGAAAGGTCGTGAGCAGAAAAGGCGAGCCGAACTGCTTGCGCCCGGAGGAGAGTAATGAAGACCGTCCACTTTGCAATGAGCCCCATGGTCGCTGGGGAATAATCAGGATGAGATGTGGGCAGGCCAGACATACTTTTGAGTTTGATGCCAGGCCTTTTAGAATAAT
This sequence comes from Nitrospinota bacterium, assembly GCA_022572725.1. GTDB lineage: Bacteria > Nitrospirota > Nitrospiria > Nitrospirales > UBA8639 > JACZVJ01. The sequence continues at coordinate 8,829 of JACZVJ010000060.1, read as the reverse complement.
GGTTGATACTGCCTAGAATACAATCCCGTGGCCTCTTCGCTGAAGCCAAGTGAAGCTTGCTCGGGCCGCTCCTTGTTATTCAAGTCCACCACATAATGCCCTCGAACTTGCTCCATGGCTACCTCGTAGGGAATGGCACTGGAGTAAAATTCTCCTGGAGTATGGGCTCCCACCGATAGGATGCGAATCGCTTCACGAACGGCGTATTTCGGGTCCGAAAAAATGTAAATATCGGCTATGGCAAATTCGTCAAGGTCGTTTCCAGGGGAAGTGGGAGGAATCATGGAGGAGAGAGTCCCATCCAGCCGGGCCTTATGGAGGCTATTCAGTAAGGCCACGATCTGGCTGTCTGTGGTTTGTGGAGGAACAGTAATGCTCAGGGCATTCAGGTCAGGAATGATCGCTGTGACCTTAATGGCAGGCACCGGTGCCATACGGGCTGCTTTCAAGAGCGCGCGGGTCTGAGCCGATGTAGGCTCTCTTCCTTGGGGAGGCTGGAGGTTTTTTGATTTTGGAATAATGGCTTGGGTAAAGAGCCACAGCCCAATGATGATCCCAAAAATCACCAGGATCGGATGAATTCCATGACGTTTACCTTCCTCTTCAGGCTTATCAGGTTCGTTCATGGGCAATTGGGGTCCTTAATGTGGATGGACGGGGATGACTCCGAGGAGGGCTGCTGTGTCCGGAGCTTGGCTTCTTCCCACCAGGAGTCCCAGTCGCTCGGTGTCAGGTCCTTTAAGTCCTTTCCAGCCTGAGCCGCGCGGGCTTCCATACTCTGAAACCGAGCCACGAACCGGTTTGTGGCTTTGCGGAGTGCCTCCTCCGGATCGATATGAAGGAACCGGGCAAGATTGGCGACTGTAAAAAGAACGTCGCCAAACTCCTGTTCAATCGGATCCTCAATCTGGGTTTCGCTGTCAAAAGTAGACCTGGGCTGTCGAGCTTCTCTACCGCTCCCCACCGCCTTTCGGAGTTCCTCTAGCTCTTCGTCGAGTTTCTCCACAACCTGGGCCGGAATTTCCCAATCGAACCCGACACGGGACGCTCGGGATTGAATGAGGCAAGCACGGAACAGGGCAGGTAGTACCGGTGACACCCCATCTAGGAGTGAATGGGGCTCACCTTTTTGAGCGCGTTCTGCTTTTTTGATCTCCTCCCATTGTTGGATGACTTCTCCGGAGGTTAAGGTGGACTTCCCTTCCTGACTTTCGTCAAAAACATGGGGGTGCCGACGAATGAGCTTTTGCGTCAGGTCACTCATGACATCTTCAATCGTGAAGTTGGCTTGTTCCGCCTCGATTTGAGCATGGAGCAGAATTTGAAGGAAAAGGTCCCCGAGTTCTTCGCGGAGGAGTTTTGAGGAATTTTCATGAAGGGCATCCAGTACTTCGTAGACCTCTTCGAGTAAAAACGGACGGAGGGATTCATGGGTTTGCTTCGCATCCCAGGGACACCCCTTGGGACCTCGTAGCCTGGCGACTGTTGCTGCAAGTTTCTCAAACTCTTGTGACACGTTGGCCTTTTCCACCCATCTTCGCAAATAGCCCCGGCTTTGCCTTGGGGCTACCGCCGGTCATGAAGCGCCACGGGCTCTGCCCCTGGGGCTCCACCTCGAAATGTGCCTGACTTGTGGGAAGCATCAAACCCAATAGGAATTTTGGTATGGAAATGGCTTCCCTCAAATGTTGTCGTGCGCGCTATTATACTTGTTTCTTGGCCTGCTTCAATTGGTTCGTTAGCTTGCGGCAGACGAGGCTTTATGTTAACTTTCCAGCGCCCCTTGTGAAAGGAAAACCCCATGGAAGAAAGCGAGGAAAGAGGATTTGTTATCCGCGATAAACGCGGACAATCGCAGGAGGAATCCACGGTGTCTCCTTCTCTAGCACCCTCGTTTTCACCCTCATCCGATACGAGTCAAGGAAGCCAGAAGGGGACCAAGGAAACTCCTTCGGCCGCTCCACCCCTTACCTTTTCATCGTTTATTTTTTCTTTGGGGACCTCGGCGCTCATGCTGATGGGTGAACAACTTGACCCTGACCAACCCCCTCAGACGGTGAATCTGCAAGGGGCTAAGGAGGTTATTGATATTTTGTCCCTTTTGGAAACTAAAACCCAAGGGAATCTTACTTCGGAAGAGCAAACGGTCCTGCGTGATCTGTTGTATGCCCTGCGAATGAAATACGTCGATCTGGCATCTGGCAAACAAAAAACCCCTTCCTTCTGACTTGGCTTTTTCATCATTCCTTGTTCTGAGATGGCCATTCCAATCTTTGTCCCACCAGCTTAAAATGGTAGAAGTGGCCTCCTGGCTGGCTCTGGCATGATCAGGTTTTCAGTAGACGCTCATGAGCTGAGGTCGGGAGTTTCGCCTTGGCAGAGCCCCAATTCGTGAATAAAGGGAGTTGAGCGCGTCAAAGGCATTGCCGGATTTGCAAGGTTGAACCTCATGGCCTCTTCCTCAAAATTTGCACCCGGTCTCCTTTCCGCTTCCAAACTAGGTGAGCGGCTCATTCGTGAAGATGAGCCGGAGCCACGGCGAAAGAGCCTTCACCTCAAGCCTGTATTGATTGTTCTCCTCCTGCTTATTCCTTGTGTTCTCCTGACCATGTATTACGCCAGGTATGGGGGAGCGGGGATGACCCGCCCTGACAGCATCCTCCCTAGCTCCAGTTATGCGCTGGTGTTGTTTTTGATCTACCTCGACATTGTTGGCCTTGTGGTTCTCACACTGCTGTTGTCTCGAAACCTCATAAAGGCCTATTTCGAACGACGGCATCGCTTGTTGGGGTCGGGTTTTCGCACCAAGCTCATTGCCGCCTTCATTGGTTTTTCACTGATCCCCACGGTTTTGTTGGCTGTTGTCGCCAGTGGGGTCATCAATGAAGTCATGAAGATCTGGTTCAATGATCAAATGGAGCAGGTCCTAAAAGATTCAGAGGAAATGGCCTGGATGTACCACGAAGGCCATACGGCCTTGGCCATGAAAAGTGCACGGGCCATCAGCAAAGAAATTTTCAGGGAGGATATGCTTCGTCCGGAGCACCGGGAGTTGTTGATGGCTACCATGGCGAGAAAGCGTGCAGAGTTTAACTTGACCGGGGTGGAGCTATTCTCGGCTAAATTGGAGACTCTTGCCCGATCGTTTGATCCTGATATCCCGGCTGTGGTTCTTAGTCTCCCTGTTGGGCAGTTAGTACTCCAAGTGTTGGATTCTCGCGATGAGCAAACCTCAGTTCAGGAAGCTCAAGTCGGACAGCTCATTCGGGCAGGTGTTCCCATAAGCTCGAATAGCGATCCGGGAGGCATGGCCGGAGTTGTCGTCGTCGACACCTATGTTCCGGAATCGCTTCTGTTGAAGATGGAGGGGATTTCCCGGCGATACACGGACTTTTTGCAAATTAAAGCGCTGGAAAACCCCATTAAAGCTGGGGCGTATTTGTTTGTGGCCGTGGTGATGGTCTTGATTCTTTTTAGTGCGACGTGGTTCGGATTTTATGTGGCCCGAGGGATTAACGTGCCGATCCAAAAATTGGCCGAGGGGACGGAAGCCGTTGCACGAGGTGATTTAAATGTCAGGATAGTCGTGAGCGCTACTGACGAAATTGGCACCCTTGTGGATTCCTTTAATCGGATGGCAGCCGATCTTTCCACCGGTAAATCGAAACTGGAGGAGGCCAATCAATCGCTGATTCAATCGAATCTCGAGTCCGACCGCCGAAGGGCCTACACGGAGGCAGTTGTTGAGACGATTGTGTCAGGGGTATTGTCCCTCGATGTTGGGTCAATCATTACCACCTTTAATCATTCTGCAGAACGGATTCTGGGAGTTGGCGCCGATGAGGTTCGTGGGCGATCGGCTTTTGAGGTGTTTAAAGAGCGGGAATTAACGCTTTTTCAAGAGGCCTATGATCGGATCCTGGTGGATGGGCGGGACAGTCTGTCGTTGGAAGGCCAGATGCAAGGTCAAGGGAAATTATTGACGATTGGCCTGAACCTTTCCCGTATGAAAAATGAGGCCGGCAAAGATCTTGGGTTTGTTTTGGTGTTTGAAGACCGAACGGAATTAATCAAGGCCCAAAAAGTGGCGGCCTGGCAAGAGGTCGCCCAACGCATCGCTCATGAAGTCAAGAACCCACTCACGCCGATTCAGCTCGCCGCGCAGCGTTTGCGGAAAAAATTCTTCGACAAGGCACCGGATTTTAACGATATTTTTGACCAATCCACTGGGGTGATTGTGAGCGAAGTCAACAGCCTGAAGCACCTGATCGATGGGTTTTCAAAGTTCGCCAGAATGCCGGCCCCTCACATGGTGCGCCAATCGCTTCATGAGGTCATTGAAAAAGTGGTCCCGCTTTACACCGGTGCCCATCTTGACATTGAGTTTGTCCAAAGGCTTGACCCATCCCTGCCGCCCATCAATCTTGATCAGGAGCAGATGCGTCGGGTGTTTGTCAATCTTTTTGATAATGCCATTCAAGCCATGGATCAAAAAGGGCGAGTGTGGGTCACGACGGAATTGGATTGGAAACACCAGCGAGTCATCGTCAAGGTTGCAGATGAAGGCCCAGGCATCCGTCAAGAGGACCAAGAAAAATTGTTTGTCCCGTATTTCTCGAAAAAGCGGGCGGGAACGGGTCTGGGGCTGGCAATTGTCCATCGCATTATTACGGATCATAACGGGTCCATCCAGGCTGCCAATAATAAACCAACAGGGGCCTTGTTTACCTTTGACCTCCCCATATCTTGATTGAACCTCATGTCCATCCCTGCCATGTCTCGGAGGTTCACACAGTCTCCGGGGTGGGAGGGGAGGTGTGGTGGGCCGGGAAAAGCCGGCCAGGGTAGCTGGGGGGCTTGGGGGAATGAGGAGTAGGGAAGCCGTGTCAGGAAGCATTTGCCTTGTCGATGATGAGCCATCCATTTTGACCACGCTCAGCAGTATCCTTGAGGATGAAGGGTATCAAGTGTCCCTTGCAAAAAGTGGGGTGGAAGCCCTGAAGTTGATTCGGGCGGAACCTCCAGACCTTATCATGCTTGATATTTGGATGCCTGAAATGGATGGCCTGGAAACCCTTAAACAGATGCGGCAGCAGTACCCAAATTTGATGGTCATTATGATGTCTGGTCACGGGTCGGTGGAAACCGCCGTCAAGGCCACGAAGCTTGGCGCCTATGATTATCTGGAGAAACCGCTGGACCTCGAGAAAGTGACCATTTTAGTGAGAAACGCGCTTCATCAGAGAAACCTGGAAGAGGAAAACCTCAATCTTCGCACTCAAGTTGAACGTCATTCCGAATTGGTGGGCGATTCTCCGGCAATGGAAAAACTTCGGCAGGAGATCGCCGCTGCCGCGCCGACGCATAGCCGGGTTCTGATCTCCGGTGAAAATGGAACCGGAAAAGAGCTGGTGGCCCGGGCGATTCATCACCAGAGCCCTCGTCATCGTCGGCCCTTTATTGAGGTCAATTGTGCGGCGATTCCGGAAACGTTAATCGAAAGCGAACTATTTGGACATGAACGGGGGGCGTTTACCGGGGCCCTTTCTCAAAAGCGGGGAAAGTTTGAATTAGCTGATGGGGGAACGCTGTTTTTGGATGAGGTTGGGGACATGAGCCTCGCGACTCAAGCCAAGGTTCTCCGGGTGTTACAAGAACAACAGTTTACTCGTGTGGGAGGATCGAAGCTGGTAAAAGTCAATGTTCGGATTATTGCGGCCTCGAATAAGAATCTCCAAAAGGAAATGGAAAATGGTCGATTTCGGGACGATTTATTTTATCGTCTCAATGTCCTCCCTATTGACGTACCCTCACTCCGTGAGCGACGAGAAGACATCCTCTCCCTTATCCACTATTTTCTCCGTCTCCATGCAGATGAACAGGGCCTGAAGCATAAAGAAATTACCCAGGGGGCTTTAGAGTTGTTGAGGCGCCATGATTGGCCAGGAAATATTCGGGAGCTCCGAAATTTTGTTGAGCGGTTGATGATTATGGTGCCCAACCCGGTCATTGATGTCTCGGAGGTCGTTCCTTTTTTACCTGGCTTCTCAGGGAGCCAAATGCCCAGTGTGAGTCCTGCTGATTCCTTTGATTCACTGCGAGATGCCCGTACCGTCTTTGAGCGTGAATTTATTACCAATCGGCTTCGTAATAATAATTGGAATGTTTCAAAAACCGCCGATGACCTGAAAATTGAGCGGAGCCATCTCCATCGAAAAATCAAGCTGCTCAGCGTTGAGGTCCGGCCTGAAAGTTCTTGAACGCTTGAGGTTTTCCTTTTCCCCCGATCATGCAAGCTTCAGTTCCTGTCCGAATTGAACGAGTGGTGGCTGGAGGATGGGGACTGGCCCATGTTGGATCGATGGTGACGTTCGTTCGTGGGACCATTCCTGGCGAGACCGTAAGTATTGTAACCCAAGAAACCCACCACAGGTATCAGGTGGCCACTCTCAGTGAAGTTCTGGAGGCTTCTGCAGAACGCGTTCAACCAGCCTGTGGTGTGTATGGACACTGCGGGGGTTGCCAGTTTCAGCATGTGAAGTACGAGGCCCAACTGATCCAAAAACAACGGCTGCTGGAGGAAGCGCTTTCTCGAATCGGTAGGGTATCAATTAACCAGTTCGAACCACCAATGCCCTCACCCCTTCCCTATGAATACCGTTCCTGGGTTCGTTTCACTGTCTTTCGAGAAAGGGAAGGGTTTCACCTCGGGTTCCGCCGAGAACGAAGCCACCAAGCGGTACCGGCTGCCGGCTGTATGCTGGTTCCACAATCCATGCGCCGGGTCGTTGAGGAGATAGAAACCCGGCTTGCCACCTTGAAGAAACTTCCCGTATTCCTGTCCAGTGTGGAATTGCGGTCTTCATCGGCTTTTGGGAACACGTTGATCATTTTCCGAGGAATGGTATCCCGGCAAGAAGAAGCCTGTTTACTATTTCAACTGTTCAAGGGGCTCCCCACCGTCGTTGGCCAGGTGTTTATCGCTTCCCCTGACAGTTCTTCAAGGAGGAAGTTAGGCCTCAGGTGGGTTGAAGGGGACGATCACCTCTCTGAACGGTTTCACAAATTGGTGGTTCGAATTAGTGATCGTGCATTCATGCCGGCCAATTGGTCTGTGTATGAAACAATCGCGCAATCCGTCGCAGAATGGATGGGTTCCCCTGACCGGTTACGCGTCTTGGCACTCTTTTCAGGAATCGGGTGTTTGGGTCTCTTTCAAGCCAGAAATGGGGCTCTCGTGACGGAAGTCGAGGAGAACCCCTTTGCTTTGGCGGATGCCAGGAAATCGGCCTCGATGAACCACGTTGGCCGGTGTCGGTTTCGCCACGCCAAGGCGGAAACCTACCTCAGTCAGGTTGCTAAGGGAGACTATGATTGGGTCATCGTAGATCCTCCGCGAGTGGGTCTCAGCCGAGAATGTGTGGAATCGTTGGGTCGAATTAAGGCACCTGGTCTTCTGTACCTTTCTTGTGATGCTCAAACGTTGGCACGGGATTTGGGGCGGTTGTGTGAGTCGGGATATCGAATCGTGCGTGCGAAAGTGTTCGACATGTTTCCCCAAACCGCTCACGTCGAAACCCTTGTCCAGCTTGCCCATTCGTGAAGGGAAGAGCCCATGATTGAAAGGGCGGGGGAGTTTGGCGGGCAGGGGTATATGATCGGTCAAATTCTGGAAGGGACGGGGAATGGTCCCGGCGTGGAATACGGTAAAGAGCGTTAAGGATGCCACTGGTGCGAATAGGAGTGCTGGCGTCGGGGAGGGGATCGAACCTCCAGGCTATCATCGCGGCGATTCAGGCTAGGACTATAGAGGCCTCTATTGCGGTGGTGATAAGCAACAACCAACATTCGGTCGCACTTGACCGAGCTCGGCATCATGGCTTGGAGGGGGTATATATTGATCCAAGGGCTTGCGCCCAAGAGCCGGATCCTCACCAAGCCTACGATCGAAAGATTTTGCAGGTTCTTGAAAAATTCGATGTTCAATTGGTGACCCTCGCGGGGTACATGAAAATTGTCACCCCCGCCCTTATTCAAGCCTATCAATGGCGAATGATGAACATCCATCCTTCCTTGCTCCCGGCTTTTCCCCGTCTCAATGCCCAAAAACAGGCTATGGAGTGGGGAGCTAAAATTTCAGGGTGCACTGTACATTTTGTGACAGAAGGAGTCGATGAAGGGCCCATCATCATTCAGGCCTCAGTCCCAATCCAGGAGGAGGACACGGTCGAAACTTTATCTGCTCGAATTCTCGAACAGGAACACCGGGTGTATCCTCAAGCCATTCAACTGTTCGCCGAAGGAAAATTGTCCGTGGAAGGACGACGGGTACGAATAATCGATCCCGGTCCAAACTAATTGCGGGCCATTGAGCCTTTTGATACAGTGAAACAAAAGGAGCAAAGCGGAGACCGGTCAAGGCCTAAGTTGACAACTGTGGGGGGCTAGCTCAGTTGGGAGAGCACAACGTTCGCAACGTTGGGGTCGGGGGTTCAAGTCCCCTGCCCTCCACCAATTAATAGTCCGACTAAGTCCAACAAAGGACAATAAGTAATGTGAAAGCCGCTTTTTAAGCGGCTTTTTTGTTTGTTGTTGTCCAGTAAAGGTTAATTAAATCCAATGACATCAGGGGGCAACTGGGGGCAAGTGAGGTGTCAGTGCAATGTGTTGCCCCCAATGCCCCTAACAGACACCGCCATTCGTAACGCCAAACCCGCCGAGAAAGCCAAGAAGCTATTTGATGGTGGCGGGTTGTATCTGGAAGTTGCCCCCAGCGGGGGCAAGTGGTGGCGGCTGAAATTCAGATTTGGCGGTAAGGAAAAACGTCTA